>JAUSMG010000397.1 GCA_030645295.1 Saprospiraceae bacterium | reverse complement strand
CCCACTGCCCACTGCCCCTGCCACTGCCCACTGCCCACTGCCACTGCCCACTGCCAACTGCCACTGCCCACTGCCAACTGCCACTGCCTACCGTTTCCCCATCCACCAAAATCCAAGACAAGTAAGGAGGGCCAGAACCGTTATCAGATACCAAAGTGTTGGGTAACCCCATGCAGCAATGACTTGTGTGCCCAAAAAGGGTGCAATAATATTCGCTACCGAATAGGCCATGGTATACACTGCCATGTATTGGCCTTGTTTGTTGCCTTCTGAGCGACCAAAGACGAAATTGCTGCTGAACGGCATCACGAACATTTCGCCAAATGAGATGACTATGGTGAACAATAAAGCGGCAATCAGCGCACCCGGAAGTAGACACAGGGCAAAAGAAACAGCATACAAGATCAGTCCGAACCGTACATATCCCAATGCCGGCGCACGCCCTTCAAGGCGATGCACTAACGGCATTTCAATAAAAAAAACCAGCAGTCCGTTGAGTGCCAGCATTTTTCCGATCTTCCCCTCTGACCAGGCGTAGGCTTTTTCCCAGAACAAGGGTATGGTCCACATAATTTGCATAAAAACAACGGCGCCGAGCATGGTTAGCAACGCAAATAACAGGAAATTACGGTCCCGGTAAGGCGAGATACTGACAATTTTGGCGACCTCGCTCTCCTCCTCGTTTTGCACTATAGTTTGAGGAGTCTTGCGCGGCAAGAGCCAAAGCAGGGTTAAAGCAGCAGCGATACAGGTCAGACCATCAACCCAAAAAAGATACTCCCAGCCGAAAGCCACAAGCATACCCCCCAAAGCAGGAGCAAGGGTCCAGCCAAGGTTTACCGCCATTCGGTATAGCGAAATAGAGCGTGTGCGGGTATGGGGTTCGCAGTGTTGCGCCATGGCGACCGAGTTGGCCGGGCGAAACACCTCCGATGAAAAACTCATGGAAAATACGGCAAGGCCCATGATCCAGATATCGCGCACCGCCATCATCAGGAGCAGCACTAACCCATTGAGCATCAGGCTCCAGAATTGTACAGGGTAGTATCCAAACTTATCGGTGAGTTTGCCTCCGATAAATGCTCCGGAGAGCGCACCCACCCCAAAACAGGTCATCACATACCCCGCCTGTTCCAGTGGGAATCCCAATTTTTTGGTCATGTAAATGGCCAGGAACGAGATTACGAATGCCCCGCAACGGTTGACAAGGCTCACGATCGAGATATACCAGATTACCCGTGGGATACCCCGGTACGATTCGATCCAGTGGGTGTAGAGTTTTTGCAGCATTATAGGCTGAATAATCGATATGAGACAAAGAAGGTTTCCTCTGGGCAAAATTTATTTCGAAAATTAGTAGCTTGTGTGAAATAAGATCATGTACAACGCGAATTTAATCTCACGCTACCAAATAAAAAGCGTCGGCTGCTTTTCAGCAGCCGACGCCGTTCATACAATAGAATGGATTGCTAATCTTGATTGGTTAACCGTCCCGGACCTGCCGGAAAAAAATCTGGGGCGAAAGTCGAAACTTAATGGTTAAGTCCAAACATTTCTGCAAAAAATCTACGGAAGCGGACGTAATAAAAACCGTATTGCAAGGAAGCGATTTAACCAATTATCCATATCTACCACAATGAGGGTGCGATTGACCAAAGGCAATACTTTGTATTTGCGTTCTAAGTCCAGATAGTTTCGCAAGCATACGCGGGTAATGCTCACCAGAAAATGCAAAATATATGAGGTAGTTTCCACCTGGCCGGAAGGGTAGGGGGTCTTGCGAAAAGCCAGGTGGGTAGCTGCCACTTGTTGTTCGAAAAGGGTGGACAGCAGCGCAAGATCGCCCTGTGCTGCAAGGGAGCTTGCCAGGGTAACCGCTCCCGATTTGTGGTCGTGCCAAAGATCAAAAATATCATCGCAGTATTGGATCAGATGGCCAAACTGGTAGAGGGCGTTTTCCTCCGCAGCAGCTAGTGGATGGCTCAGGACACTGCGAAAAAGCAACACGGAGTTGCCTCCTTTTTCTGCAGTGATCCTTTTTAATTCCTCAATATCCGGATCTCTCAGGCTGCTGGATTTCTGCTTTTCAGTCATTTCTACCCTAAAAACACGGTGCATGTACGCACGGAAAAGCCCCAGTTGATGTTCGGGTAAGATCCTGAAAATGTTCTGAAGCAAGTGCCAAGCCAATCCTCGCTGATCGACAGCCCGCCCGAATGCTTCAGGATTATCCTGCCAAAGTAAATCCGCGCAATCCCGCAGTTGAAAGGTATCTACGAGATCGTCGAAGGAGCAGGAAAGCGCAGAAAGCTTGGTAAAAAGAAGTTTTTCGCTGCGGGTTAAAGGATTGTTGCGAAGACAGCACATCAAGGCTGCGAGGTAAGTGGTTCCAAAGAAATAGTGCTTTAAACGGCGCTTTTCATCGGCCCCGATCGCCATGCTTTCGGGCAGATCAAGGACACGTGAGGCATGCCATCGGAAATACCATGCCGCATGACTGAACGCTAAGATCAGCCGGAAAGTAGCACAAAATAGATAGTAGATGTGTAGCATTGGATTGCCCTGTCCCTATTCCCTCATAATCAATCGATTACTGAGCGGTCTTTCGCCAGATGTTGGGCATACATCATGGCTGCCCCGGCGAGCGCAAGGTCTTTGAACAATAAAAACTGAGCACTAAAACTTCCTGCCATCGCTGCGGGCAGGTGTACCAATATCACCATGGCCAGCAAGTAGATCGCCAGGAATGTGCAGGCAAGTTTATCATATTTACCGATGAGCATACTGATCGAAGCCGCCACCAGACCAACACCCCCAATTATGACCCACACGGTAGGCGCGGGAATGTAATTGGGCACAAAAGCATCAGCCATCGCCTTGGTACTCAAAAAGTTGATCAGTCCCAAGACAGCGAAAGGAAGGGTAAAAAACCAGCGACCAAGCGATAAAAATGAATTCATGCGGTAATTACGTTTTGTATGCGTGAAAGGAAGTTTTTGGTGAGGCAGGTGCTTTGATCCACCAAAATAGTTGGCGAAAGTAGCAGAGAAGTTGCTCAAAAAAACCTTTGGGTGAAAAATTATTGGAAGACCAGCACTTAAGTTTTCAACTTCGGGCATTTAAAGGAAAACAAAGACCCCTGCTCGCGTTACGGGCAGGGGTCTTGAATATCTTAATGTCCAATGTCCAATGTCCAACGTCCAATGTCCCTTAAACCTTCTCCTTCCTGACTTTGGCAGGCTTTTCAGCAGCAGGGGTAGCGGCTTGAACGGCTCTGCCACTGATCACATCTTCTTTTGTGAAATCTACCACAAGGGCTGATGCGATAAAAATGGAAGAATAAGTACCAAATACAACGCCGATCAGCATACCGAAGGCAAAGCCCTTGATCGCGCCACCGCCAAATACAAACAGCAACAATACCACAATAAACACCGTACCTGAGGTGATCAACGTACGGCTAAGCGTGGTATTGATGGCCATATTGAACACTTCTTCTTTCTTCCGACCTGCAAAGATCCCCATGAATTCACGAATACGGTCATAAACAATGACCGTGTCGTTCACAGAGAAACCAATGACCGTCAGGACACAGGCAATGATGGCCTGGTCGATCTCCAAAGAGAAGGGCACCAGTCCATGCAGCAGGCTGAAGAATGTAAGCATGATAAGCGCATCGTGCAACAGTGAAAGCACTGCACCGAGCGAAAATTGCCAGCGACGGAAGCGAATCAACAAGAACAGGAAGATCAGGCTTAAAGCCCAAATGCCTGCCTGGAAGGAAGAGTTCCGGATGTCATCGGCCACCGTAGCGCTCACCTGGCTTGACGATACAATGTGGGTGCCCGTGCTGGCGGTGTTTTTGAAGGACTCCAGGTCAGCAGTGATACCTGCCGCCACAATACCCTCGTGGAGTTTTGCCGACACCCGATCTACTACATTGTCGCTTTGATCATCAATAAGATAGGACGTGGTGATATTATAGGTATTGGCCGTATTCACTGCCTTAATCACCGGGTTGCCGCCAAAGGCAGTCGTCAGTGGGCCGCGCAGGGATTCAATTTCTACAGGCTTGTCAAACTGTACGTTGTAAGAATAACCGCCTTTGAAATCTACACCCAACTCAAAGCCACGGGTATAGAATGAAGCCGCCCCAATGGCGATCAATGCCAGCGAAAATGCATAAGCGTATTTGCGTTTGCCGATCCAGTCATAGTGGAAGCCCACCAGCCACTTTTCAGACCATGGACGGCTATAGTTGATGTCGCGGCCTTTGCTGATCCACCACTCTGTGATGTATCGGCCTACCAAAACTGCGGTGAACATCGAACAAATGATACCGACCAACAGTACGGTACCGAAACCCTTAATAGGACCAAGACCGAAATACATCAGTACCAATGCCGTCAGGATCATCGTCGCATTCGCGTCAATGATGGCGGAAAGTGCGCGTGTAAAACCAGTGGAAATTGCTTTTGCCATGGTAAGTCCATTGCGCAATTCCTCTCGAATACGCTCGTAGATAATTACGTTCGCATCAACTGCTGCTGCCAGGGTAAGCACGATACCGGCAATACCAGGCAATGTGAGTACAGTACCCATGGAAGCCAGTGTACCCAGGATGAAAAAGATATTGGCCAGCAACGCTACCACGCTCACCCAGCCACCTTTGTTGTAATAAACCACCATGAACGCGCAAAGGAACAGCACGGAAAGGATCATGGTCGTCAGCGATTTGCTGATGTTGTCGGCGCCGAGTGAAGGGCCTACCTGGCTTTCCTGCACGATGCGGGTGCCAGCAGGGAGTTTACCAACCTGAAGGATCTGTGCCAGATCCTGTGCTTCTTCCAGTTGGAATCCGCCTGTGATCGAAGTGCTTCCGCCAGTGATGGGGTTGATTACCCTTGGGGCGCTCACGACCTCATTATCCAGCAGGATGGCGACTTCACGATTGCCGTCGTTGGCGGCTTTCGTGGTCATATCGGCCCAGATTTTTGCGCCGTCATTGTTCATCTGAAGGCTTACTTGAATTTCACCGCTGGTGGGGTCAGGATCGGCACGGGCCATGGTGACCACTGATCCGTCGAGCGGAGCATTGTCAGAGCCAGAGCGCTTTTTAACGGCGTAGAGTTCGTATTTGCCATTAAGGCTTTCGGTTGTGCCTTGAGCATCGTCCACCGGCTTGCGGCTCCAGCGGAATGCGAGGTCAGCCGGGAACTTAGCCATTACATCCGGACGGGCGAAAAACGTGTCGATCTGACGCATTTTATTCTTGTCGACCCAGGCCAGCACAGAACCGCCTTGACCATTCAGGCTCATGCGGGAAATCAGTGGACCAGCCACAGAATCGTTGTTCAAACGATCGGTGATTACCGGGATTTTCTCCTTGGTGCTGTCTGCCTGTCCATCAAGTCCTTTTGGGAACTCATATACGGTGTCTTTCTCGATCACCTGTCCACTTACAGCACCCTGGTTGAGCTTAAGCAGGTCATCAGCGCCGGTGAAACCCTGGATAATACCCTCATCCTGAATACGATAGGTTTCCCAAAATTCCAGTTTTGCCTGGCTTTGGAGCATTTCACGGGCCCGGGCAGGGTTGTCAATACCCGGCAGTTCAACCTGGATAAGGTCGCGGGCAGCGTCAAGGCTGATATTCGGCTGTACAACGCCGAGTTTGTCGATCCGCTGTTTGAGACGCTTGTAGGTCTCATCTACCGTGCCGTTGGCAAGGGTGCGGATGGAATTGAGTGCGTCTGGATCAGGGGCGTCGAATTTGATGCCGCTGGCTTCGTTGCGGGCAAAAATGGAGGCCAGCGAGCGGCCTTCCCCAACTTCTCTCCAGGCTTGCGCAAAGAGGCTGATGTAGTCGCCTTGCTGCGTTCTCTGAAGTTCAGTAGCGCGGTCAAGTGCCTTAGCGAAATTTGGATCCGATGTGTTTCCCGAAAGACTTTTCAGAAAATCGCGCAGGTCCACCTGAAGCAATACACTCATGCCGCCTTTGAGGTCAAGACCCATGGCCAATTGGCTCTTCTTCAGGTCAGCATAGGTGAATTTTTTGATGAGCGGGATCTCAAAAACCGTTTCGGTCGAGAGAGAGTCCAGATACTGTGCATAGCATCCCTGCCAGCCGAGTTTGGAGTTTTTACCAGCACATTCGTCCGCGTAGGCTCGCGCATCGGATTCAATGTTGTTCGTCGGGATGACGAGCAGGTACTGGTACAGGCACACGATAGTGAGTGCGATGAGGAAAAAACGAACTACGCCTTTGCTTTGCATACCTCTTAAAAATAAGTGAGTTATTGAGTGAGCGGGTGTTTGAATATTGGGGGGTTCCGAAAAAAGTCCGCAAATGTAGAGAATGCGGATGAAATCAAAGGCAGAGAATGAAAAATCGTCACTTTGGCAACAACTTCTTCAATTCGCCCACGATGTCTGCATACGCTGAATCAGCATTGGCAAAATCTGAAACCGCCTTCCCCATCGAGGGCAGGGATTTGAGTTTTTCCAGCCCTGTGCCTTCAAAATCGGCTTTTTCGATGCGCAAGGGTATCATCCTCCGACCTTCCCCGAGTGCATTATAGACGAGTTCAAACCAATCTGTGGAGTTGAACAGATTTACGGTGATCAAGACCAAAAGATAATCTGCATCGGCCAATTCTGCTTTTGCTTGTGCTACCAAATCTGTGCCGAGTGTCTCATTTACGTTGTAAACCCGGATCTTTTTCATGATCTTCAGCACGTTCAGGTGCCGGTTGAGCATTTTGCAGTGCGGCTCGTCGGCAGGATCGTAAATGACCACGAATTTTGGCACGGCAGCCACAGGTGTTTGCCCCGAAGCAGTTGGTTTTGAATCAAAATCGGCGTCCGAAAGGTCGTTGGACAAGTCCAGAATGGCTTTGTTTACGTTGGCCACCACCAGTTTATGGTCCTCAAATTTAATTAATCCGTTGTTGAACTCCCTGTTTGTCTGGCTCAGCCGACCTTCGAGTAAAATGGTCTGGCTGCGTTTTTCGGAACCGTCCGGGAGTAATCCTTGCAGGTATTTGAGGGCTTTGAGCGGTTCAAGAACCACTAATTCCTCTAAATCATTTTTTATCTCCGAAAGTGGTTTGGGTAATGGCATGAGAGAAATGTGGTCAATGTGAGAAATGTGGTCAATGTGACTAATGTGGTCAATGTGAGCGCGAAAACACATTGACCACATTAGTCGGGAGTATGAGTGCGGGGTCGTAAGATCCACGCAGGGCGCTGATCTTAGAATTGGTTTATTGCAAGGCAAGAATGCGACCTGTTATCAATGCTACCAACTCACATGCCCGACGCCCTGCGAGGGTCTTACGACCCCGCACAAATGCAAATCAAGTAATTATAAAGCAATTTTTTTTAAACACTTCCTATCTCAATCTCAACGTGAGTTGTCTTCCTGACGGGATCTGTCCGCATCAAGTGCGCTCTGCTCGAGTATTGGCCCTTTTGGGTGTTGGGTAGGGCATGTGCTCGTACAATGCGCACTTGATGCGGACAGATCCCGTCAGGAAGACAACTCAGCCAAAGATTGGTTACTCAAGTTAGCAACAAAAAACTGTGTGGAATGTGGTCAACGTGAGCGCAAAAACACATTGACCACATTGACCACATTAAAAAATTGACCACATTTTGCTCTATTTCCCAATAAAAGCAAAAATGTCCCGGAAGAGGATACCCCTGTTGGCAGGGGCTTTGTCTCCTTTGGCATTGATGATCAGTCCACCGCCATCATCGGCGCCTTTTCCTGCGTGGTGAATGGCTACCACCTTCCAATTGTTGTTGAAAATTGGCGATCCGCTGCTGCCCCGCTTGGTGTCGGTTTTGTAGAATATGTACTGATTTAACTGGCCGATCACCTCATTGGCAGTGAGCGCAATTTGTTTGACCTCCCCCTCTGGGTGTTGAATTATAGTAACAGCTTCCTGGAGCGTTGGGATCGCTTCCGGGTCAAATTCAACAAAACCCCATTGGCTGAGGGGTGCATCGGCGCGATCGATCACTTTTACCCGGGCGAAATCCAGTGCATTGGGCGGACTGGTGATAAAGTCCGAAGGATCAATGTTGTAGCTGCTGCGACTTTTACCTTCTTCGTAATTAAATTCGATGCGGGCGGTCTTTGCAATTTCAGCAGTGCCGATGACGTGGTGGTTGGTAAATACATGTCCATCTTTTGTGAGAAATCCAGTGCCCAGATTGCCGTCGGCACATACGATCCGACAAACTGCATTGGCAGCAGCCCGGGCTTTATCCAGCCAATCAATACGCACCAAATGATTGACCGGTCCCAGCACTTTTTCCAGGGTTGGTTCATCCGGCACCTCGAAGTCAAAGGCGCCCACACCATGTATTTTTGCATTCAGGGCCACTTTGCGCGGAATTTCTTTCATCAATTCCGTCAGCGCATATTTAGCCTGAGCTTCGTAACGCCGAAATTCTTCAAACGGGATACGGCCTTCACGCGATGCTTTGGCCGCTGAACGGAGGTTGCTGTATTGTAGCGTCAGATCCTGCCAGATACCAGCACCGGTTTGCTTGTCCAGATCTTTGAGTGTATCAAGGGCTTTTTCGATTTCGTTTTCTTCAATTAAGCCGTTTACAGTTTCGAGGACGAGGGTTTGAGCGTTTTGCATAATTTAAAATTTAATTCCGGACGTCCTCCCCCCAGCCCAACTTCGCCCGGATCGTATTGAGAAATGTCGTGTCTTGCAATTGCACCAATCGGATCGGAAAATCATTCTTACGTACCGCCAACTGGTGGTGGTTCCCAACCAGTTCGAAGCGGGAATCCAGCGAACAGATAAAATTATCGGCACGGCCTTCGATCTCAAACGAAATGACCGATTCATCCGAAAGCACCAGCGGGCGGACATTCAGGTTGTGTGGTGCCACGGGTGTGATGACAAAATTACCCGAATTTGGAAATATAATAGGTCCCCCGCAACTCAGGGAGTAACCCGTACTCCCGGTAGGCGTGGCTACAATGAGCCCATCGGCCCAATAGGAGCTAAGATAATCGCCATTCAAAAAAGTATGAATGGTGATCATAGAGGAGGTGTCGCGTTTAAGCAGGGTACAATCGTTGAGCGCAAATGGAAGATCGCCAAAAATATGCGGACTGCTTTCAAGATAGATCGTACTGCGTTCATTGATGGTGTATTGTCCCCGGGCGAGCATCTCCACGCTTTGCCGGATATGGGTTTTATCAATACTGGCCAGAAATCCCAGTCTGCCCAGATTGATGCCAAGCATAGGCACCCCCGAATCACGCACCAGGGTAGTCGCTGCCAACATGGTTCCATCGCCGCCCAGAACCATCACAAAATCAATGCTTTGTGTGCGAAAGTTTTCGTATCCGAAAAACGCATCACAAGTCTTGGGTACTCGTATCTGCGCCTCAATATCCTTCAGGTAGGGCTCAAAAACACTGATCTCAATGCCTTCCGCTTGCAGCGCATCAAATGCTTCCTGCACCTGAGGCTGGTCTTTTTCTTTGTATTGTTTTCCAAATACCAGGACACGCATAGGTTGATCGTTTAGAGCGATGGGATGCTTTAGAAAACGGATGGGATGCTTTAGAACACGGATGTATGTACACATCTTTTCTCGCCCCATGGGCGACATTTTTGACAGGATTAACAGGATGTACAGGATAATGTCGGCTTCGCCGACTCCGTAGCATACATGTTTTTTATAATCGCCTCAAATCAATGATCGGAGCAAGTCGGCGAAGCCGACATTATCCTGATCAATCCTGTCAAAAAAATAGTCACGACGATTACGTATCGTTTAGGCAAATCCGTGTCTCATCCTTGTCATCCGTGTTCCATTATCTTTTTGCGGGAATTGTTTTTTATTCCCAATTTTGCCGCAAGATAGGCAGCCACAGGAATTTGCCCAATAAGCTTTCCAAATAGGACGAGAACTCAAAAGCCTGTGTCAATCTCGTCTCACCAATCGCAACAATCTCCTCAATCGCACCAATCGCAACAATCTCTCCCCCCTTTCAACCATCAACCATCCACAAAATGAAACCAATCCAATGCAAGGAAGTCATCCAAAAGGAACAAGAACACCTGCGCCTTCGTCGTCAAAAACTCGGCATGGAGCACGGCACTGCAGAAAAACCGAACTGGTTTGGCATTGCGCTCTCCGGCGGCGGCATTCGCTCCGCCACCATCAATCTGGGTTTTCTGAAAACCTTAAATAAGTACGGCATTTTACAAAAGGCGGATTACCTGAGCTCTGTGTCGGGCGGTGGTTACACCCATTCCTATGTACAAGGCACGGCCAAAGTGACGAAGGATTTCAGCAAACTCTTTTCCACGGAACACATCGAGGCCATGCGCGAGCATGGGGAATACATGGTGCCGCACACCGGAATTTTGGGCAAAAACGGCAACCTGACCCTGCTCATCATCGCCTTTGTGGTCAGCTGGCTGATGAGCCTGGTCAGCCCGATCATTGTTGGAGGCATCCTCTATTGCCTCTATCTGATCGGCGCCAGTTGTCTGGGTGAAAATCCATTTACCGGACTGAATTTTCTGGCCGGCCAAGAAATGAGCTGGTGGGCCCTGGTGATTCCCGGCGGATTGCTGGCGATACACTTTTTAGTGAATATAATATTAAATTTCAACCTGGGTATTTCAAAGGTATTCAATCGATTAGAATCTGTAATCGCAGGGTTCGCCCTTATACTGTACGCCTGGGTGGTCATTGTAGGATACAAAGGCATCGGTAATATTTCGCTCGATGACAAAGTGACCTACGGCATCATTGCATTGTCGCTTTTTTTCATTGGCTTCTTCACCAATCCCAACGCACTGAGCTTCCACCGATATTACCGAAAACAGCTGGCCGACCTTTTTCTGCGTTTCTCGGGCGACTTTAATAATATGCGGATGGAGCAGGTTTTTGACGCAAAATCAGAGGATCTCAAAGACTACATCAGTCCATACCCGCTCATCAATACCTGTCTGAATCTGATGAACCCTTTAAAAGATGAGGCTTTTCAGGGCACCAAAACCAGCGACTATTTTTTGCTCAGTCCTTTTTATTGCGGCTCAAAACTGGTCGGTTATGTCCCAACGGACCGTTATTTCGACTACCAACGCATGACATTGCCCGCGGCCGTCACCATTTCAGCAGCAGCCGTCAATCCTGGTATGGGCATTTATTCCAACAAGGTCCTGAGCCTGCTCATGACGATCTTCAACTTCAGGCTCGGATTCTGGATCTCGAACCCGCTCATTCTGGTCAAAGCCCGCGCCATTGTCTGGTGGCCGCTTTACTTTTTTTACGAATTGCTGGGGCGTATCGGTTCCAGAAAAAAAATGATCAACATCTCCGACGGCGGACACATTGAAAACCTGGGCGCTTACGAATTGCTGCGCCGTGGTTGTCGCCTCATCATTGCCGTCGATGCCGGAGAAGACCATATTTATTCCTTCGCCGACCTCAACAACTTCATCATCCGGGCCCGCAACGAAATGGGGCTTGAGATCAGGTTTCGTCCGAATGAGCAGCCCGAAGAACTCATCCGTCCGCGCCCATCGCAGGTATATTCGGCGAAACGCTACGCGGTGGCGGATATTTACAAATGCTGGGAGGAGCAGGATGATCCCAATGAACCTGACGGCAAAAAGATCATCAATTATTCTCAAAAAGAAAGGGAGGAACATGGTCCGGTTGGCACCTTTGTCTATGTCAAATCCTCCGTACGCGCGCCGGAAGGAAAGCCCGACCTCGATAAAAGAGATGAACTAAAGTACGGCACCTATAAATATAAGATCTACCACCCCGACTTTCCGCACGAGCCTACCAGCGATCAGTTTTTTGATAAGATACAATGGGAGGCATACTTCCAGTTGGGGCGCTATATTGGTGCAGAAATGCTGGGCGTAACAGATTTAGAGGCCGCGGTTGGTGATAAACCTACCGTGGAGAACCTTTTGGAATGGTTTGATTACGGCATCAACTTCTTTGAGGAGAAACCACCTACTGCTGCGGAATCTCCCGTTCCGACCAGCCGGGATGCCGTTGGAGAAGAAGGCTTTGAAAGCTTCAAACAGCCTGCAGAAGCTGCGCCGGCGGAGAAAGAGGAGGTGAAGTATCAGATGTAAGGGGATGATGAAACGGGTGGGTTCGACGATCGGCGCCCCCTACCCCTAAAGGGGGGGTTATTCGAAAAAGCGCATATTTGTTTTTAATTACAGTATTTATTTTTTCGAATAAACTCCCCTTTAGGGGTAGGGGGTGCGCCAGGGGTTAGCACAGATTTTTGAACACGCTCAATAAATCCTTTTCATTCCAGTAGATTGCATAGAGAGGACTCCTCGATGCAACAAAGCCCTTGCATATCCCAAAAGAGTTTTCTACCTTTGATTCATATTTAGAAATTTAATCCCGCTCCAAGCCCGGTTTCCCGTTTCCTATTTTTCAATTCGTTGGGTAATCCAATCTTATTCCTTTTCGGCGCTGCCGGAAGGGTATTTTTCATTGGCGCTTGAGCATCTCAGACCCTATCTGGGTGCTCCCGTGCTGTATTACCATATTATCTCATGAAAAGTTTATACACAAACCTCACACTTCTTCTCCTCCTCTTCTTTACCGCTCCGGCATTTGCCCTCGACTATTATTGGGTGGGCGGCTCCGGTATGTGGAGCGACCACAATAACCACTGGGCCACCACCTCCGGCGGCAATGCCTTCCACGACCAGGTGCCGCAGTCCATGGACAATGTGTACTTCGATGCCAATTCCTTTCCTGTTCCTGGCGGCACAGTGACCATTGACCAGACCATTATCTATTGCATGGATATGGATTGGACGGGGGCGACAGGGACGCCGGTGCTGTCAGGGCCGGGGGATAAAGAAGTTTGGATATATGGATCATTGAATCTCATCTCAAATATGCATTGGAATATTAATGGATATGTTTACTTCTTGAGTTTTCAACTTGGCAAGACAATTCAGATGGCTGGCAATAAATTAAACTCACGAGCATATTTTGATGGCATTGGTGGCGGCTGGACATTTTTGGATAAGTTTTCCTGTTATTATGATCTGTTCCATAAATCTGGGGTGATAAACACAAATGACCAAGAAGTAGAGGTT
>JAUSMG010000389.1 GCA_030645295.1 Saprospiraceae bacterium | reverse complement strand
GCTATTCTTGCCACAGCGCTGATCATCGGGCTGTCGGGCTGGGGATTCCGCCACCTGAATTCAACGCTTGGCGATCACTATGGCCTGATCTTGTTCAGCCTTTGCGGGGCGCTCGTGATGTTCTCATATACCAATTTGACCATGTTGTTCCTGGGGATTGAGATCCTCAGCATCCCGCTCTATGTACTCGCTGGTAGCCGCCGGGACGACTCTGCGGGCAATGAAGCAGCACTGAAATACTTCCTCATGGGCGCTTTTGCCACGGGCATTTTGCTCTTTGGTATGACGCTGGTGTATGGTGCAACGGCTAGTTTCGACCTCGCATCCATCAGCCGCGCCATCGGTAACGGTGATCAGATGCCAGGTATGTTGAAAGTCGGCATCTTGTTGATGATCGTTGGTTTGAGTTTTAAAGTCTCCGCAGTACCCTTCCACTTCTGGGCTCCCGATGTATATCAGGGAAGCCCCAATTTGGTCACAGCGTTCATGGCCACGGTGGTAAAGACGGCAGGTTTTGCGGCATTTTACCGCTTGTTTGCCATTGCCTTCCCCGGAGCAGAGTCTTTTTGGAGCATACCGATCGCAATGATTGCGGCGCTGACCATGACAGTTGCCAACGTGACCGCCTTATTTCAGAAAGATTTCAAGCGGATGATGGCCTATTCGAGCATTTCCCATGCGGGCTATCTGCTGTTGGCGGTGCTGGCAATTGGTACAGAGGGCGCCGACAAAGCCCTTTTGTTTTACACGCTGACTTATTCACTGGCTACGATTTGCGCTTTTGGCGCTTACATTGCAGTCGCCGAGCAAAGTGGCGATGGTACTTTTGCTGCGTTCAACGGATTGGGTAAAAAACAACCCTTGCTCGCAGTAGTATTGACGCTTTCCATGCTTTCGTTGGCCGGCATTCCACCTTTGGCGGGCTTTTTTGGCAAATATTTCCTTTTTACGGCTGCGTTCGCCAAATATCCCTGGCTGATCGTATTGGCGGTCATCAATTCAGCCGTTTCGATCTACTATTACTTCAAAATCATCATCGCGATGTACTTCACAAGGGAGGAAAGCGTTGGTGAGGTGGTATTGCCAATGGGTATCCGTTGGGCAGTTATGATCGGACTTTTGCTGATCGCATTGCTGACTCTGGCACCTGGAAGCATCTATGGATTGATTTAATTGCGATATTGTCTGTTGAATTCCCCATCAGACCTCGTATGTTATAAAAAACCTACGAGGTCTTCTCATTTCTAAATCATTCAATATCAAATAAATGGAACCGATCAAAATTTTCGCACTCTCCGTATTACTCGCTTCTGCATTTCTGGTTACCTGTAAAAACGATCCCAAACAAGCCGCCAATTCGGTGGATCAGGAAACTACCCTGCCCACTCCCCCGCCCTCACCGAAGCCTGAGATCTACCTTTTCGCAGTGTCGGTTGACAAACTCAATCTCCGCGAGCAGTCCAATAAAAATGGCAAGGTGATCACGCAATTTGCCGAAGGCGAATTTGTAGAAGGTGCCGGCGAGATATCCGCCAACAAAGAGGAAGTTACCCTTCGAAACATCCCCTACAATGAGCCGTATTTAAAGGTGACCAGCACCACTCCTGAACAGCATAAGGGCTGGGCTTACAGCGCAGGATTGGTACCGGTATACGCTGGTCCACGCGCCACCAGTCCCGATCTGGGCAAGTTGGTGCAATTCACCACTTTTCTCAAAAAATTGAATGTCAAGAAATTAGACAGTGGAAAAAAGGCCTGGGATTATGTTTCGCTAAACCTCGGCAACGCTCAGGGCACCCTTGCAGACGCAACGTTCATTTTGCTGGAACGCTTCCTGTTCCGCATGGAAATAGAGGGTAATTTTTACGAAATGACCGAAAAGATCAAATGGCAGGACAGCGACTATATCGCCATTCAGGAAGAGAAATTTGACCTGCAAAAATATCCTGCGACCAAACAAATTGCTGAAAACGGATTCCGGTTGGAAGTCGGCGAAGGCATGGTTTTTCCGGTGGTAGACTGGTCAAAATTCGGTGCGTTCTTCGCAGGAAAAATGACCCCAGCCATGAAAAGTTATCTCAAACAAACCATCGCGGAGCACAAAGATCAAATGTGGAGCGATGGCGGCATCATCATTCCGCTTGAACAAGTGGCGGACCGGGCTGCATGGTGGGAAAAATTCAACAAAGCCAACCCTTACTTTGTCCTCAGCGAAGAAACCCAAAATACCCAGCAAAGCCTGATTTTCATGTTGATCTGTGGTGCAGACAATACCCCCGTTTTCGCCGGCGAAACCGACCCTGTTTCCGAAGATTTCAAAAAGGCCTGGGCGTACATCCAACAGAAATATGCTGGCACAGAACTAGAAAGATCCACAAGGGAAATGGCCAATCTGGTGACCGCCGAGGGTGGAAAAAGGACTAAAAAAGTGGAGGCTCTGATGCAGAAGTATATGACGGAATGAGTTGAGATATTAGGAAATTGGGATATTAGGATATTCAGGGCACCCCAATATCCTAATATCTCAATTTCTTAATCTGTTTGCTATCGCTTCAGCCCAGGCCGGCGAATCATTGAGGCTTTCCACCAGATCCAGTTGTTTACCGCCCATTTTCTCAAATGCTTCGCGGTACTCAATACTGACTTCCACGGTCGTTTCCAGACAATCCGCGGTAAAAGCAGGGCAAAAAACGAGTAGTCGCTTTGCTCCGCTTTTTGCCAGTTCCTCCAGCACTTTCGAGGTGTAGGGTTGTACCCATGGATCACGCCCCAGGCGACTTTGGAAGCAGATCGTGTATTGCTCGGATTTCAAACCCAATTGATTCACAATGGCTTGCGTAGTAGCATGGCATTGGGCGGAATAGCAAAACTGATTTACGGGGCTTAGCGTTTTACAGCAGTCCGCACTTTGTAAACAGTGATTGAAAGCATCGGCTTTACGCAATTG
>JAUSMG010000388.1 GCA_030645295.1 Saprospiraceae bacterium | reverse complement strand
CTGAAGGGTCGCTCATGCGTTGAGCGTCAATGGCTCAAAATGCTGGTGCTGTTTTCCAGACGATGCAGGTTAGCATACGCCCGGCGGAACCACATGATAAACACGATGACACAAGCAAATATCTAAATTACACAGGGCTTTCCTTCTTAATTTTCAGACAGGAAATTTAAATAGTGGCGGATTCAATATCCTGAATGATCTCGTGCAAGATCCTCCCTAATTCCTGACGGTTCGCCTCCACCTCAGCCATGTTTTTGAAAGTTGCGAGACGCCGGTCTTTGTAATTCCCTTTCAATATTCCAGACGTAATTTTCACCACGCTCGGGTGGTGAAAAACCAACAAAATCTCGTCCATTTTCCTGGCTGGAGGTCCGAAGGTTACGATATCTTCCTTGTAGTAATAACTTGGGGCATTCCACTTGATGCGCTCTGAAATCTGAGGATTTGCCTCCCGGATGATCATTCGAAGGGCCTCCATTTCGCCTTTCATCGGATGTTCGAGTGTATCCATATACTGTTTTACCTGTTCAAATTCGCTTTGCTTTTTTGCCATGATCTGCAAGGTTTTTTTATCAGAATTATAGGTCAATCCGCCAGCCTTACCATGCATCGAACATCATGCTCGTTCAAATACCACTCCAAACAATAGCCAAAGGGATCAATACGCGGATTATCAAGCAATCGTTGAAAGCTTCGACCAATACTGGGTACATCGTCACGAAAATTGCGGATAAGCACGCTCAGGTACTCGCCTTTTTTGATAAAAAACACATCGCAATCCAAGGCGTCAGCATCGTCTCCGGGCGCCATTTCAGTAGCAGCCTGGTACATAATCTGCCCCAAACCGATCGGGTAGGAAATACCAAAGTATTTCCGGGCGGGTGAAAACTCCACCAGCGAATGCAGTTTTTGATGTGCTGCCAAGACGCCTTCCGGAAAGGACTCGGCCGTGACGCAAAGGGTAGTGATATGATCGTCGAGTTTTGTTATTTCAATCATAGGCTTCTGCGTATTGTTTAAAATTATCCAAGATCGCCTGCCAGCCCGCTTTCTGCATCTCCAGCGAGTTCATGCTTTCAGCTTCGAAGGTTTCGGTGATCTCAGTCTTGTCCCTGTTCGTTTTGAAGGATATATGCACTTCCCGGCCATCTGCAATGGTGTAAGCAATCCTTTGATTTTCAATTACTTCATCATAAACACCCTCAAAATCGAAACTCACGCTGCCGTCTTTTGCAGCCATCGTGAAAACGAATTTCCCACCGGTGTGCAGATTGTTCTGGGCCTTGGGGGTATGCCAGTCATCGGAAGCGTTGTTCCATTTTACAATGTGCTCCGGACCGCTCCAGAGTTTCCAAACTTTTTCGATCGGGGCGTTTACGGTAGTAGTGACCGTGATTTGGGTTGGCTTTGTCATATCAGGAAATTGAGTTAGTTTTTGAATTTCAGGTAACACGCTCATAATGAAGCGCAATAACCCCCGAAGCAAAATGATGTGAGGACAATAATCTGAGCTTCCTGTGGTCTTCCATCCGTGAAAAGAGCGGAATTCCCTGACCCAGTAAAATTGGATTGACAAACAGCCAAAACTCGTCGATCAAATCAAAGTCCATGAGGGAATGCGCCGCCCCCGGGCTTCCAAAAATAATGATCTCTTCGCCGGGCCTTTTTTTCAAGCGATTGATTTGCTCCTCCAGTCGGTCGCTGATAATGGTGGTGTTGTCCAATTCCTGGCCTTGCATGGATTTTGAAAGGATTACCTTTTCGACACTGTTATACCATTTTGAGTGGTCAACGTCGTGCTTTGACGCATTGGGTTGCATTCCGGCAGTGGGCCAATAAGCCTCCATCATTTGGTACGTCACGCGACCATACAAGGCTGTATCCGCATGATCAATTCGCTCGCCCGCATGGTCAAAGATCTCTTCGTCCACCTGGATCCAATCCATTTCTCCATTGGGGCCAGCGACGAAACCATCCAGAGAGACGTGCATAAATAGAACCAACTTTCTCATATTGTTGATTTTATAATTTATTTGTTTTAAATTTTCAACGACACAAAGGTATATAAACCTAAAATCATTTAAAAGGGTGTAAAAGCGACAGAATGGGGCGTAATTTGCGACACTTTATGTTTTAAATAGGATTTTTATATTTGCAGGATGAAACACATCTCTATCCTCGTTCCGGAGTCTGCGGTACTGGACAGTATTACCGCTCCACGCTACCTTTTTACAGCGATCAATAACTTCTTAGCGCGCGCTGGCAATCCGCCCCTTTTCGATGTTCACCTCGTTGGGTTGACTAGGGAAGTGCGCCTGCACGACGGGTTATTTTCCGTACATCCCGATCTATTGATGGCAGAAACCGCCAAAACTGATCTGGTCATTATCCCGGCGCTTTTTGGCGATCTTCCATCGGCCATCGAATCAAACAAGGATTTTGTGCCCTGGATACAGGCGCAGGCTCTGGCCTCAAAATTCTCCATCGGACGGCGCAATTTTGAACGGCGTTTCAAAAAAGCAACCAACAATACCCCGGTAGAATACATCCAGCGGGTGAAAATAGAAGCGGCCAAAAAAGGACTGGAAAGTAGCCGTAAAAACGTGAACGAGGTGATGTACGAGGTAGGCTACTCCGACGTGAAGGCTTTCCGCTCGGTATTTAAAAAAGTCACAGGTCTCTCGCCTATTGAATATCGGAACAAGTATAGATTCCCACACACTTCTCGTTCTTGAAAATCGTTTGCACGAGCTTTCTTACCTTCGCGCACTTTTTGGGACAACATCATGCTCGAATTCTTTCAGACCTTGATCAAAATAATCCAAAACGCATTCTCTTGGGTCTTAAATAAGACAAGCCCAATTCGCGACGCTTGGACTAAACTTACTGCGCCCGTTTGGGTGTTTTTACGTCCACTCACCAATGGCTGGGCCAAAATCACCGCTCCCGTGCGTACGCGCTGGGCGACTTTTCGGGAGCGTTACCCTAAGTTGGGTTTTACCGTCGGCTTGTTGGGCACTTTTGCCCGATGGGGGCTCAATTTCCTTTTGTTGTTAATCTTAGGCGTTTGGCTTGGCTTTTTTGGCCGGCTGCCTTCTACCGCTGAGCTCCGCGAAATTGAATCGGCCAACTCCACTGAGATCTATACCGCCGACAGTGTGTTGATCGGGAAATATTTCTTCGAAAACCGTACGTCCATTTCGCTTGAAAATGTTTCTCCTTTCATCATAAATGCGCTCATTGCTACAGAAGACAAACGCTTTTTGGAACATAGCGGCATCGACATCATGAGCTATCTTCGGGTAGGCTTTGGCCTCGCCACAGGGCAACGACACCGCGGCGGCGGATCAACGCTTAGCCAGCAATTGGCCAAAAATCTTTACCCTCGAAAAAACTATTACGTTCCGGGGGTAAGTATGATCATCAATAAGATACGGGAGAATTTTATCTCGGTCCGGCTTGAAAGGGTTTACTCAAAACCACAATTGTTAAGCCTTTATCTGAATACGGTGCCTTTTGGGGAAAACGCCTTCGGCATCAATGTGGCGGCACGCCAATTCTTTGGCAAAAAGCCCAACGACCTAACCGTCGATCAAGCTTCCACCCTGGTAGGAATGCTCAAAGGCACTACCTTATACAATCCACTACGAAATCCAGAAAACGCCAAAAAACGCCGCAATATAGTGCTGCGGCAAATGGTGAACAATGGCCACCTCACGCAGGCAGAGTACGAGGAATTGAGCAAAAAACCCGTGGGCGCCAAACGCTATAACGTGGACAGCAACAACGAGGGCGCAGGTACTTACTTCCGCGAACACCTCCGCACTGATGTAATGCCCAAACTGCTCAAAAACCTTCGGAATGCGGACGGAAAACCCTACAATCTTTATACCGACGGCCTCAAAATATACACCACGCTCAACTCCAAAATGCAGCAGTTTGCCGAGGAATCGGTGCAAACACACATGGCAAAGCTGCAAAAACAATTTGATGCGCACTGGAAAAACTACAAACTGGAAAAAGCCTGGGGCGACGATAAGTGGATTGACAAACAAATCGAAAACTGTGACCGCTGGAACACTCTCAAAGAAGCTGGCCTAAGCAATGAAGATGCGCGCAAATCTTTTGAAACACCAACGCGCATGACCATTTTCACCTGGAAAAATGGCGGCTCGGAAATGGATACCACCTTGTCCCCGCTTGATTCGGTGCGCTACTATTTCTGTATGCTCAACTGCGGTTTTATGGCTATGGATCATCGCAATGGCTACATCCGCGCCTGGGTAGGCGGCATACACTTCAAAAACTTCAAGGTAGACCATACACTCACCAAGCGACAAGTGGGATCCACCTTCAAACCCATCGTATATGCCGCAGCGTTGCAGGACACGATCAAACCCTGCACCTATTTCCCCAATCAGATCAAAAAAATCTTAGACTGGGAACCCCACAATGCAGACGAGACCTATGGAGGCTGGTACTCTGTGGCAGGTGCACTTACCCGTTCTGTCAACGTCGTCACCGCGCAGATCATCGAGAAAGTCGGCATCCAAAAGACCCTTGACCTTGCTCAAAAAATGGGCATAACCTCCACTATGCCCCGTGAATTTGGCATTAGCCTCGGCGCCGCCAATATTTCGCTCTTCGAAATGATGAAGGTTTATGGCACGATGGCAAATGATGGCAAACGTCCCGAACCGGTCACGGTCCTGCGTGTGACCGACCGCCGTGGTAATGACATCTATAACTACAAAAAAGAACTTGAAATAAACCCCAGCCTTGGCCCGCATGAAGAAGCGATGACGGTCGATCAGGCCGCTATCATGACCAAAATGCTTCAAAATGTGGTGGATTATGGCACCGGAGCACGGCTTCGTTCCTATGTCCGCGGTGATTTTGCAGGCAAAACAGGTACTACTCAAAACCATTCTGACGGCTGGTTTATGTGCTACAACCCCCAACTTGTTACGGGCGCCTGGGTAGGTGGTGAAAGCCCTGCGGTGCGCTTCCGCAATATGGCACAAGGACAAGGTTCGGCCATGGCGCTGCCCATTGTTGGCGGTTTTTGGAATAAAATTGCCAGCGACAAAAAACTCAGCAAGCTCCTGCTGGAGAAATTCCCAACGCCAAAGCCCGAAGTGCTCAACACTTTAGGCTGCCAGCCCTGGATCAGTATCTCACCCGATACTTTTCAGATGTTCCTCCGGGAACTTGGACAGGACTCTACCATGCGCGATTCCCTGCTACAAGTCTATACCAAGCGACTCAAGCCTGGTGAAACACCCGGTGGCGAAGTCCCGGTGGACAAAGACGAGGAAGATAAAGACAAGCCTGGGAAAGAGAAAAAGGAAGGCCTGTTCCGAAGGATTTTCAACCAAAAATCGGATAAGGATAAAGGGAAGCCAGACAAAGAGAAGCCCGGCAAAGGGAATTAGACTTGCCGCTCACCGCAACTAGTCTATTGAAAATAAAGAGAACGGGGATTTTGGCCATCAAGCCAAAATCCCCGTTCTCTATATTTTCAATAGA
>JAUSMG010000384.1 GCA_030645295.1 Saprospiraceae bacterium | reverse complement strand
GTACTCCTCACCGACAACCTGGAACTGGGAAACAGCGGAGAGCTCAGCGGCAGCGGCTTGCTGAAAAACACAGGCGGGATCGTCAAGGTTGTCGGGAC
Source organism: Saprospiraceae bacterium (assembly GCA_030645295.1). Lineage (GTDB taxonomy): Bacteria > Bacteroidota > Bacteroidia > Chitinophagales > Saprospiraceae > M3007. The sequence goes on along the minus strand of JAUSMG010000384.1, from coordinate 8,784 downwards.
TTACACTATGGCCTTTACCGGCAGCATGGACGATCTGGAGATCGCTGCCGGCGCAAACAACGTCGTTTGCACACAGCATGCAGTGGTAAAAAACACCCTGACAATTACCAGTGTCAATGTAATGCAAGGAGGCAAGCAGATCCAGGTTTCCGGCGATGTGGTCATCAACGATGCCTGGGCTTCATACGCCACTAACTGCACCGTCAGCCTGAGGGGAAGCACCGATCAAACCCTTACGGGCACGGGACAAGGGTCCTACATGGAATTTGCCAAGCCATCCGGCAACTGGATCATTAGTACTTCCGCTACCAGTTTTACAAAAGTGGGTGTCATTGCAGGTTTATGGGATTTAGCCGGCAGTAATACATCATCCACTTCAGGTTATACCTTGGCTGGCGGCAAAATCGGAGGTACAGGTACACTGAACGGAGCCGTAACCGCGAACTCAGGCGGCGGTTTTGCCCCTGGCTCATCCCCCGGCTGCATCACCATCAATGGCAACCTGGTTATGAATGCCGGCTCCACTTATACTGTGGATATCAATGGCAACACCGCTTGCACTGATTTTAACCAACTGACCGTGAATGGTACGGTCGCCATCAACGGCGCCACACTCTCAGGCGCCACTGGCACCGCCCCCACTGCGGCGATCACCATCATAGGTAACAATCTTACAGATGCTGTGAGCGGAACTAAATTCAGCGGCGCAGCAGAAGGTAGTTGCTTTGCCGTCGGCGGCACGACGTACAACATTTCCTATGTTGGAGGAACCGGAAACGACGTGACGCTCAACCTTTTGCGGGAAATCACCATTACTGGCAACAGCGTGGACATTACCGATGGCGACAACACGCCTTCGGTGACAGATGACACAGACTTCGGCAACGCAAACGTCACAGGTGGCACGGTAGTAAAAACATTTACCATTGAGAATACCGGAACTTCCAACCTGACGATTTCCTCCATCGTAAAAAGCGGGACAAACCAGTTCAATTTCACCCTTGGTCCTCTCACGCCTGCTGGCGCAATTGCTTCGGGCAGTTCGGCGACTTTCAACGTAACCTTCGATCCATCGGCTGGTGGCACGCGTACTGCAACGATTACCGTTAACAACAATGACTGCGACGAAGCGGTGTATGATTTTGCCATTCAGGGAACTGGGATTACTTGTACTGATACGGATGGCGACGGAATCTGTGATGAAGAAGACAATTGCCCAAATGACGCAAATGGTGATCAGGCAGATGCTGACAACGACGGCACTGGGGATGCCTGCGATAACTGTCCGAACGACCCGGACAAAATCGCTCCCGGAATTTGTGGCTGTGGCGTTTCCGATGTTGACACTGACGGCGATGGAACGGCGGACTGCAACGACGGATGTCCGAACGACGCCAACAAAATCGCTCCGGGTCAATGCGGCTGTGGAGTGGCGGATACGGATTCTGACGGCGATGCAACGGCGGATTGCAACGACGGCTGCCCGCTCGATGCGAACAAAACCGCCCCCGGAATTTGTGGCTGTGGCGTTTCCGATGTTGACACCGACGGCGATGGAACGGCGGACTGCAACGACGGCTGCCCGAACGATGCGAACAAAACCGCTCCCGGCCAATGTGGCTGTGGTGTGGCTGACCTTGACGACGACTGTGATGGCGTAGCCAATTGCAACGATGTTTGCCCTGGTGGAGATGACAGTGTGGACAACAACAACGACAACATTCCCGATTGCAGCCAGCTTTTGGCTTATGCGGATTACAGCGCAGCTTGGAAGTGTGCGCCAAACAAAATCAATGTTTGCCACAATGGCTCGACGCTTTGCATCAGCAAAAATGCCCTTGACGCCCACTTCAACCACGGCGACAATGTAGGCCCATGCACCGGTTGCGGTGAAATGTGGTCTGGAGGAGGGCGCTATAAGGACGTGAATTTGTTAGACGGGGCAATAGAACTTGAAATCTTCCCGAACCCGGCAAGCGACGAAGTTATCATCCATCTGCTTGGTCAGAGCACTTCGGCGGTATTGAACATCACCGATCAATTCGGCAAAAACATCCTGACGCAACCCATTGAACCGGGATTGACTGAAATCGTACTTGATCTTTCTTCAGGCCGATTCCCCAGCGGTGCGTATTTTGTAAGCCTGCTTTCTGAAAGTCACCGGCTTACTCAGCGATTGGTCATTGCGAAATAGGTCATTTGATATTAAATTAGGGGGCAACTTCAAGTTGCCTCCTAATTTGCCACATCCGGTTTTTTTAGCAAGCAATTGGCCAAAGATTGGTAAACCAATTTTGGCCAATTGCTTATTTCGCCCAAAGGTTGTACTTCAAGATACAATAAATGGCCCGAAAGCCGTCTACGGCGCCGATCTTCTTCCCTTCAGCATAAGTGCGGCCATAGTAGGAGATCCCCACTTCATAAATGCGCACGTTTGGAACACGACTGATTTTGGCGGTCACTTCCGGCTCGAATCCAAACCGTTTTTCGCGCAAAGGCAGGCCCTTGAGCATATCGGCGCGGAACATTTTATAACAGGTTTCCATGTCCGTCAGGTTCAGATTGGTGAACATGTTGGATAAGTTGGTCAAAAACTTGTTGCCGATACTGTGCCAGAAAAACAAGATGCGGTGCGGTCTGCCGCCCATAAAACGCGAGCCAAACACGACATCCGCAAATCCATCCAGAATCGGTTTGAGCAGGATATTGTATTCATTTGGATCGTATTCCAGATCAGCATCCTGAATGATGATATAATCGCCCGAAGCGTGCTGGATCCCGGTGTGGAGCGCAGCGCCCTTGCCCTGATTCACCTCGTGGCGGAGGTAGCGAATGTTCAGCCCGGGGTTCGCTTCCATGTAACGGTGTATGGCTCCCTCGGTGTCGTCGCGGGAGCAGTCGTTGGTGATGATGAGTTCCTTTTTGAAGCCGCCGATGAGTTCTACCGCCTTTACTTTGTCCAAAATGCGGTGGATGGTACGCTCTTCATTGTAGGCAGGAATGACGATGGATAGGATTTGGCTCATAATTTGCAGTATATCGGGCGGCGAAGGTAAGCAGGCTGTTTTTAGGGTGGGAAACAGATTTGACAACATTTAAAAAGTTATCAATTCTCAGCCACTTCTGGTTCACGCTTCATAGCATTTAAAGCATGCACTGGCACACTACTTACTTTTGGCTGATTCGCGTCATTATGGAATTTTAACTAAAATTTATTTCGAAAAGGAAAACTTTTTGTTCGAAAGTTCCGTTAGTGACCTAGTAATCAATTATTTACCCAGAACCAATTTTCATACAAAAACTATTCTATCATGGCAGCTCCCCGTATCAACAAGTTCCGCCGCATATGGCACAAATCACCCAAATTGGCCGTTGCCTACCTCCGCCGAAAAGCCACCCGTCAAGCCAAACGTATCCTTCTCCCGAAAGATGAATGGAATATCAACTGGCTGGGCGAAGAAATGAGGCCTTTTAACAGTCTGCACGGTTAGTGTTGAGAAATTAGGATATTGAGATATTCTAATCGCATCAAAAAAGCGATGTATTTGACTTTCTTTAAGTCAATTGCATCGCTTTTTTTATTCCTGAATATCTTTGCGGCTTTATCTGTTTACCCGCCGTAGCTTTAGTGAAGGCGGGTGCGTCCACACTAACCCTTTTTTAGCGAAGGCGGTGGCGTCTAAAAATCCGTGTCAACTGCCGGATTGTAGAATCTTTAACATTAGTATTTTATAGCTCTCCTTCCTCCCAAGACCCGGATTGGAGACATGGCTCACTCATTCACTCATTCATTCACTCACTCACTCACTCATTCACTCACTCATTGGGAATCAAAGTATTCGCCCCTGCAACTGTGGGCAACATCGGCATCGGTTTTGACTCTTTAGGGCTCGCCCTTAAAAAACCCGGCGACGAGGTCATCGCCAGAAAAAGTGACACGCCTGGTCTTCGCATTACGAAAATAACAGGGGCCAGCGGCAAACTGCCCTATGAACCCGAGCGCAACACCGCTGGCATGGCAGTCCTCCGATTGCTCCAGCACCTCGGCGAACAGGATCGAGGCATTGAAATTGAGATCCACAAAAAAATGCCCATCAACAGCGGACTTGGCAGCAGTGCAGCCAGCGCGGCCGCCGCTACCCTTGCAGTGAGTGAATTGTTGCGCACCGGACTCAGCAAGCGTGAGCTCCTGCCCTTCGCCTGGGCGGGCGAACAAGTGGCTTCGGGCGGTATACAGGCCGATAATATTGCGCCCTCGCTCCTCGGTGGAATCATTCTGGTGCGCGACAACGCTACCCTCGACGTACATCGGCTGCATGTGCCCCGTGGACTATATGTGGTGGTGGTGCACCCCAAAATACAATTGCTCACGCGGGAAGCCCGGGCCATGTTGAATCCAACAGTGCCCCTGGAAAAACATGTGCGGCAGAGCGCCAATCTGGCGGCCTTTGTGGTGGGATTGTTTAACGGGGATCTGGGGCTTATAGGTCGCAGCCTTCGCGACGAGATCATTGAACCTCAACGGGCTACGCTCATTCCCGGCTTTTATGATGTGCAAGGGGCTGCCATGCTCGAAGGGGCTTTGGGCTCCAGTATTTCCGGAGCGGGACCTTCCGTTTTTGCGTTGTGTGCCAATAGTCTGATCGCAGAGAATGTAAGCGCCGCAATGCAGCGGGCGTTTTCAAAGCATGGTTTGGAGAGCATGATTTACCTTTCTCTGGTGAATCAGGAAGGGGCCGTGGTATGTTGAATGCCGCAATAGCACACAATATCCTTGACGGGAAATGATTTTCGGGTTTTATCTTGCGGGCAAATAGAAGATAACCACTTTATGAAGTCACGATTTTGGGCCCTCTTAATTTTTTCCCCGCTTTTTGCCAATTGCCAGACTGCCCCCAACCCATTCAATATCATCCCCCTGCCGCAAAGTGTGGAAGCTCGGAAAGGGGCTTTTACCCTAAAAAAAGACACCCGGATCTACACCCCGGAAGGACAACCGGACTGGGAACTTCCGGCCCAGTATTTCATGGCGATGACGGCTACCAGCACAGGTTACCGGCTTGTGAGTCAACCCTTTAAGAAATTTAAGGAAGCAAAGGGCAATTCCATCTACTTCCTGCCGGATCCCACTATTCTTTCGGACGAGGGCTATGTGCTGGAAGTCAAATCCAATGCGGTTGTTATCCGCGCCAAGACGGCTGCCGGGGCTTTTTATGCGGTGCAAACACTGCGTCAAATCATGCCCCCTGAATTCGGAGGCACCCACAGTTATGGCAGCGTGAAATGGATCGCACCCGCCTGCATGGTTCAGGATGCACCGCGATTCCCTTACCGGGGGATGCACCTCGATGTGGGCCGACATTTTTTCCAGCCCGTTTTTGTAAAAAAATACATTGACATGCTGGCGATGCACAAGTTCAATACCTTCCATTGGCATTTGACCGAAGACCAGGGCTGGCGTATCGAGATCAAAAAATTTCCCGAACTGCAGCGCACCGCCTCGTGCCGAAAGGAAACCCTGATCGGTCACTACAATGATATGCCGCACAAATTCGATGGGAAAAAATACTGCGGTTTTTATACCCAGCGGGAGATCAAAGACATCGTTGAATATGCCAAAAAGCGATTCATCACGATCATTCCTGAAATCGAAATGCCAGGCCACGCGCTGGCAGCGCTCTCGGCTTACCCCGAACTGGGCTGCACAGAAGGACCCTACGAGGCCGCCACAAAATGGGGTGTTTTTGACGACGTTTTTTGCGCTGGCAATGACAAAACTTTCGCGTTCCTGGATGACGTAATGGCAGAGGTCTGCGACTTATTTCCAGGCACTTACATCCACATCGGAGGGGATGAATGCCCAAAAACGCGCTGGGAGGCCTGCGAAAAATGCAAAAAGCGCATGAAAGACGAGGGACTGAAAGACGCACATGAACTGCAGAGTTATTTTATCCGCCGCATGGAGAAAACGCTGGCACTCCACAACCGAAAGATCATTGGCTGGGATGAGATCCTCGAAGGAGGACTTGCCCCTACCGCCACGGTGATGAGCTGGCGTGGCATTGAAGGCGGCATTGCTGCGGCCCGGGCCGGACACGACGCCATCATGACGCCTGGTACACACTGCTATTTTGACCACTACCAGAGCGATCCTGCTACGGAACCAACGGCCATCGGCGGACTCACCACGCTGGAAAAAGCCTACAGTTATGAGCCGATTCCCGAAGAACTTTCGCCTGAAGAGGCCAAGCATATTCTCGGCGCCCAAGGCAATGTCTGGACAGAATACATGCCAAAATCCGAGCAGGTCGAGTACATGGCTTTCCCACGCGCCGCCGCGCTGGCGGAGGTGGTTTGGTCGCCTAAAGCGAAACGCAGCTGGCCTGATTTTGCGAAACGCATTCAGCCGCATATGGTCCGACTCGAGGTTTCCGGCCTGAAGTTTGCCCGGAGTTTTTATGATGTAACTGCTTCGTTTTCAAGCAATAAAGTGACTTTAAAGGCCAATGACCCCAGCCTGGAAATTCGGTACACCACCGATGGAAAACCGCCCTCACTCAATGCGCCCAAATACGTTTCACCCATTCCAATTACAAAAACCACAACCTTAAAGGCAGCCGTTTACGGTAAATCAAAAGCACTTGGCAAAGCAATGTCGGTGCAATACACCATCCACAAGGGCATCGGCAAACCCTATACGATACCCCGCAAACCCGACCAATATACCGGCGGTGACGAGTATGCCCTGACCAATGGCGTTACCGGCGGCATCAAGACCTGGAACAACTGGGTAGGCCTGGTCAACCACGATATAGACCCGATCATTGATTTTGGAGAAGCCACTGCGTTTAGTAAAGTCTCCTTCAATTTTGTGAACGCCAAAGCATCCTGGATCTGGCCTCCTAAAAGCGCGGAAGTGTACATTTCTGACGACGGTACTAATTTCAAACTGCTGACTTCTAAGAAAATAGATGCTGATACACTGGAAGGCGCAACGGTTGAAAATGTAGTGATCGAAACGCCCAATGCCAAGGGACGCTACCTCAAATTTGTAGCAAAAACCTATGGTGTCATTCCGAAAGATGAGCCCGGCGCCACCAACGGAGCCTGGCTATTTGTGGATGAGGTGGTGGTGGAGTGAGATTGTAATAAACCGCAAAATGTAAAACAGGAGAACAGGAAAATTTAAAACTTAGAGGGGTAGATCCCTGGTTAAAACAGATTGTCACAATATACAACCAAGATTTTCTAATTGGTAAAAGGGCGTTTAAAAGATTGAGGCTGGATCATTTCCCTATTAATTTTAAATTTTCCTGTTTTGCGGTTTATTTCAGTTTTATATTTTCCTGTTCTCCTGTTTTACATTTTGCGGTTTATACTATTAATAATTCCGCTTTAAAATATCTATTGTGGAAGTAAACAGCCCAATCCCCGTCCTCCAGCCCGTCATGAACAACCCACGCACGATCAATGCCTGGGCTATTTTTGATTGGGCCAATTCGGCGTATGCGCTGGTCATAACGGTCGCCATTTTCCCGGGATATTTTCTTACCCTGACCGACGATACTGTGAATGTGCTCGGACTTCGAATGTCCGACAGCACGCTGTACGCCTGGAGCATAGCGCTGGCCTACCTAATCATTGCTGCTATTTCGCCAATTCTTTCTGGTATTGCCGATTTTGGGGGAAGAAAGAAGGTTTTCCTTCGGTTTTTCACCACACTGGGGGCACTGGCCTGCTTTTCACTGCTTTTTTTTACCGGGATGCCTACGCTTTGGGTGGGGGTAGTTGGCTTTATACTGGCGACCATCGGGTTTGCGGGGGGTATTGTATTTTACAATTCGTTTTTGCCCCTCATTGCCACGGAAGACCGGTACGATGACGTGAGTGCAAAGGGTTTCAGTTATGGGTTCATAGGAAGTGTTATTTTGCTGGTAATCAACCTGATCGTTATCATGAATTACGGTTGGTTTGGCTTTTCGGATGGGCTTCGGGCGGTGCCTGCTGCCTTTGTCATGGTGGGACTTTGGTGGATCGGTTTCGCTCAAATACCACTTCGTCGGCTGCCGGAAGACCGACCTGCAAAACCGGTTGAAAACCTGCTTGGAAAGGGCTATCAGGAAATCCGCAAAGCCTGGCACAACCTCCGTGCGAATCCGAACGCCATGCGCTTCCTCCTTGCATTTTTCTGTTACAATGCCGGGGTGCAAGCGGTGCTTTTTCTCGCCGCCACCTTTGCAGAGAAGGAGCTGCATTTCTCTTCAACCGGCTTGATTTTTCTGGTGTTGATCCTCCAAATCGTTGCCATCGGGGGAGCCTGGGCTTCGGCAAAACTCTCGGGCAGAAAAGGCAATAAGTTCTCCATCGTAACCATGCTCCTCATCTGGACCGTCATTTGTATGGTGGGATATTTTGTACAAACGGGCCTGGATTTTTACCTTTTAGCCGCCGGCGTCGGACTGGTCATGGGTGGAATTCAGTCGCTGTCACGCAGCACTTACGCCAAACTTTTGCCTGAAAACACACCTGACACGGCGTCCTATTTCAGTTTTTATGATGTAATGGATAAAGTTTCGACCGTTGTTGGCACTTTTACCTTTGGTTTTGTGGAGCAAATCACCGGCGGCATGCGCAACAGCGTAATGGCTTTGGCGGTGTTTTTTTTGCTCAGTCTGATCGTTATTTCACCGGTAAAAATCAAGCGAATGGCTGCTTAAATATGAACGATAAACTACATTGCACTTCGCGTTCATCGTAAATATTTCATAGTACATCGTTAATAAA
>JAUSMG010000381.1 GCA_030645295.1 Saprospiraceae bacterium | reverse complement strand
TATTGACGACTTGAATATTGTCTACCAGGATCGTGTATTCCCGGTTTTTGGGCACTGCAGATTTAGACTTTACTTTCCCTGAAATGGTTCCAAATTCCTGGTAAGGATAATTGTCCAGTTTCATCATAACCGTCAGGCCTTCGACCACTTTACCGCTTTTTTCCACAGGTAGTTGCACGCGTCCCACGATCTGATCCTGGCTTTTGGGCACTATGGTCATCACGGATTCACCGTCACGGACATATTGCTGGAGCGTCAGTCCACTGAGCACTACCCTACCCTCTATGGGCGCGCTGAGCACATAGGTTTGTGTCCATTTATCAATTCCACTACGCAATGCATTGAGGCTGGCAAGCAGGCGGGTAGAAGAAGTTGCGGAGCTTTCCTGCTGGCCAAAACTGGCGGAATTTATGTTATTTTTAAGGCTGATGATCTCGCGGTTTTTTTCCAGAATATTGGACTCATGCCGGTCGCGTTCATTTTGTATGCCCGAGATTTTCTGTCGTTCCTCATCCAGTTTTGTCTCTGATATGAGCCCCTCCTTTAGCAGATCCTTTTGTCGCGCGTAAAATCCTTCTGCAATTTTCAGATCCTCGTTGCTGCGTTTCAGGGCTTTTTGTTCAAAGGCAATGCTCTGTTCCAACTGCCTGATCTGCTGTTGAATAGCGCCTATATTGGATTGCACGGAACTGCTTCGGCTATCGCGACCGAATTTAAAATCCTCCAGATCCCGAATGAATATGGCGTAATCCGATTGTAACTCCCCTAAACTCAGGCTATCGGGATATTGCAGTTCGCGAAATCCATCGCCAGACAGTTTTTGCCATTCCGACACCTGTAAGTCGAGGCGGTGGACATCGTTGTACCGCGCTGTGCTTTGCAAAACGGCTAAGGGTTGTTTTGCATCTACAGAGTCGGTATCCGACACCAAAAGCAGCGTGATCTTCCCATCTGAACGGGCCACTACTTCTACCGGAGGGTTTGCCGTGGTAATGCTTAGTTTGTCGCTCGCCACTACATCCGGGTAACGCACAAACCAGGCCACACCCAGCAAGAAACCAAAGCCGATCAACACGACTATAGTACCATAGCGGATGAGCCAACCGGGTGGAGTGCCGAGTATTTCCTGCACCTCCTCCGAGCGGAGTTCTACGAAGTTTCGTTCTTCAGCCATGGGTTGTTATTGTACCGGCGACTTTAGTCGCAGGATTAAAAAATGGCAAAAATGGCATCTTTTATCGGCTTAACTGTGCAAAAGTCGCAGCTGCTTTCCGTTCATTTCCTGCGACTAAAGTCGCCGGCACAGACACTTAACCCGCCAAACGGCGAATCATCCCCAACACCATCGCATCAATGATCTGGTACACCACCAACGGCTTTTGGGTGCGCCAGATGATATCATTGTATTCTTCCCCAAAATACGTGTAAAGTTGCATTTGTGCATCGTGCATTTCTTCTTCTACATGTTTGCGCGTATTCAGAAAAACAATCCAGCCAGCTTCTTCGTGGACCTCTTCGGCCCATTCAGCATAATAATCATCATCGGGTGAGGCGTGGAAATTGAATACATTTTCACAAAAAAACACAAATTTTGAAATGCCCTGAAGCATCAAAGGTTCGGCCAGGTTTTGCTTAAGGAACATAATGTCGTTGTGCAACGTATCGTTCCATTCGCCCATTAGTTCGATGAGGGCGAAACCTTCGTCATAGTCCACAAAAAGGATCTTTCCATATAAAGTAGAGGACCCAATTGCATCCCATTGCGGATGGATATAGTAGTTGTAAAGACTGTGCGTGAAGTCGAATTCACTGTACGTGCGGCCAAAAAAGGGAGAGCGTTCATCCTCTTCAGCCATGTAAAGATCGCGCCAGCGGAAATGAGGTTCTATGTCGTGCATGGTGTTTGATAATCTCTGCAAAGTTCGCTTTTTCTACAAAACTTTTGTCAATGCAACCCTATTCCCGTTCGCAAGTCTTTTTACTGACAATGCAATGACAAAACGTACGTTATTCGCCCACTCAAATTTCAAAGCGCACCTACTACTTATGAAACTTTCTATTTCCCTGCTCTGCCTGCCTCTTTTACTGTTCCTGTTCACACATCAGCTTTCTGCCCAAAACCCCGGTCGCGTAAACATCAAAGGAATCGTGGCGGATACGAGCGGTGAGGTCACTGCATTTGCCACGGTGATGCTGCTAAATCCAAAGGATTCTACCCTGGTAAATTTTACCCGCAGCGGAAACGAGGGCGATTTTTCATTCAAAAACGTCAAAAACACGCCCTATTTGCTCAAGGTGTCCTATGTGGGCCACCTGCCGCTGCAACAGTATTTGCCTGCTTCTTCCACGGAAATAAACGACGTGGGGACGCTAAAGATCAAACCCATCACTTCAGAACTTTTAGAAGTGGTGGTAAAAGCAGCAAAAGCAACCCTGAGCATCCGGGGCGATACGATCGAATATGATGCATCCTCCTTTAAAGTGCCGCCCGGCTCCTCTGTGGAAGATCTGTTGCGGCGACTTCCGGGCATCGACGTAGATGCCGATGGCAATATCAAAGCCCAGGGCAGAGATGTGAAGCGGGTATATGTGGACGGGAAAACATTTTTTGGCGACGACCCCAAAGCAGCCACCAAAAATCTGGGTGCTGAAACGATCTCGAAGGTTCAGGTGTACAATGAATCCTCCGAACAAGCCAAGCTAACAGGCGTGGACGATGGCAAAAAAGAGAAAGCCATGAACCTCGAACTCAAAGAAGCGTACAAAAAAGGTTCGTTTGGAAAATTAACCGCTGCCGTGGGCACCGAGGAGCGCTGGGCCGGTCGCGGCAGTTTCAACCGTTTTAACTCGAAGGAACAACTGTCTTTCATTGGTTTTGGCAACAACATCAATCAAACCGGTGTGAATTGGGAGGATTATGGCGAATTCAAAGGACAAAACACCTTTGGCAATCATGATAATGGAGATTTTGGTTTTGGTGGAGGTCGCCGGTTCTATATGATCGGGGGCGGTGGCGACGATTCGCCATTCAACAATTTTGACGGGCGCGGTTTCACCACCAACTATGGCGGCGGCGCCAACTACAATTTTGACCACAAGAAGCTAAAGTTCAACGCCAGTTACTTTTACAAGGAAACCAGCCTCGATCTAGAGCAATTCACCGACCGGCAAAACTTTTTGCCTGATACCTCCTTTTTCAGTGACGAGCATATAGAAAAAGCTGATTTTAGAGGCAGCCACAGCCTCAGCACACGCTTGAATTACGACATTGATTCCAGCGATCTGATCATCCTCAAAGCCGAAACCAGGTTCAGCAATTCCCATTCCGCATCGCTTGAAACGCAATCGTTTTCTGATGAATCGCGTGTGCGAACCAACAACCTGAGCCTTGATAATGGTAACAACCTGGAGGCCTGGCGGATAACCAGTGCAGCCATTTATCGCCACCGGTTTAAGAAAAAAGGTCGATCGTTTGCACTGAGCGCAGGCTACAACGACAGTGAATCCGATGGCTCAGAAACCCTTGCTTCCAACAATCAATTTCTGGTAACGGGGGGACTTACTCAAATCCGTCTGTTCAATTCCAATACCAACCACACCCGGCAGATTAAATCGAGTGCACTTTTCACGGAGCCGCTTGCAAAAAAATGGTTTTCAGAAACCTTTATCAACTTTAGCCAAACCAACAACGAGGTAAACCGGCCCACAGGCGACCCGGAAAATAACAATGCGCGCATCGACAGCCTGAGCATTTATTATGAGCAGGATGTGCAGTACGCCCGGATCGGCTCTAGCATTCGGTATTCTAATGATGGTCTGAATGCGTCGGTTGGCCTTGCCGGCCAGCACCTCCAGCTGGAAGGCGCCTATTCCGTTGACCAAGGCCTGCCACCCCTGGCGGATCCTTTGCGCCAAAAATATTTCAACCTGATCCCCAATGTAGAATTGGAATATCAATTGCCCAATGATATGTGGATAAGCAGCAATTACAGTTACAGCGTGACCGAGCCACAATTCAATGACCTGCAGCCAATTCCGATCGTTACCAATCCGCTTTACAGAAGAGAAGGAAATCCAGACCTGCAGCCACAGCGTTCGCACAGTATTGGTGGAAACCTCCACTATTGGAATTCAGGCACAATGGCCAATTTTGGCGTGGGTGTTGATTACGATCTGTACGATAGCCAAATCGTTTACAGTCAGACGATTGAGTTTAATGACTCGCTTGGTGCACGGACCACTACAAGGCCAGAAAACGTGTCGGGCGGACGGAGTTTCAATACCTACATCTGGTCCAACATTCCCATTATCAAGACCAAGCTCACGTTCAATTTCAACCCAAGTGTTTACATCAACCGTTCTCCGTCGTTCATCAATGGCGTCGAGAACGAGACCTTTAACCAGAATTACAACCTGCGCGCCGGGTTCAACTACACGCCCACTCCAAAACTCATTGCAGGGTTGAGTGGAAATGCCCGATTCAACAACATCGACTATTCCGTACAAAGTGAACAAAACCAAAAGATACGGGGATACGGCACGGACGCTTCCATCAAATGGCAATTCCTGGATAAGATGTTTTTGGAGAGCAATATCAATTATAACCTGTTCCAAAATGAACGCTTTGGATTCGATCAAAGCACCGCCATCTGGAATGCCTCGGTTCGGCGACTTTTTGGTAAAAACAACCGGGTAGAACTGCGACTCGCTGCGTTTGACCTGCTCAACCAGCGGCTTAATATCGTTCAAAGTGGCTCCCAGAACTACGTCATCAACTCCACTGCTCCTACGCTGGCGCGATATTTCATGTTGAGCGTGAGTTATAATGTACGCGGTTATGAAAACAAACTGAAGAAAAACGACTGGTGGTAATCTATTAAAAAATGTGGTCAATGTGAGTAATGTGAGTAATGTGTGCCCCGCCTTCGCACTTCGTGCTATGGCGGGTAAAAATGTGAAAAATGTGACCAATGACAAAAGTTGCGAAAACCTGACTTGAGTTAAGCAATTTTTGAAAGCAGGTACCGTTTTCAGCGCCCAGTTCTTTAATAAGTATCACATTGACCAAATTACTCACATTTTCCACATTTGCCACATTTGCCGCATTTTCCAAATTGACCACATTCTCATTTTATGGCTTTCAAAATCAAACTGTTCGCTTTCATTTTCCTACTGATACCACTTGCACTAGCTGCACAAAAAAAGCCCAAGGTTGAGCAAGCCAGTCAGCCTTCTGAAGAGGCAATTCAACTGTTGCAGGGATTAGAGGACACCCTCGGGGTATTGGGTTATGCCATTGTGAACGATTCCATTGAAGCCGAACGATTTGCGGCTTGTCGGGTCTTTATCACTACGCTGGTGCGGAGTTTAAAGATCGAAAACTCGTTCAAATATCCTTTCGAGCAATTGCGCAGTATCTCTATCCTGACCCCACCCGACAGCAGTTTTCGCATTTTTACCTGGCAGTTATTTGTCAACGACTCCACTTACCGGTACTATGGCAGCATCCAGATGAATGAGCGCAATTTGAAAATGTACCCGCTCATTGACCGAAGTTTTGAAATGCCGAAATTCCCCTCCAACGAAGCACTTCCATCGGATCGCTGGTACGGCGCGCTTTATTTCAATTTACGTCAATTTGATACCCGGCAAGGCCGCAAATACCTGCTTTTTGGCTATGATGCCTTTGAGTTTTTTGAAAGAAGGAAGTTGCTCGACGTGCTGAGTTTTGACAAGGAGGGAAAACCTGTTTTTGGCGCGCCCGTTTTTGTAAAACCTGATGCCGAGCCCGAGCTCCGGGTTTATGTCCAATATTCTGCCGATGCAAAGGTGAAAATGAACTGGG
>JAUSMG010000372.1 GCA_030645295.1 Saprospiraceae bacterium | reverse complement strand
CCCGGGGTCCTGTAATCAGCATCCGGTTGAAGTCCAACAAAAGTCGAGGATACGAGCGTGCAACCCGGTGCCGCGCCGCGTCCCTGAAGGTCAGAATTGCCTGCACCACCCACCAGTGAGGCTACGATATTGGCGTGAGTGGTTAGATTTGTCGCGGCATTGGGCGAGAAAAGCACCCTTCCCCGGAAATCCACGTCCGTCGTGTCAAAGCCGAATTCCTTGATCGAAACCGTAATGCCGGAGCCATCCAGACCTGGATCCAGGGTTTGCATCTCCGCGATCCTGTTGACAAAGAGATTTTGACCAGGTACAGGGAGTTCTTCTTGCTGCGCTTGCACCAAGATCGGTAAAAACAGAAAAAATAAGCGTATTCTAAGTTTCATATATTAAAAAACATCTATTTTGGATTGGTCCAGAGATCTTTTTTCATCAAAAGCCGCATAGCGGCGACATTATGGTAGCCCAAAGGGCGGTAAAGATGATAAGAACCGCGTAGCGGTGACATTATAAAAACAATCAAAATGCCACCGCTACGCGGTTCCGAAAATATTCGACGCTAACGCTACCATAATGTCGCCGCTATGCGGCTTTTTAGACGTTGAGAAATTAAACATAACGACGTGAATGACCAATAACCAAAATTAACCCTCCACAAAAAAAGACAATTTTGGTTATGCGCACTCCCTTTTTACTTTTTGCCGCACCTTTGCTGGCCTTTTCAATATCTTGTCAAAATATGGACGCGCTCAACTACCTCAAGGCCGTGAAAGATGGTCGGCTTCATTTTGCCGATGGATCCGCCCTGGACATTCCACATTGGGATGATCCTGCCTGGACGCATTTTTTCTGCGTCCGCCATGCCGAAAAAGAGGACCATGAACCCTATGATCCTGGACTCTCCACAGAAGGAGAAGCCCGGGCAGAGCATCTGGGTAGAATTATGGCAGAAGCCGGGCTGAATGCCGTTTATTCCTCGCCTTCCCGCCGTGCCAAACTGACCGCCGAACCCGTGCAGCGCCGTGGACACACCGCACCTGTTTTGGAGTATGAACCCGGCGATCAGGAGGAATGGCTGCTGGAATTACTCCCCAAAAGCCGCGGCAAAAAAATAATGATCATTGGCCACCAGAACACAATTCCGCACTTGCTCAATCAGTTAAACGGTGGAGGTTTTGATTTTGACAATATCCCGAATTACGATTTTGGGAAAATTTTTGTGGTCGCAACAAAAGGGATAGGGGAGACGGAGGTGATCGAATTGAGATATTGATTTTCTAAAAAGCCACAAATTAATCCTGTCAAAAGTTATTCCCTTCAATCTGCTCTCAATAAAATAAACATCTCGTCATACACATGTTCACCAACGTAAAACCCGCCCTTCAAGCCGAAATACAGGGCATCCGCGACGCAGGCCTGTACAAGCAGGAGCGCGTCATCACCACGGCCCAAGGCCCTGTCATCAGCACCACCACTCAATCTGATGTGCTGAATTTCTGCGCCAACAACTACCTCGGACTCAGCAGTCATCCAGCCGTTATAGAAGCCGCCATTGAGGCCATCCGCACCCATGGCTACGGACTGTCGAGCGTACGTTTTATCTGTGGCACGCAAGACATTCACAAAGAACTCGAGCGTCGGATCGCTGAATTCCTGGGAATGGAAGATTCCATTTTGTACGCCGCTGCTTTTGATGCCAATGGTGGATTATTCGAGGTGCTGCTCGGTGAAGAAGACGCCATCATCAGCGACGAACTGAACCACGCCAGTATCATTGACGGCATCCGTTTGTGTAAAGCAAAACGCTACCGGTACAAGCACAACGACATGAATTCGCTCGAAGACTGCCTCAAAGAAGCAGGAGGAGCACGTCGCAAACTGGTCTTTACCGACGGCGCATTTTCAATGGACGGCACCATCGCCCAACTCGACAAAATCTGTGATCTCGCCGAGCGCTACGAAGCCATGGTCGGGATCGATGAATGCCATGCATCCGGCTTTTTGGGTAAAACAGGTCGTGGCACCCACGAGTATCGGGGCGTAATGGACCGAATTGACATCGTTACCGGCACCCTGGGCAAAGCCCTTGGTGGTGCAAGCGGTGGCTTCACCTCGGCCAAAAAAGAAATTGTGGAAATGCTTCGGCAGCGTTCACGGCCTTACCTTTTCTCCAACACCGTAGCCCCCAGCATCGTAGGCGCAAGTATCAAAGTACTCGAACTGCTCAGCGGAAGCACGGCCCTGCGCGACAAACTGGAAAGCAATACACACTACTTCCGCACAGCCATGACGGCAGCGGGTTTCGACATCATTCCTGGCGAGCACCCGATCGTGCCCATCATGCTGTACGATGCGCCCTTGGCCCAGAAATTTGCCGCCCGCTTGCTCGATGAAGGCATTTACGTTGTAGGGTTCTTTTTCCCGGTGGTGGCGCAAGGCAAAGCCCGGATCCGGGTGCAACTTTCTGCCGCACATGAGATGGAGCATTTGGAACGGGCAGTGGCAGCGTTTACGAAGGTTGGGAAGGAATTGGGGGTATTGAAGTGAGGAGTGGTTAAATTGGAGTGAGATTTTTGTGCTGTGTTGGAATGCCTGTCTTGTCCTTTCATAAGAACGGGTTCTTTTGGAAGGACAAGGCGGGGGTATTTGGCACTAATGGTGGCCCTACACCGCCGCCTGCGGGCTTTGAGTTAGGCTTTGGCGGCGGTTGGGGGAGTGCGTTGTTCAGCGCATTTTATTTATTTATTGTGTTTTCAGTAAGTTATGGTCAATCCTACGCCAATCCCCATATCGCTGTCGTAATGAGAAGACAAGGATAGATAATTCGTCAAAATATACCTTCCGCCGACCATGTATTCCTTGTCTGAATTGAGCATGATATTCGCCCGCAACCGCTTTGCGACCGGGATGTCCTCACGCCCGATTTGAAACCGGAACCTACCCTCGCTGTCAACCCGAGCATCGGCCACGAACAGCATCGGCAAAGTGTACGCGATGCCCACAACGGCGGCCTTGCGGTTGTTTTTGTTGCTTGTTTGGCCGAACATGGTCATTGTCTCGTTGCCAAAAATGTTACGCGGGCTGCCTTTCAGGTCAAAAAACCCATCCTGCAATTTGCCCTCCTTCTTATAGTGGTAATCAAAACCAATATACGGAAAGAGCCATTGCATTTTGCCCAAATACCGCCCGACAGTCGTCTCGCTTTCATAGCCATGTTTACCGTGGTAGCCGAGATGCCAGAGCGTGTTGAGTTTCCAGCGCGTGTTCATCAGTCCGGCCTCGCCGTCCGAGCCGTTCGTTTCGAGGCCGACCCTCGCCATCGAATGAAATTTCCGGTCGTCGGCGAAGAGTTGCCTTTTCGCCAATTTCGGGTTCGTAATCAAGGGGTTGGCCGCCTGATTTTCATAGGTAAAAACACGCCCCATGCCCGACATCATGTGGTACAAAATATGGCAATGGAAAAACCAGTCACCCTCCACGTTGGCGTTGAATTCGATCGTGTCGGTTTCCATCGGCATGATATCCACGATGTTTTTCAAAGGAGAAAAGTCGCCCTGCCCATTGAGCAAGCGGAAATCGTGTCCGTGCAGGTGCATCGGGTGGCGCATCATCGAGCCGTTGTAAAGTACGATGCGGACGTTCTGCCCTTTTTTTATCAAAATCTTGTCCACCTCCGACACCACGCGGTTGTCCAAACTCCAAACGTAGCGGTTCATGTTGCCCGACAATTCGAAGCGCAGCTCTTTGAGGGGCGCGTTTTTGGGCAGTGCGGTCGGAGTCGGCGATTTGAGCAGCGCATAGTTCAAAGTTTTGATGTCGGACAGCGCGTTCACGTCGTATTGAGCCTCGCCCATGGGCATTTCTCCCATGCCTTCACCCGCCATGCCCGCGATTTCGGGGTACATCACCGAGTTCATATCCATTTGGTTGAGCGACATTTTCATGCCCATATCGTCCAGTTCGCCGTTCATTTTCATCATGCCATTCATCATTTTCATGCCCTCGAAATATTTCAACTTGGGCATCGGCGCGGTGAAATATTGAATACCATTACCCAAAAACAGCGAGGCCGATTTCGTGCGGTCTTCGGCGGTCGCCAAAAATTCAAAACTGCCGTTGCCAAATGGAATAGCGATAATCACATCGTATGTTTCCGAAGCGGCAATAAGCAACCTGTCCACCTCGACCGGTTCGACATCGTTGCCGTCGTTCGCCACGACGGTCATTTTTCCACCGCCCCATTTTAGCCAAAAATAGGTGGACGCGCCGCCGTTTGAAATCCGCAACCTGATTTTATCGCC
Organism: Saprospiraceae bacterium; assembly: GCA_030645295.1. GTDB lineage: Bacteria > Bacteroidota > Bacteroidia > Chitinophagales > Saprospiraceae > M3007. The sequence goes on along the minus strand of JAUSMG010000372.1, from coordinate 4,761 downwards.
CCCTTTGAATTGCGCGAGTTGTCCCACGTTTTTCCCATTTATCAAAAAGCGGTCGTAAAACACATCGCTTACGTCCATCGCGTTCATGCGCTTCCACTCGTTCGCCACTTTTGTTTTGAAATAGCCCTGCCGGATTGCCTCGGCATAACTTTGGGTCGTGCCTTTTTTGATGGCAAACCAGTCGGTCGCGTTGTGCAGCATCCGGTGGACATGGATCGGGTTCATGTCCGTCCATTCGCTTAAAACGAGCGGTATTTCGGGCAAATCGTCAATGCCCGGCCTAAAACCCGATCTTTTTTTCATGATAAAAGAGCCGTACATCCCAATCTGTTCCTGTAAACCCGAATGGCTGTGGTACCAATGCGTGCCGCTTTGGATGATTGGAAAAGTATAAACGTGCGTGCTTTTCGGCTCGATGGGCATTTGGGTGAGGTTCGGCACGCCGTCCTCTTTGTTGGGCAAAAACAGGCCGTGCCAGTGGAGCGAAGTAGATTCTTTCAATTCATTGTGGACATAAATCAAGGCCGTGTCCCCCTCCGTAAAAGTGAGCGTCGGCATCGGTATTTGTCCGTTCACGGCGATTGCGCGACGGGGTTTTCCCGTGAAATTTACCAATGTGTCGCGGATAAAAAGGTCGTAGCGCACTGTCCGGGGCGGTGCGGTTTCGATTTTTGCAGCCGCAGGAATTTCGTTTTTTGGCGGTTCGGGCGTGGTCGGCGTGGGTTTTGTTTTTTCCAAAATCGGCGATTTTGCGCTGTCTTTTGGCATCGGTTCGTGCGCGTGGTTTTCGTGCGCGGGCGCAGGTTCGACGGGCGGCGGGGCTTCGCCCTCCTTCGCCGATGCTTCGGCGGGTAAAGCGGGTAAAGCAGGTAAAGCGGGCTTTGGTTTGGGCTTTGGCTTGGCTTTTTTTGGCTTGGCCTTCACCAAGTCCATGCCGCAAATCGGGCAACTTCCGGGGGCATCATTGTGGATTTTAGGGTGCATCGGGCAGGTAAAATACGAGCCGTCGGCCTGCGATTTACCATTGTTTTGGGCAAAAAGACTGGCAATATTGAACAAAAACAGGGCTGCAAACAGCGCGGAGATTTTCATTTTTTGAAATTTATTTGAAAAAAAACGCCGCCGCTTTTTTTCTTAAAAAGCGGCGGCGTGAAAGATGAGCCCGAGGATTTCAAATCGTCAGACCACCAAAAGATTCCACAGCCTATTTTTTCTCGGTCAAATCCATGTTGCATTTCGGGCATTTGTCGCCCCTTTTTCCAGTAATTTCGGGGTGCATCGGGCAGGAATAATGGCCGGCGGTGTGCTCTGTGTGCGTCAAATCCATGTTGCATTTCGAGCATTTGTCGCCCGCCTTGCCCGTGACCTCGGGGTGCATCGGGCAGGAATAATGGGTTGCGGTGTGTGCGGTCTGCGTCAAATCCATGTTGCATTTCGGGCATTTGTCACCCGCCTTGCCCGTAACTTCGGGGTGCATCGGACAGGAGTACATCGAAGATGCGCCCATGTCGGATTGGTTGGCGGCTGGGGTTTTTGCTGTGTTTTGAGTCTGATTGTTTTTGCAGGCGGCAAAAGCGAGGAACAGCGCGAGAGAAATCAATACTGCATTCTTCATTTTTTTGAAAATTTAGATTGTGAAAAAAGCCCTGACGTTCATTGGCAGCACTTTTTGATAAACAGTTTTTTGAAAAGCCACCGGTCACGTCGCCAAGCATCAACAAACTGGTTTTTACCTTTGCCTCGTAGCCGCCGCAGGTCATGCCCGTGACTTGATAAGTGTGTGTCATTTTTCAACTTTTTGAAAAAAAAACGTCGGCGAGGTTCGGATCTGTACCTCGCCGACGTTTGGAGAAACTACATCTTGCAGGCTTCGGCGCATTTCTTGCAAGCCTCGGCACAAGCCTTGCAGCAAGCCTCGTCGTGTTGCCACATTCGGCCGCGCAAACCTCGCAGCATTTCACGCCGAAAGGTCAGTGCTTTACTGACTCGAAACTTTACATAATTTTTTTATTGAATTACATAATTCACTCATTTGCAGTCTATGTTTTTGGGAAGATGGGTATAAGTCCCGGTGATGTTACTGAATTCGTGCCCCATAGTAGTGACATTGAGAACTGGCCTATAGTCATAACCAAGCAAGTGAATGATTTTCAAGTTTCAACAACACAAGTCAGATATCTAAAGCCAAAATGTCCACCAGTCCCAAGTACCACAAGCCGCAACCCTAAACGCGCAGGTCACCAGCCCCGGAATCGCTTTGGTCGAAAGCATTAGCCTTGTTTCCCTCCTTTTTTCCTACTTTTCGGCGCTTAATTCAAGAGAAAACGTATGTCTATGCCGCAATCCACACCTACCTTTCCAAACGCCCATCTATCCAAGCCCCTCAAGTGTATCATCGTGGAAGATGAGCCGCTGGCTGCCGAAATATTGGCCGAATATGTGAACCAGACCCCCTTTCTGGAACTCACGCACATTTGCTACGATGCCATCAAAGCCCTGGATGTGGTGCGCCAAAACCCGGTGGATGTGATGTTCCTCGACATCAACCTTCCCAAGTTGAATGGCCTGGATTTTTTGAAAACCCTGTTACATCAGCCCCGGGTGATCATTACCTCTGCTTACCATCAGTATGCTGTGGAAGGGTTTGAATTGCAAGTGACGGATTATCTGCTCAAGCCCATCGAATTCGCCCGTTATACCAAGGCCGTCAATAAACTGCTTCAACCGCAGCGCAACCCGGATTCAACCGTGCACAAACCTGCGGAACACCTGGTACGCCCCTACTATTTTTTCACGGTAAGTAAGCGTTCGGTCAAGATCTACCTCGATGAAATTCTGTTCATCGAAAGCCTGAAGGATTCAGTATCCATTGTTACCAAAACAAAGGCGTACAACACCCATTACCAGTTGGGCGAGTTGGAGGATCTGATGCGCTCCGATAATTTTTTGCGCATTCATCGCTCCTTTATGGTGGCGATCGACAAAATTGAGTCTTACTCTGCAGCCGAAGTAGAGATTGCCGGAAGGACCTTGCCCATTGGCCGAAGCCATAAAATGTATGTCATGGAGAAATTGGGGAGGGGGCAGGGGCAGGGTTAGTAGCAGTTGGCAGTAGCAGTTGGCAGTTTTACTCGCCGTTTTACCCGCCGTAGCCTTGGCGAAGGAGGGAGCAATTTTCAGATATGCTGCTAACTTTGCCTTCAAATGCAAGGCATCTCCACCCAAATAAAATCTCCGGCAGCGGATGACGGTCCGCTTTTGCGCCGACTGACCGACAACCTGTCGCGATGGGCTTTCACTGATTTTGAACAGGCCCAATACGCGCTCGCCGAACTTGGGCGCTTGCTCACGCCCCGCAGCCCATTTGATGTCCGGCTTTCTTATCACCGCAGCGCAGCTTTTCTGGAAAACCAGTGGTCCAGGTACGAGCAATCTCTCCTGCACGCCCGACTCGCAGTGAGTATTCTCGAAAGCCTTGCGGACAGCTGGGCTTTGGCGGAAACCTGGGCCGACATCGCAGCAACACACCTCAACCAGCGGGATTGGCCCGCTGCCGAAGATGCATTACAACGCTCTAAACGATTACTGGGGGATGACGCCCCTCCCCGGCTCCGCGCCCATGTCACCTGTCGCGAAGGATTTTTCTACCTGCTGTTGGGCAACCCGCGCAAGGCACTCGATTGTCTGATGGAAGCGGAGAAGGATTTTCTGGAATTGGAAGAAAAGAGTGCTACCCTCAAAGACTGGTACATTAAAACATTGATCCTGAGTGGACTGGGCGAACTTTATGAATACCTTGGAGAAGAAGACAAAAGCCAGGACGCCTATCGGAGTGTGCTGCCCATTGTAGAGAAACACCATCTGCGTCCGCGACTGGCCTGGCATTATCTGAATGCCGGACGAGCAGCACTGGCCCGCAGCGATGCGGAGCACGCACAGTCTCATTTTGAAAAAGCGCTTAAAGTGGCGGGTACGGGTGAATCGGAGGCCAAGACAATGGCCCTCAGTAACTTGGGTATCCTCGCCACGCTTGCCGGCAATGCTCCCAAGGCTTTTAACCTATTTGGCCAGGCAGCTGCCGATTACGATCCTCCTGCCAAACCCTCTGATTTTACCAACCTCTCCAAAATAGAAAGCTGGAGCGCGGGACTTTATTACCAATTGGAAAATACGCCCGAAGCGGAGCGACATTTCCTGCGAGCCTGGGAGATTGGCGAACAAGGGAATGACCTGTACCACCTGGCGCAAGTCAGCCAAAGACTTGCCACACTCTATGAGCATTCGGGTCAGTTTGAACTAGCCTTCGAGTGGCAGCGCCGTGTGACAGAACTCAACCAGAATCATTTTAGTAAGCTCCGCGACAATGAGCGGCAGGAAATAGAAGCCCGCCACCAGCTGGAGCGCAACAAACAGGAAGCCCAAATGGCCCGGCTTCGCGTCGCCGGACTGCAACTCCGCGCGTTGCGGGCGCAGATGAACCCACACTTTATGTTCAACTCCCTGAATGCGATCCAGGGATTGGTTACCTCCGGGCGAAATACAGAGGCCGAATCCTATCTGGCCAAGTTCGCTAAAATGATGCGCCACACGCTTGAGTATTCAGAACTGGAGGATGTTTCCCTGGAGCAGGAGATCGAATTTCTGGATCGTTATCTGGACATCAACCGCAAATTGCGTTTTCGGGATCGACTTGATTTTCAGATCATTGCCCCCAAAAATGAAGAACTGGATGAGCTGTTCGTGCCGACCATGATCCAGATG
>JAUSMG010000362.1 GCA_030645295.1 Saprospiraceae bacterium | reverse complement strand
GGCATTTGAAAATTCATCTAATTTTTTAAAAAATAAATAGGTGAAAAGCATTTTAACCCAAATTTCAAGGATACTTTTGCAAGGCTTTTTGTAAAAAAAGATCTTAATTTAATCCGACTACCCGATTTTTCTTGTGAGCAAAGTTGGTCCCGTAACGAATCATTCGGAATCGGGACAGGCAAAAGACCTTCGGCCTTCTTTCCTGTTCTCCTCTCGCTCCCATATTTATCCCAGTTCTGATTCTGCAGCATGTGCTGTTGACTTCATCGTTGTGTTGTATGCTGTTGGGCTGACTTTGGCCTGATTATTGTTGTAAAACAAGCTTTACCAAGATACCACCGCGATCTTTGGAATAATCCTTTTCACGGGCTTCGGCCCTTCCGTATATAATCTCTCATGGGAAGAAACTTTACCTGTTTCAGCTGCTTCGGCAGTTATTATTTTTCGAAAAAGCATTGATGGCTTACCGCGTTGCGGTACGCTTTCAATGCTTTTTTTTTGCTCCCCAAGAGCGCCATTTGACCACTTGAACTGAATTCATTTTTAATTTATCACTTAAATTTTTTCACGCATGAAAAAAGTGTTCGCAAATTGGAAAATGTCCTTGTCGGCATTGCTTCTGGTGGGCGGTCTGATGTTCGTGTCGAACACCGCAACAGCGCAACTCACTTCGACCCTCACTGCTTCCGCCGATATTAAGGGGGTAACGGGAACATGGGCGCTGGAGTCTGCAGCCTTGCAGTTGTTGCTGGACGAGATCAATGGACCCATCGCAACGGCTCTGGAGCAACTGCCAGTTAATTCCAGCCAGTTTACCGTATGGAAATACAAAGGACTGCTCTATGAGCAAGTGTACAATTCCATTCAACAAGGTGTAGGAGTGTCGAAAGCGGTTCGTATCAATTACGAGCATTTGGCTGGGGCATCCAACATCGAGCCAGTGCTTACTCCGCTCTCTCCGGCAGAGTGGCAGATCATTTTAAATGAATTGGTTGACTTACTGACTGACTAAAATCTCCTTTTATTCCATCGGTTTTCCCACTTCTCTTGTCAAAATCTAAAACTTAATCTCATGATTAATAAGAGACTCACATCTTTTGGCCTTACGGCCTTTTGTGTGCTGCTGAGCATCGTGATGGCAAATGCCCAAACTTTCCCGGGCAATAACATCAGCACAGCAGGCACCAATGTTATTCCTTCCGCCGGTACCGGCGGTTGTACGGTCGCCCCACAAACTACGGGTGGTACCATTTTTCAAAACGCCGTTGCAGGCGTGGGCGCTAACGCTGCTTTGGCGAGCGTACAGATCAACCTTACCCACACCTTTGACTCTGACCTGGACATTTATCTTCAATCTCCCAGTGGTCAGATCATCGAGCTCAGCACCGACAATGGTGGAGCTGGCGACAACTACACCAACACGGTGTTTTGTGACAATGCTACCAACAACATCACGGCAGGCGCTCCACCTTTCACGGGCACTTTCCGCCCGGAAGGCACCTTGACGGCCTCTGCTTGCGGTACTACCATCACGCCTACTGTGACTACTCTGGCTGGCTTTACAGCAGGTACGCACAACGGCACCTGGAACTTGATCATCAAGGATGACATTGGCGGCGATGTCGGCACCGTGATCGCCTGGTCGCTTTCTTTCTCTGTACCAGGTTGCACCTATGTAGGTGTTTCTTTGCCTGTGCTCAACATTGCAGGTACTGATCCTGCGGTTTGTGGCGCTTCTAATGTAATGGTGACAGTGCCTTCCGGTGGTCCAAACTGTGCTGGAGCGGTAGTGGCCATTTTTGTAGATGGCGTTTTCGTTATAAACTCAACTCCGGGTGCTGTCGCAAACATCGGCTCTTTGAGCAGCGGTACACACACCATCACTTACCAGCTTTCTGCCTGTGATTTTGCTACTCAAACGATCAATATCACCGATGGCGTGAAACCTGCGATCACTTGCCCGGCAAATCAATTCTACAATCTCGATCCGGGCGCTTGCTCACAGGTTGTCAATTACGATGTTACGGCTACTGACAACTGCCCATTTTATTCGGCAGGTGGAGTAAGGCAGTTCCCACTAGTCCTGCTCCCACATGGTGGCGGCGCGATCACAGTGGCAGGCAACAACGTCCAGGGTGGCAACTTCTTTAACCTGACCAATACCGGCGCCACTCCGATCCGCGTCACCGGCTACCGGGTGCGTTTTGGTACCTTTACTTTTGGTAATGTGGCTTCTCCGCAAACGGTGAACACTTATGTCTCCAATGGTAATACCTGGGTAGGCCAAACCGCCAATGCTGGCGCATGGTCCAGCACAGGTGTAGCTTCAGTAACGGTAGCGGGCGCCAACTCAGAACTTTCGCAAGTAGACCTTACTACGCCCTACTTCCTGAACCCCGGGGAAACAAAAGGCGTGTACCTTTTTGGGGTAAACGCTTCCCTGGTATATAATGCTGCTGCTGGCTTTATGGCCAACATTGCACAGCCACCAGTAACCCTGGGTTCTGGCGCTTCTTCTACTGGCTTGTTTGGCGGTATTATCAACAACCGCACACCAAACGTAGAGGTTCAATATTCTATCCCTGGCCCTATCCCGGTCGTGCGAACGGCTGGCTTACCCAGCGGTTCTGAATTCCCCATTGGCACTACGACCAACTGCTTTATTGCAACAGATCAAGCTGGAAATACTTCTACCTGCTGCTTCACTGTAACGGTAGTGGAATTCCCGAACCCGATCACTTCGCTCGTTTGTAACGACCTTGTGTACGTTTCCTTGGATCAAAGCTGCTCGTTCTGCCTTGGCGCAGACGGTGTGCTCGAAGGCGGCCCTTATGGCTGCTATGACGACTATATCGTAGAAGTTGACAAGACACTTCCTTACGGCAATGGCCCATGGTTGCCTGCTTGCTTTGGCCCTGCAGACATTGGTAAAACCTATCAGGTGCGCGTAACAGACCCGACAACGGGCAACAAATGCTGGGGCAATGTGAAAATCGAAGACAAACTGGCACCCGTGCTGGTATGTCGCGACTACAATGTTCCCTGCAACACACCGTCCCCTTATCCGGCTCCGGGCACTTTTAACCCTGAACCTGCACCAGCCATTACTGGCTATCAGGTCCAGACGCAACTCCCGAACAACCCGATCGGTGAGCCAGGTGCGCCAAACCCTGACGTACAGGTTTACAACTTTGACTACAGCTACCTCCCTGTTGGCACACCGACCTTGGATGTTAACGTCCGCATCAAATTGACGGGCCACACTTTCCTGCCCGACCTTAATATTGTTGTTACAAACCCACAAGGTACCGTCGCAGACGTATTCACTTTGACCGGATGTACCGGTGCTGAATGGCCCATCGACGTTCTTTGGGACGACGAAGGCATGGGTGGCCTAACCCTTTGCGTTCAATTGAATGCTGGTGGTGCACCACTACAAAGCTTGGTTGCACCAGGCGTATCTAACGGAAACGTTTTAAGTGTATTAGACAACCAGAACGCCAGTGGCGTGTGGACCGTGACCATCAGCGACAACTTTTTGTTAGATGATGGCGTAGTAGAAATCGTAGGATTGGAAATTTTGGTCAACCTTCCAGCTATCACAACGGCAGACGGCTGCTGCCTTGCCGATTTGAAATACATTGATTCCGAAGAAGTGGGCGGTTGCGTTCAGGGTTACTCACGGGTTATCCACCGTAAGTGGACGGCTACGGACTGCTCTGGCAACACCAGCACCTGCATTCAGGATATCACATTTGATCTGCCAACTTTGGGTGACGTGACCTTGCCTCCTGACTACGATGGCATTGACGCTCCATTCTTCGCTTGCACAGATAATGCCTATCCTACACCTGATTGGATCGAAGGCATAGGTCTCCAAGGATACCCATGGGCATTCGGACGCCCTGACGGTTGCACGATAAACTGGAACTATACGGATCTGTTGATTGAGGTTTGTGACGGCACCTATAAGATCAGCCGCACCTGGACCGTCATTGACTGGTGCATTGGTCAGCAAATTACCCATGCTCAGATCATTAAGGTTGTGGACGAAACCGGTCCATCCTTCAGCTGCCCAGCCAACCTGACGGTTTCTGTTGATCCGTTCCAGTGCTGCGCTACCATCAACCTTCCTGATGTGATCATTACAGACAACTGTAGCCGGATCAATAGCCTCAGTGGTATGATTCAAATTTTTGATCCATTTACGGGTGTTCAAACAGGTATGATCCCTGTTGGTGGCTCATTGCAAGACTTCCCAGGCAACAACTGGTGGAATCTTGACACGCTTGGCAATTTCGGTACGCCAGGTTGTATTCCAATCGGCTCCCACGTAGTGACTTATATCGTTAAAGACGACTGCGGAAACACTTCTTCTTGCACATTCCGCCTGACGGTTCGGGACTACGTTCCACCAGTGGCTGCTTGCGACGAGACGACGACTATCGCTATCGGTATCGACGATCCATTCGACTGTTACGGACCTGCCGGCCCGAACGACCTGCCTGAAGCGCTTGATGCTTGCGAATTTGCTGGTGTAACCTGGGTTAAAGCAACTACTTTCGACGACGGTTCTTACGACAATTGCAACAATGTGAAGTTCACGATCCGTCGTATGGCTCCATACTCTGATTGTATCCTCGGTCTGAACACGACCAACGGCTTCTTGCCTTGCAACGATATATTCCCTGATTTCCCGTCTGAGTTTGAGCGCGCCATCTCTGAGTATGACTCTATCAAGTTCTACTGCTGCGAGGTGGGCACGATCCAAACCATCATTTTGAGAGTGTATCAGATTGACGTAATCGGTAACATCGCGATTGGTCCTGACGGCTCTCCAATATTCAACGAGTGTATGATCCAGGTAGAAGTACAAGACAAGCTGAAACCAGCTTGTTTGCCTCCTGGACCAGTTACAGTAAACTGCGAGAACTTCGACCCAAGCCTCTGGGCTTACGGCAAGGCTCAGGTTGCTGACAACTGCTGCCTCGACACTTCTAAAGTGTACCAGGGTCAGTGTGGTTTGACGCACACGGTGAACTACTCCTTGTTCGACACCGTTTGTAACAAAGGCACGATCACCCGTACGTTCCGCGCATTTGACTGCCACGGCTTTAGCAGCCAGTGCACCCAGCGCGTATTCGTTACATACGAGCAGGACTACTTCATCAAGTTCCCGAACGATGCTATCGTGACGGTATGCGACGGTTCTGGTGTTTACGGCGAGCCAACTTTCTTCGGTGAAGACTGCGAACTTTTGGGCGTATCTTACGAAGACGTGGTTTACACGGTAGTACCGGACGCTTGCTTCAAGATCGAAAGAACTTGGACGATCATCAACTGGTGCACGTACAACCCGAACTTGCCTTGCATCGACGTTCCGAATCCGAATCCGAACCCGATCACGAACAACGCTGCAAACCTTCCTGGTCCAACCGTGTCCGCTTGCGGTACATTGCCACCATGGGCTCCAACGGTAGTTCGTATCAATCCTACGGATCCACAGCCGACGAACTTCTGTACTTTCTGGGATAAAGATGCCAACTGCTACCGTTACAAGCAGATCATCAAGATCATCGACGGCGTGAAGCCAACTGGCACCTACGTAGTACCGGACTGCACGAACCAGAACTGGCTCACTCCAAACCACGCACAGTTGTGGAACGAGATGTACTGGTGGAACAATGGTCTGCAACTCCACGACCTGTGCGAGGAGCCAACGGACCTTTGCATCACTGGCACAGACGCTTGCTCTGGCTCGAACATCAACATCGAGTACCTGTTGTTCCTTGACCTTGACGGCGACGGCATCATGGAGACGGTTGTTAACTCTACAACGCTTGGCCTTGCTGGTCTGGGCTGGAACAACGTGTTGTACAACAACCTGAACACGCCAAACTTTAATGGTGGTACACCACGTCAATTCGACGAGCGTCCAGTACCATTCAACCAGAAATGGGGATTCTCTATTCAGGAGACGATCTCTGGCAACACGAAGACTGCTTGCGTACGTTGGAACACCCAGCAGCAGCAGAACACCCACGTAGTTCCTGAGCTGCCACACGGCACGCACAAGATCAAGTGGTTCATCACGGACGGTTGCGGTAACAACGCTGAGTACGAGTACACCTTCACTGTGAAGGATTGCAAAGCTCCAACGGTTGTATGCCTGAACGGTTTGTCTGTAAACATCATGCCTACCGGTATGATCACTTTGTGGGCATCTGACTTCCTCCAGTACACAGAGGACAACTGCACACCAGCAGGACAACTTAAGATCGGTATCCGCAAGTGCGGTCAAGGCACTGGATTCCCATTAGACGGCAACGGCAACCCGATCACGAACGTGAACTTCTTGTGCACAGAACTCGGCACGCAGTGTGTTGAACTCTGGTCGATCGATGCAGCCGGCAACGCCGACTACTGCGAGACGTACGTGATCGTACAGGACAACCTGGGTAACTGCCCAAGCGCGAACCACATCAACGTTGCAGGTGCTCTGAAAACAGAGGATGCTGACGGTGTTGAAGAAGGTGAAGTACACATTGACGGTTCAGTGAATTTCGCTCCACCGTTCTCTTACTTCGACCTTTCTGACGCAACGGGTGGCTACGCAGTAACGAACAACGTTCCTGTAGCCGCTACGTTTGTGATCGCTCCTGAGAAAGACGACAACCCACTCAACGGTGTAACCACTTATGACCTGGTGTTGATCTCTAAGCACATCCTCGGCATTGAGCCGTTGAACACTCCGTACAAAATGATCGCTGCAGACGCCAACAAGTCTGGTTCGATCACGACGTTTGACATTGTTGAGATCCGTAAGTTGATCCTTGGCATCTACACAGATCTGCCAAACAACACCTCATGGCGCTTTGTGGATAAGGCGTTTGTGTTCCCGAACATGAACAACCCATTCCAGACAGCTTTCCCTGAGACGATCTCTATTGCTGACGCAATGATGAGCCAGGTTGACGAAGACTTCGCCGGTGTTAAGATCGGTGACGTTAACGGCACAGCAGTGGCTAACGCTACGATGCAGGCTGAAGAGCGCACTGCAGGCACAGCAATCTTCGATCTTGAAGATCGCAATGTGAAAGCAGGCGAGGAGTTTGAAGTATCGTTCAAATCTGCACAAGCCCTGAAAGGCTTCCAGTTCACCGCAACGCTCAATGGTCTGAAAGCCATCGGCACGGTTAACGCAGAGAACGTAACTGAAGGCAACTTCAACCTTGCTGCTGAGAACGCTATGGCAGTATCTATCGACGGAGCCCAGGAGTTCACAGTGCGTTTCCGCGCTGAGAAATCTGGCAAGTTGAGCGAGATGTTGGGCGTATCGGGTGCAATCACCCGCGCTGAAGCATACGGAGACGCAGGCCGTTTGGGCGTAGCGTTCCGTTTCGACGGCAAAACAATTGCAGGCGTTGGTTTCGAGTTGTACCAGAACCAGCCTAACCCATTCGTTAACCGCACGTTCATCGGTTTCTTCCTTCCAGAAGCAGCAGAGGCAACGTTGTCGGTGTACGATGAGACAGGCCGCGTAGTGTACCAGCAGAAAGGCCAGTTTGCTAAAGGTGAGAACTCGATCGCTCTTGATCGCGCTCTGATCAACACCACCGGCATGCTGTACTACAAGTTGGAGACTTCTACCGACTCTGCAACGAAGAAGATGATCCAAGCGAAGTAAGTGATAAGTGATAGGTGATTAGTGATTGGTGTGGCCTGCCCTTGAGACAAATTTCAAGATTAAGCCATACTAATCACTAGTTACCAATCATCAGATCACCAATCGCCAATCACTAGACATCGATTTTACAAGATCATACTTTAAAATCGGTTTTTGGGATGGCCTCTCTCCTGTACGAGGAGGGGGGCTTTT
>JAUSMG010000361.1 GCA_030645295.1 Saprospiraceae bacterium | reverse complement strand
ATTATTTAGGCTCGCCGCATAGTCAGAGTGTTCTTTTCCAAGGGCTCGGGATCTTATCGTTATGGATTCTTGATACCATTTTTCGGCCTCCGGATAATCGCCTTTAAAATACAATACGCGCCCACGATTGAAGCAAACGCTGCCATACGCTGCTGATGCCTGATCGAAATTTTCAAGGGCAATCCTTTCGGCAATTGCATTGACTTCAAGGGCTTTGTCGAATTTCTGCTGCCCTGTGAGTGCACGAGACTCCTGAATCAGGCTGTCCACCTGTTTAATCACCGTGGAGTCCGCATTCTGTGCAATTGCAATAAATGAAGACAGAAAAAAAACGGGTAAAAGCAAAATGGTCCTCATAACGCGACAGGTTATAGGTTACTAAATGTCGAAGCGTGTCGCAGGATCGGGCAGATTAGGCGAATCTAAGGTATGGATGATTGTCAAAATTTCACTCCACCAACACAAAACCCGTTTACTGGCCGATGTCACTCCTCCAGCACAAATCCAGCCCATTCAAACACAATGAAGCTGCGCAGAGGATATGTGCTCGCCGCGAAATCCTGATCTTTGCGTTCCTTTCCAAAAATTCCACCATGCGCACTTTTTTACTCCTCTTTTTTTGCCTCAGCGGATTTTCTGTTTTTGGCCAAAAAATGCTCCTGCTCGAACGTGCCAACCGCGCCCAAACGACCAAATTTTACCCGGGCGATATGCTTCGTTTTCGTCTCGTAGGGGAAGAAAACTATTGGTACACACGCAGTATCACCGACATTTTACTCGAAAACAACACTTTGATGTTGGACAATTTCGCTGTTAAACTCCCCGAAATTCAAACCATAAAAATGCGCCGAAAACCCATCTGGCGTATTGGAGGCGGTGCAATGTTTTCGCTTGGCGCCACACTTGCCCTGGCGACCACCATAGGCCGTTATGGTTACCAGGACAAAGACGTGGATGCGCCTAAACTCTATACCGTCGCAATGGCAAGTTTGGGTGCAGGCTGGTTTTTGAACACGCCCCGAAAATACAGACTTGGTGAAAAGCATCGCTTGCGTATTGTAGAGGTTCGGTTTAGGTAATGATTGATTCGCGTTATGCAAGTGTTTATTATTTTATCTCCTTTGCTTTAGTCGGGGAAGTATTTTTTCATCAGTGCCCTAAAGCCATCAGACCTTTTTATATTGTCAAGATCCATATCATTTAAAATAAGGAAATCATCTTTTATCCCGTTATGATGACCAGTCCGGCGGTGACTTTTCCGTTTAAAAGCACCATGACACTGTCTGTCGGGACTTCACCGCCCGAGGGCGAAGTGAGCCATTCGGCAAAAGCCTGTGCATCGCGATTGGCGAATTTTAGGTCGGGAATGGCATTGTGTTGATAGTCAGAAATGCCGATTACCACTGACCGGGTGACTGCCGTCTTTTCTTCCATGCTGGCCGTCAAAGGATGGATGCTTTTGGGTGCTTGACCAAAGCCCATGAGCGGAAGACAGAGCATCAATGAAACCAGGTTTTTCATAAGATCATCTATTATCAACCACCATTTTTCCATCTTTCATTACCCAACGTACTCCTTTGATAACCACTTGAATATCTAGAAGCGGATCCCCGGAAACCGCCACGATATCCGCTAAAAACCCGGGTGCGATGGCGCCCAAATCATGCGACCTCCCCAGCAACGCAGCGCCGTTTGTCGTGGCCGTTTGTATGGCTTTTTCGGGCGTCATACCAGCCTTGACAAACCATTCCAACTCGCGATCCGGGCGCCTTCTATGACGACCACAGCATCGGTGATGATGTTTCCCTGCCCGGTGATGAGTTTCCCGAAGCGAAGCGTGGTGGTCTGGCCAGACAAGTTTACTGTTTGGCAGATCACTAGCATGCCGGTGAGTATTAGGGTTTTCTTCATAATATTTATGTTGTTAAGCGGGCAGGATGTGATAGGATAATAGAATGGCAAAACGGATGAAACGGATTGAGCGGATCAAAGCGGATTTTTTAAAATCTGTTCAAATCCGTTAGATCCGTTTCATCTGTTTTGCCCTCCCATCCTTAGGAGCGGATAAAATCAGATCAAGCGGACCTTTCATCCATAAACGACCAATCATCAATATACATCAATGTTTTAGGTCTACATTTCCGGGAAGTGCTTCAACATCAGGGCTTTAAATCGTTTGGTTTTGCGGATCTTTTTGAAAAGGGGTTCTTTTAATATGGGTTCAGGCACCGGATAATACCGGTCCAAGGCTTTTTCCAGCTGATCCAGGGCTTCAGATTTTTTTCCCTGTCGGGAGTAGAATCGTGCCATAGCATAGTAGCCGATGTAGTTTCCCGGATCCATTTCGATACTTTTTTGATATTTTTCTTCTGCTTCGGGAAAGCGGTTTTGGTCCGCAAGAAAGTCTCCGTAGAGGACGTGGATTTCTGTGCCATCCTGAAGTCCATCGAAGTTCCACAATTCAGGATGCAGCGTTACCGCTTTATGAAAATAGGATTCCGCCTGGGCATGCAATCCTCTTTTTTGCGCTATCACTCCCAACCAGGCCAGGCTAAAACCCTGATAGCTATGTGGCGTTTTGAGCATGGATAATGATGATTGAAGTATAACTTCTGCAGTGTCGAGCCGTCCTATTTGAATTTGAATCTTTCCCAAAATTGCAATAGAAACAGCACGGTCACTTTGACTTGGGGTGGATTTTATCAACTTACGAAATAAACTATCTGCACGATACCAATCCTGGATGTTCAGGTAATGGCCAGCAAAAGCCCAATCAGCAAAACCGAGTTCGTGGGTAGATTGCTCCCGGGCAATTTGCTGGAACGCTTCCTCAAATCGACGAGACCTGAATAAAGGGTAAGGGCAAAACAAAGGAGTGGCATTAACTTCACAGGCTTTTTTATTATAATCGATTGCACGGTCATAATTTCTGGTAATCATTTCATCTGCGCACCAAAGAGCTACATAATCACTTATCAAGTCAGGCCGCAGTAGCCGCATTTGATGACATATTGTTTCAACGGAATCTATCCGGTTGTAGCGTTGATGCCACCATGCCAATATTTCCAAAGCCTGATAGGAATTCGGACGAAGCGCTACCGCACGATGGATATATTTACCTGCTTCATCAAAATTCCGGTAAGTATCCAGATAGTCCCACGTCAATTCAAGAAACGGCAAAACCCAAGTGGGCGACAATTCCATCGCTTTACCATAATAATATTTCAACGAATCCTCCTGGAAGGTTCCCAGATACATATTGCCCAGCAAGTAATAGATGTAAGGCGAAATTGTATCAAATTGAAGGGCTTGGTAGAGTTTTTCCCGTGCCAATTGTTTGAGTGAATCAGGGCCTTGTTCTCCCGAGGCTCCATAACCGTAATGGGTAATCCCATACGCCTCGAAAAAAAGTCGCTTGGCTTCCAAAGAATGGTACATGGGGTGCTCCGTGCCAAGTAAATCAATCGCCCGTTGTACCAGAATTGGGTAACGGGCATATTTCCCGGAATTAAAACGCCATTGGTTTACTTCATAGGGATCATCAGACAACAATGCATTCAGGGCTTCCTGCACCTCGTCCAAAATGGCTACGGCAAGGTTATTTCGCATCAGCCTGTGGAGGGGCGCTACCTGTTTATTCAGAGCAAGCAGTTGGAACAGATCCCAGGCACAAGTCCCTGAAGGTTCCAGCAACAAATTGTTGGCCAGCGCTTTTTTAAAATCCAGATATTGCCTGCGCGTCGCGGAGTCGGCCTTAGCCAGAACCTCTTCCTCCAGACCCTTTAAAGTGATCTTGTGCAGGGAGGCGCCTTGTGCGTTTTCTAATTCCTGCAAGGCCGCCAGTGAGCGCGGATCTACCAGAGTAATGGTCGTATTCCGATCCCCAACCGTGACGGGGGTTTGCAGCATCTCTGGCGTTTCAGCAGGTACTACATCGTCGAGATATTGATCAATTTCTTTGAGGCTTACCTTGCCGTCGCCGTTTTTGTCGGCTAGACCTGTCAATCCTTTTAACAAAAACCAGGAGAATACCCCCCTGCCGCCGCCCCACTGCGGGCCTTCATGACTGAATTCATTTTGTTGGCAGGACAGGATTTTGCTTTCATTTGCAATTTGTTTGGCCAGGTTGTTAGCAGTGAGCTGAACGCCATTGATGTTGCTGCCGGCCAACAACCCCGCGCGGCAGGCATCCGTGATGAGCAGTACGTTTACATTGTTCTTGATAGAAAGGGTGGAAACTACATCTTGCAAATAATCAATCTCCACAGCTGCTATCCTATACATACTTGCCTTTGTATTGTATGTCAACAGAAACCCTTGTTGGCTTAAAAGCTTGCTGTCCACATCGCCATGTCCGGAAAAATAGATCACGACCTTATCGCCCTCTTTACAGGCATCGATCAGATCATATAGTTCTACTTTAATGGCATCTGCGGTTGCCTTTTCATTGGTCAACAAACGAATATTATCTTCCGGTACATTTCCTCCGGCCGGGCTTTTCAGCCATTCGGCGAAAGCCTCGGCGTCACGATCTGCATAGCGCAGGTCGGGGATATCCTTGTCCTTGTAGTCGGATATCCCAATCACGACAGCCCTGATTTGGTGATTGGTGGATGGGTGCTTGTTGGACTGGGAGAGGGGCTTGACGCTTTTTTCCTTCTGGGCGCACGCCCAGATAGGGATGAAAAGAAGGAGGAGGAGAATCAAGTGTTTCATAACGGTTGGTTATAAGCCATCCTCATTTCTGGGGAGATTGGTTTTTGGGGAAATAATTGAGCATCAGGGCTTTGAAGCGTTTGGTTTTACGAATCTTTGAAAAAAGCGGTTCTTCGCTGATCGCCTTTTCATCAAAATAGTAACTGCTCAGTGATTTTTCCAACCAGTCTAGCGCCTCGCTTTTGCGCCCTTTTTTAGCCGCCAACAATGCCATTCCCATTGGATAATGCCAGGTTTTAGGCGAGATCTTAAGCGCGTTGTCAAACTGGATTTGCGCTTCGGCGGGGCGGTTTTGGTGGGTGAGGAAGCGGCCGTATAGGAAGTGGACTTCAATTTTGTTATAATTTTGATCCCATACAAATGGAAAATCAACTGCTTTTTTAAATAATGCTTCAGCCTCGTAAAACTTGTGTTGCCGGGCTTTGACCTCACCCAAGAGGGCAAGTATTTTGCTGAAATAAGACTCACGTATGTTGGTGACGAGGGTTTTTTTAAACTCGGCTTCTGCCTCAGTAAGACGGCCTTGCTGAAGGCGGAGCCGGCCATGTGTCCCGTGTAACGCATTTTGGAATACTATATCGCCTCCCTCTCGCAATCTATCAATCCACTGCTCGGCTTCCTGAAATCGTTCTAATTTTATCAGGGCCTCTGTCATTTCCACCATAGCCCATGCGCTGCCAATGTCAAGAGAGTCTTTCCGCCACAAATTCAAACAATAATGAACCGCACTGTCCGGATTTGTTTGCACTAGGGCGGCTATGTAAATCCCACGACCATACCAATTATTTGGACTTCGTTTCAAGGCTTCCTCCGCAGACTCTGCCGCTTCCAGCCAATCATTTTGCATTCTATACTGTGTAACGGCAAGGGTAGCCCAGGCCTCCGAAAGATCGGGGCGCAGGGCTATGAGTGTGCGGCAAATCGAATTTGCCGCTTCCGGGTCGTTCTTCCACTGGTTAAGCCATGCCAGGCGAATAAGTAACAGATAGGATTCCGGGTGATAGGTTTTGGCCTTCATTAGCCAGTGTTCCGCACGGGGCAGGTCGTATGCAACATTATTCAGTTCTTCGGCTGCATCAAGGTAAGGCAACAACCAGCTTGGCGAACGATCCACGGCTTTTTGCATCCATATTAATACTGAATCAGTTTGCATGGTAGCATTATCCTTATACAAACTTCCCACCGCGTAGCAGGGGTATGCCGCTTCCGGTTCGATGGCGAGCGATTCCAGGTATTTAGCTTTGGCGGTGGATTTCAGCACCGCAGGCTGTTTCTCCCGGATGCTGATACTATTGGAAAGGTTATAACCTTCGAAAAATAACTTCTTCGCTTTTACGGATCGGTAAAAAAGATGATTTTCACCCAATAGAATCATTGCTTTTTGAAGGTATTCAGGGTAATCGCGATACTTGGCCGGATTATATTTCCAATGGTCAGCCTCGTAGGGGTCATTGTCGAGCAGAGCGTTCAAGGCTTGTTGCACTTCATCGAGTAATGCAACCGCCAGGTTGCGCTGCATCATCCAAAGTAATGGTTCCAGTTGTACATTAACAGAGAGTACTAGATATAAATCCCAGGCGTATTGCTCATTTCTTTGTTCAGGGTCTCCGGTGGCTGCAATCAGGGTGTGGGTGGCAAGGGCGTTTTTAAATTCCGCGTACTGTTGCCGTGTGATGGAATCGGCCTTGGCCAGTACCTCGTCTTCCAGGCCTTTTATATTAATTTTATCCAGGGTTTGCTTGCTTTTTGCTTCTTTTTCCTGAAGCAGGGAAAAGCTGGGCGCATCTACATAGGCAATCGTGGTCTGCAAATCGCCCACTGTGAAGGGCATTTGTGGCTGTGGAGAAGTTTCAGCCGGTACAATATCCTGGAGGTAACGGCCTGCTTCGAAGAGGTTCACCGCGCCGTCCCCGTTTTTATCCGCCAGGCCGGTCAAACCTTTGAGCAGATAATAAGAGAACACTCCACGCCCCTCTCCCCATTGGGGACCTTCAATGGAATATTCATTGGGCTGGCAGGACATGATTTTGACTTCATTGGCATACCGTTGCGACAGCGACATGGCCGTGGCCTGTGTTCCGTTATTGAGGTTCCCTGCCAAGTTTCCGGAATGGCATGCGTCGGTGATGATTATGGTTTTTACCTGTTTTTCCGCCAAGGCGGAGACGATTAACTGCAAATCGCGCAAATTGAGGGCGCCAGCCATGTAGACTATTGGAGGAGTGTCATAAGTCAGCAAAAAACCAGGCTGGCCCCTCAAAACGGACTCCACGTCCCCATGACCAGAGAAATAAATTATAACCACATCATTGGTTTTAGTGACACCCACCAATCCATAGAGTGCCATACTAACTGAGGCACTCGTGGCCTGGTCAGTGATTCGCAGTTGAATATTATCCTCGGAAACATTACCGCCTGCGGGACTTTTCAGCCAGTCAGCAAAAGCGATCGCATCGCGATGGGCAAATTGGAGGTCGGGGATTTGTGGGCTTTGATAATCGGAAATTCCCACCACCACGGCCCTGGTCGCCCCCGTCTTATTATCCCCGGTGGCGGCTATTGGATGGATGCTTTTAGCTGCCGGGGATATGTCGGAGGTAGTTTTTCCCGTTTGCCCCAGCAAAATGGCCGGGAGGATCAGAAGGCTTAAGAACAGGCTTTTCATATTTAGGAAGTGATAAATTAATGCACATCCCACCAAAGCCGGGTGCTGATCTTGTCCGGCCCGCCTAGCTTGGACACACCTTGCAGATAGCCGTTGTTGTTCAGGCTTTGTTCACTTAAAGGGTAAGGCAGCCTCAAGGGAGCAATATTGTTGCCGATGTCCGGCGAAACTGGACTGCCTACCGGTTTCATTAGCTTATCAAAATCGAGGCGACGCCACTCGGCCCAGCCCTGAGCGCCTTGCATAAACAAAGCGAGCCATTTTTGTACGCCGATTTTTTGCTTCCAGTCTCCCTCGGCGGTGGAATAAGCCACTTTCTCCTGGGATAGATATGCGTCGATCATCCCCGGATCGGCAATCCCCCATTCGTGCATGCTGGCGGTGATGCCTTCATTATACCAGAATTCCACCGTGCCCCCGGCGTTCCAGCCGCGCTGAGCGGCTTCGGCCTTTATAAAGCAGACTTCCGCGTAATTCATCAAGGTAGAAGGGGCATTGGGCGCCACGATGTCATGGGGACGGAAACTGGTGCCGGCAAGTACGGCTGCAGTGCCACTTGGTTGTGAATAATTTTTAACGGGATCCCCGGCAGCTTCACTGTCACCCTGTCCGTATGGCCGGCCGCGATAGCCACCGCCATCGACTTTTTCATCGGCCCATACAGGCAGGCGGGGATCGTTCAAGGGCAATAAAGTGTTGTCGATCAGGATATTACTCAGTCCTAATTCTACATTGCCCCGGAGGACCAAATACTGATTTAATGGGTTGTTATTCGGCGCACCATTGAGCCAAACAAAAGCGGCATTTTGTGCATTGCCGGTAAAAGCGTAGGCCGCGTTTGTTTCCAACGTCGTTTTGGCCTTTTCAGCCTCCTCCGTGTCTGACATCCGCAGGGCAATACGAAGCAGAAGGGAATGAGCAAACGCTTTCCACTTCAACATGTCGCCACCATAAATAACATCGCCGCCACCAAAAGGAGAATAGGCCGGATCCAGGTTCATTTGAGTCAGCGCATCATTCAGATCGCGAATAATTCCCAGGTATATGTCTTTTTGGGTATCGTAGGCAGGGCTAAGGAGATCTATACCTTTTAAGGATTGGCTGTAGGGTGCGGGCCCCCATTTGTCGGTAATGGAATGGAAACAATAGGCTTTCAATACTTTGGCCACAGCAATCTGGTTTTTGGCTATTTCCGGATCAATGACCAGATTCTCTGCTGTAATTTTTTCTATTTCACTCAAATCGCGCAGAATGGAGGCATACATCGTAGACCAATCCCCGGCGATATAATACCGGGTGACCCCTGTGTAATTGTGTAATGCCCAATATTGAGCGAGCATTAACCCGTCAGTGCCGGAGATATCAGATGCTATTGTGCCGGAGATATTCGTAGCGATGCTTCTTTCCGCCTGTGTAAGCAGGAATTCCACAAGAACTCCGGACGGGTTATTGGGATCTACGTTCAGGTCGCCAAATTCATTTCCGCACGAACTGGCCCCGAAAAGGAGAAGGAGGAAGCTGTAGCGTTTAATATTTTTCATAACAGGTGGATGTGTATCTGTGAAAATTTTCTGGTGTTGTTCAATACAATCATTAAAATCTAAAACTAAGGTTTACTCCCACGCTCCGCACACTCGGAACAGCACCGCCTTCATTTCCTTGTATATTGTTGGTGCTGTAAGCGTTATCCGGATCGACGTTGGGGATGTTTTTGAACAAGATCGCCAGATTGCGGCCGACAATGGCAAGTTGCATATCCTGTATTCGCACACGCTTAAGCCAGCTTTGCGGGAGGGTATAACCAAGGCTTAGTTCGCGCAATTTGATGTATGATCCGTCAAATATGTTGGTCACCAGGAGGTTATTTGCAGCAAAGCGGTCGTGCCAGAAGATATTTTTAGTGTTGCTTTCACCGGTAGATTTATAAATGTCATCCAGCGGACTAGGTGTGTCTCCTCCACTTTCAAGAATTGGTTGATCCTGGTTATCCAACTCAGCAACAACACCGGGTTCCACGACCCCATTTTCACGAATGCCATCTTCAGCGGTAATAGCAAGCAACCCGGTATATTTACCCGTTCCATTGGTATAGGATACAATGTCACCACCTTTTCGAAAATCAATGAACACGTTCAGGCTTAATCCTTTCCAAGCGAAGTTGTTGGTTATGCCACCGGTAAAATCCGGGCTGATGTTTCCGAGCGGCATCACCTGGGTGCTGACCAAATAATGGCCCATGGTATCCAGAAGTTTGTTCCCATTTTTATCAAACAAGAAGTTGGGGCCAAGGATGGTGCCGTATGGCTCGCCCTCATAAGCATGGAGGACACCACCAAGATGGATATTTCTTAAAGCCGGATCATTGGGGTCGAGATCAACGAGCTTGTTGACATTTTTTCCAAAGTTAATTCCAATGTCCCAACTGAAGTTTTTAAGCCGGACAGGAGAGGCTCCCAGCTGAATTTCAAGACCTTTATTGCTGATGACCCCGGCATTGATATAACGCTGGGTATACCCGACCGTGGGCGTGGTGGCCAGCGGAATAATTTGGTTGATCGTTTTGCCGGAATACACCGTTAAATCAAGCCTGAAACGATTCTTAAAAAAGCGCAGGTCAGCGCCCGCCTCTACTGTGGAGGTTTCTTCAGGTTTTAGCGTGCTGTTGTTCAGTATGTCCGGCACCGTGAACGCCGGGGAACTTCCGAAATTACCGCCTGGTTTGTACGTGGCATAAATGGCATAAGGGTCGGTATCATTGCCCACTTTTGCCCAGCCCAGGCGGAGTTTTCCGAACGACATTTTTGGAATGTTGATCATTTCAGAAAACACGTAACTGAGGGATGCAGAGGGATAAAAATATCCGTTGTTGTCCACCGGCAGCGTACTCGACCAGTCCTGACGACCAGTCAGATCGAGATAAAGCATGTTTTTCCAACCGAAGGTGGCGCCACCAAAAAAACTGTTGATCTGCTTATTGAAAGTGCTGGTCTCAATGACGGGACGTTCTTTGGAGTTCTGTATCGTGTAGATGTCCGCTACATTTAGTCCACCCCTTGTAGAGGCATATTGCCGCTTCGTGGTGCGCCCGAGTCGGTTGCCGCCCACAAAAGCGCTGAACGCAAGATTTTGTGTCAAATCGCGTTCTGCCCGGAGCATAAGGTCGGTATTAGTTTCGCTGAAGTTATACACATCCAGGGCATATTGCGAAGGGCTGGAACTGCCCACTGCAGTGCGCTCTTCCCGAAAGTCGTTGTAGTAATCCTGCAATACCCTGCCGGAAGCTGAAAGCCAGGAATTGATTTTCCAACGGAGGCCGGCGTTGCCGAAAAACCGGTCACGGCCGTCATTTTGATAGTTTTTATACCGGTTCCAGTAAGGGTTATTCCAGAAATTTGGAGCAGGGTCATCAGCACTCCGGCGATTCCAGGTGCGCTGGGTACCGTCAGGGTTTATGTAGCTTTTCAGATCCTCGAACCGCAAGTGCCGGTGCCACCATTGGGAGAAATTTTGGGAAGGATTCAATCCCCGGTCACCATCCCCCCCTGTAGCCGAACGACCGAGCGTTCGGGTATTCACATAATTGACCCCGATATTGGCAGTTAAGGATGAACCCATATCAAGTGAACCATTGAATCCCAGGGTGTTGCGCTCCATGTGGGAGTTGGGGTAAACCCCTTTCTGGTCCATGCGGTTGTACGAAAGCCGGAAAGCAGAGTGGTCACCACCACCGTCCAGTGCGATATTCTGGCTGCTGGTAATGCCGGTTTCATAAAAATCTTTTGGATTGTTGGGACTGGCTTCCCACAGCCGGCTTTGGCCGTAATGTTCGGTATCCCAGGCGTCCCAGGAATTCCAGTCGCGGAAATACAGATTGAATTGATTTTGACCAAATCCGTTGTAAAAATTGTACTGGAAGTTTCCAAAGGTGTCCACCGGTATACCAGCCAAATGTTGCAAATGCTGTTCGGAGGTGGTGGCAAATCGGATCCCTGAGCTTTCATCTACGGCGTAAATCGGCACCAGATCAAAGGAAGCGAACACGGCTACCGTATCCCCGCCTTCTTTTAATTGGACATAAGGTATATTATAGTATCCAGAACCGTCAGTATAACCGTGCGGGATCAGGTCTACACCCCCGCCATATTTATTTTGATAATCCGGCAATAAAAGGACGGTTTCGAAGGTCAGACTACTATTAACACTCACGCCGATCCCCCGCCGACCCCCAACCCCTGAAGGGGTGGATTTGCCTTTTTTGGTTGTGACCATGATCACACCATTGGCGCCACGGGAACCATAAAGCGCTGCTGCAGCCTGCCCTTTCAGTACGCTGATGTTTTCGATATCTTCGGGATTGAGATCCTGAATGGCACTGCCATAATCATATTGGCTGATTTCACGGGGAGTATACCCTCCGGATACCTGTACAGGGTTGGTAAAATTGGAATTGTCCATCGGTACGCCGTCCACCACAAACAAGGGTTGGTTCTCACCGCTGATGGAGCGCAAGCCCCGGATGGTAATACGGGCGGAGGAGCCTAGATTGCCGCTTGAACCAATTACTGTGACCCCTGCTGCACGCCCGGCCAGTTGGTTGATGATATTTGGTTCGCGTACATTCGTCAGGTCTTTTCCTTTGATCTGGGAAGTGGCATAACCCAGCGATTTTTCATCGCGTGTGACTCCCAGTGCCGTCACCACTGTTTCTCCCAAAATAACTCCTGCTTCCAGCATTATCTCCACGGAGCGCATACCCTCGCGCACCATCACTTCCCGGCTGCCGTAGCCAATATAATTGATCACCAGTGTCTGGTCGCCGGGAGGTAGTGCAAGGGAAAAAGCCCCATTGGCGTCAGTGACCGTGCCTTGGATGGTATTTTTGACCAAGACTGTGGCGCCAGGTAGCGGCGTAGCCTCGTGGTCGGTAACGGTACCTTGAAGGATATTTTGGCTCCATAGACCAACCCAGGGGCTAAGCAGCAACATCAGGAGTAAAATCTTTTTCATCAAATAAAGGAGATTTAGGTGAAGTAAATCGAGCAAGAAAGAGAATAGACATGCGTGTTTAATAGCCTATGATACAGGCAAATCCTGATCATCCTTCCAATGGAATGGTCAACAAAAATTTTGCATGTATCCTTTCTTTCAGGCGTGTCGAAAGCGATAGCAGCGTGTCAGGAAAACAGGAGTAAAAGCCCGAGGGAGAGATGAAAACCCGTGTATCGAAGGGCGCTTAGGCTTGTAAGTGTTAATTACCTCCTAGCAGAAAAAAATAGTTTGTTTGTCCTTGGAGGGGCTAAAGTACTATATTTTGAATTATTAGCAGTAGGCGCACTAAATTTATTGCTATGGGTGTGCAGCGCATTGAGCGCGCCATTAGTTTATTTGAAACACATAGGCACATTAGGAGCCAATTACTTAAACCACGACGCGTAAAAAACGTAGTTGTTCGCAATGCGCTCGATCTGACCTTTGAACAACTCGGGCGTGAGTTCTTTTACGCGTTTGGCCGGCACCCCGGCGTACACGCCCCCGGCATGGCAAACGGTATTTTCCAATACTACAGCCCCCGCAGCGATCAGACAATTTTCTTCCACCACCGCCTGGTCCATGATGATCGCGCCCATGCCCACCAGCACATTATCGTGCAAAGTGCAGCCATGCACCAGCGCCCGGTGACCAATGCTAACGTTGTTGCCGATGAGAGTACCGCATTTTTGATAAGTTCCGTGCAGGATAGCACCGTCCTGGATATTGACTTTATTGCCAATACGGATGAAATTCACATCGCCGCGCACCACAGCCTGGAACCAGACCGAGCATTCGTCGCCCATGGTGACTTCACCGATGATGGTGGCATTTTCAGCGAAGAAGCAGTTGGCGCCGAAATGGGGCCTGAGGTCCCGGCAAGGAAGGATAAGTGCCATGGGTTTAGACTTTGGATTTTTAGACTTTAGACTTTTGGATTTTTGGACTTTTAGACTTTGGATTTTGGACGTGCGATTTTGGACAAAGGACGATAGAGCATCGCGGCTAAAAATGCTCCGGCAGCATTGGCCAACATATCATCGTATTCAAAAAACCTGTTGGGAAAAAAAGTGCCCTGCACCCATTCCATGAGTGCGCCATAGGCTGTTGCAGAAAAAAAAATCACCAGCAATTCCCCAATGGTTGTCGTCCGGCCTTTCGATTTGGAGATTCCCCAACTCAGTAACCATACCAGCACGCCATACGCCCCTGCGTGCGCCAGTTTGTCGGGGGAAAACAGCACCACCTTGGGCATGGGTACATTGGAACTCACGGAGAGAAACGTGACTGCAACAAGCCAAGCCAAGGCCGGTAAAAAGGGTTTCAAAAACATCAATTTTTCTTTTTAGGCGCAGGTTCTGCAGGTTTTTTGTCGCTCAGAACGCCTTGTCGCTTCATTTTATAAAAGTGAACCCCTGCACCAAATACCCAGCCTTCCTTGCCGGATTGAGTGCGGACCTTCACCCAATGGTCGGTCACTTTTTCATAGCCGAGACTGATCTCCTGCGTCCAGTCGGTTTTTTTATTGAGGAATGTAACAGGCTCATACAGTTGGAGTTCTGCTACTGTTTCGCCCTTCAGTCCGGGTTCCTTGCGCACTTTTAGTCCCTCGATGGTGACAAAAAGGGTCGATCCGCTGGCGGAGTTGCTACTGGCCGATGGACCAGGATTACCGATTTCATTCGTGAGTGTGGGGCGTTTAGGTGGCGCGCCTAATTTTGGGGTGGTGCCCGGGGTGGATGTCTGAGGCGACGGAGGGACTCCAGGGTTCTCCTTGACCTCGTTCCCGGGCGATTTGGGAGCAGTTTGCACCACCACTGTGTCGCGTTTGACCGGGCGATCCTCAATGTCCGTGCCTTCGATATCGATCACCCGGCGAACCGAGTCGGCGCGGCGGGCAGAGCACTTGGACATGGCCCATAAGGTCATGCAGACCAGAAAGGCCAGCAGAATGAGTATTTCTATTTTGGGTAGTTTCATGGATGGTGGATTTGTTTATTGGGGGATTCGTTTATCTGGGGATTTGGGGGTTGCTGCCGTGGACTGGCTGGTCGGATTCAAATGCAAAATTGGCCTTTTCAATTGAAACGAATGCGAATTTCATTGAAAAAACAAATGGCCCCGGCGCTGAGCATGAGCCAGTTCCCTAATCCTCCCTACTCCCATCATCCGCCATGCGCACCATTTTTGGTGAAAACCTGGCGACCACCTCCACCAATTCCGTTTGTGCAGCCATCACCTGATGGATGTCCTTGTAGGCCATCGGCGCTTCATCCAGTCCACCGCCGATCAACGACACGCCCAGGTCCTGCAGGATGTTGCGGAGATCTGATTTGCTTACATTTTTAATGGCCTGGGTACGGCTCATCTGACGGCCTGCGCCGTGGGATGCAGAGTTGATCGCGGATACTTCGCCTTTGCCGCGCACCAGGAAACCCGGAGCGGTCATCGAACCGGGAATGATCCCCATCACACCTTTGCCTGCCGGGGTGGCGCCTTTGCGGTGTACAATCACTTCTTCGCCATTCAGCATTTCCTTCCAGGCAAAATTGTGGTGGTTTTCCACCTTCGCCAGCACGGTCGCCCCAATGGCTTTGGTAATTTTGCGGTGGATCACCTCGTGACAAGCTGAAGCGTAATCACCTGCCAGATTCATGGCCAGCCAATACTCCTGGCCAGCCTCGCTGTTCAGGTCCAGATAGGCCAAATTGGCGGCATAAGCGGGCAATTTGCATTGTTCTTTGGCAATTTTCGTGTAATGCCCCGCCAGGGTCGCGCCCAGTCCGCGGGAGCCAGAGTGCGTCAGCAAAGCAAGATAACGGCCTTTTTCAATGCCCAGAATCTCCTCTTTTTCTGCAAAATCAATGATACCCCATTCCACAAAGTGATTGCCTCCGCCCGAAGATCCCAATTGCGTGAACGCCTTGTCCTGCAAACTGCGAAGCAAAGCATTCATTTCAAACTCTTTGCGATCCAACACATTGTGGTAGGCACGGTCTTTCCCTTTGAAGCCAATACCTGCTCCAAAAGCCGTGGATGCGATCAATTCGCGCTTATAAAAGGAGCGGTTATCGAAGAAATGTTTCTCCGGAATATCAAACACAGAAAGGGCCATCCGGCAACCAATATCCACACCAACGCCGTAAGGAATAATGGCGTTTTTGGTCGCCAGCACCCCGCCGATCGGCAGGCCGTAACCCTGGTGGGCATCGGGCATCAGGGCTCCTGCCACCGTCACGGGCAAACGCATGGCGATATCCATTTGATTCAGGGCGCCTGCTTCAATGCCCTCTTTTCCGAATATGGTATAAGCATCGGCCTCCGCTTTCAATTCGAGGGTCGCATTGGAGGTTTCCTGTTTATACCCCGACGCGTGGAGATCTTTCCCTTTGATCATGACGTTTGATTTCGATGTTTTTTGGGAAGGTCTTTTTTTCATAGTTCAAAAGTCCGTTTAAAACCTGAAAAACAGGGGTCAAGTTCCATGATTAGTATCCTTTTGACCTTGTGATGTTAAATATTAGCAAGCGGTAAATTGGACAATGTGCGACGCTTCGTACATCAGGACTACGACAACTGGCTTTCTTGTCTATTTTTGTGCCTTGCTATTTCGTTTACTTTCTCCTCCCCGAAAAGAGATCTAAAGCATAAATAATTGATTTTCAAGAACATTTTGCAAAAATTTGTGTCCTGACTACCGAACAATTTTGACCAATTCCCTTACTGATATGCACAAACGAATTTCTTTCCCCCTTGCCCTTGCCATCACCCTGGGCATTGCACTCTGGTCGGCTTGTAAAAAGTCCGATTTCCAAGATGTTGAGCTTGGCGATCACACGGCTGAATTTGCATTCCCGCTTTTCACCTCAGATCTGCTGCTGAAAGATCTGCTTTTCAGCACCCTGAATGATACCCTCTCGGGTGACACGGTGTTCGTAAACGCCGACAACACCATGACGCTCTTCTATTCGGGCGATGTGGCAGAAAAGCCTGCCAGCGATATTTTCAAGTTTTTGGAAAATCCATTGCCCATACCCTTGTATGATTCCGTCATCATCAACCCGATCTCCGCGCCCGGTGGGGTCACCATCCGCGTGGCAGATATCCTTTCCGGTAACATTGGGTTTGTGTTGAATAATACCACGCCCGATACACTTTCCGGTTATTTTGAAGTACCTCAGATGAGTCTTCAGGGCGTAAGCTTCAAAGTGTCTTTCGTCGTTCCACCCAATGTAACCTGGAACTCCGGCCCGCTCAGTCTCGCCGGATATCACCTGGAATCGAGCAATAACACCTTGACTTTCAAATACTTTGCTTATCGGCCCGATGGGGTTCGGGTGCGAATACCAATGCCCGGAGGCTTTGATGTACTGGCCATTACCTTTGGCCTGAAATTCACCTATGTAGAAGGTTACTGGGGATTTCAGTGGTATCAACTTACCCGCGACACCATCGAAATTGACATCAACCAAACGGAACTGAAAGGAGACCTGAAGGTGAAAAATCCAAAAGTGGTCATGCGCATCAGCAACTCCTGGGGCTTCCCAACCCGCGGACAAATCAAATACCTCAGTTTTATCGGTCAACAAGGGGAAGAAATACCGCTCATCAGCACAGGCGTTTTTGAGCACGACAGTTTTGACTATAAAGATTTCGCCTATCCTTCCTGGGCTTTGAATGAAGTGGGCCAGACGAAATACACGGATATAACCCTGGACTCTTCCAACTCCAACATCGCTGATATTTTCAACAGCCAACCTACCCGGCTTATCTATGAAGTGGACGGTATCAGCAATGCCCAACTTGACCCCAATCTTATTGGTTTCATTACAGACAAAAGCACCATCAAACTCCAACTTCGGGTTGAACTCCTGCTGGAAGGCTCTATCAAGAACTTCGGCGCAGAGCAAGTTTTGAATTTAGATTTTGGCGAATTTGGCAGCCTCGATTCGGCTGATGTTGAGGAGGTTGAATTCAAACTCGTCACTGAAAACGGAACACCGATTTCCTCCGATGTGCAGATTTATTTCCGCGACGCATCGGGGCAATACATTGACTCACTCTTCCTCGGCGGACCAAAAGAGCTCATCCGCGCCGCACCGATCGATGCCAATGGTGTGGCTTCGGGCATCACGCGCACAGAGGAGTTTATCCCAATGTCAGCGGCAAGATTTGACAACATCAGCAAAGCAAAGGACGCATTCCTCAAAACCTCCTTCACCACTGCCAATGGTGGCGAAACCTTTGTCAAACTCCTTGCGACCGACAAAATCGTGGTAAAAATGGGGATGAAAGTGAAAAAGCGCTTGTGAACGAGGAGTAATATGCACCAGAGTTCAGACTAATGGACAATTTGATATTTAGACATTGGACATGCACTCTAACAACTTGAAAATCGTGCACTTGTTGAATCATTTATAGCGTCCAGGGTCAAAATACCCAGTAATCTGATCGAAGTTAATCATAAACTTTAGAAACAAAAATCATGCTTTTTCAATATAAATCATTGAATTTCAATCGTTTTCGAGTATTTCAACTTACGGGAAGTTTGTTACTGGCAGTCTTCTTTAGCCTTCAACTTTCCGCCCAGCAGGAACTGATGCTGCACTCCCTCCCGGATGTGTGGCACAGCACGGCTACCAATCCGGCGTTTTTTCCTGAGGACAAACACTTTGCCATTGGACTGCCCGGCATCGGGTTGGATGCTGCGCATTCCGGGGAGGTGTCGTACAAGGACATTTTTGTGAAAAGCGATGGCCGTACGCAGATAGATTTCACCAACGCCCTTGCCAAACTGGACCCTGTCAACACGGTGTTTTTTGAACAACGCATCGAAACGGCATCGGTCGGATTTCGTTTGCCCGGTAAGATCTGGCTCCAGGCCGGTCACGCCAATCGTTTGAGCGGCGCCATTACCTACCCCAAAACCTTGCCTTCCATGATCTGGGACGGCAACGCCCAATACATTGGCCAAACGGTGGACATTGCCCTGCAAACCGATATTTCCAACTGGAACGAATGGAGCGTTGGCCTCGCAAAGGGATTTGGGAACTTTAATATCGGCGCCCGGGCCAAGTACCTCTCTGGCATCACCTCGCTGCTCACCGATGCCAACCGCCAAAAGGCAACCATCACGACCAGCGACGATATTTACCAACTCTCTCTGTCTACCGATTATGCGTTTTATTCCTCTTCCCTGATCTCTGCATTCGACACTGCAGGACTGGGTTTTGACCTGACCATTGGAGAATTGCACGGAAAAGCTTTTTCCAAAAACACAGGTTTTGCCTTCGATTTAGGCGTGCAATACAAAGTAAATGAACAGATTACACTCGATCTTGCCGTGCTTGATCTGGGTGGGAAAATCACCTGGAAGGAGCAGTCAAACTACTTCGCCAGCCAGGGCGATTATCAATACGATGGCGTAACCCTGCCTGGCGCTGACATCATCAACGGTTCGGACAGTCTTGATTTTGCTACCAAACTTGATACCTTGAACGACATATTCAAGTTCAAAAAAACAGCGCAGGAATTTGAAACTACACTGCCCTTGCGGGGTTATCTGGGTGGAAACTATGCGTTTGGCAGCCGCTGGATCTTCGGTCTCGGCGCATATTTCCAAAAACGTGCGGAGGAAAAAGCGACCGTTGCCGTGGGTGCAAGCGCGCGCTGGAAACCGCTTAAGTGGTTCTCTCTCGGCGCGATGTACAGCGTAAACGAGCGCTCCGCTGCTAATCTTGGTTTTCATCTGGTGTTCAAGCCAGGCCCGGTGCAACTCTATTTTGCTTCCGACAACGTGCTCAATGCATTTACGGTAAAAAGCAGCCCGGCGGTGAATTTCCGGACCGGATTGAGCTTGATTTTTTGAACCGGTTTTAGCTTTTTGACAGGATTCACAGGACGAGCCGGATTTTTTGTCGGCAAAGCCGACAATTCGATGTCATACATCCTGCCTATCCTGTAAATCCTGTCAAGCAGGTTCCCAAACCCCATACACATATACGTCGCTACATCCCCCAACGCTTCTTCGACATGAAGCAGTTGGTTGTATTTCGCCACCCGATCCGTGCGCGAGGCCGATCCTGTTTTGATCTGGCCGGTATTCAGTGCCAAAGCGAGATCGGTCGAGGTGGTGACAGATATCACCCGTTCTATTGATGTCCATTATTAAGTATCATTCCTATCCGGGCAACAAATCAGTTATTTTTACAACCTCATTCAAGTGGAAGGCAAATCCCTATTCAAACATGAAAATCAGAATTCTACTCCTTTCTCTGTTTTTTGCTGGCTTGTTTCCCGGAGTCTGTTTAGGACAAGATACACTTAATAACGATACATATCAAGTGTGGCTCCGAAGCCAGCAGCAGCGTAAGCTATCTTTGGGCTATCTCCAAAGCCTTTCAGATACCACCCTGGCTTTAGGCACGAGCCGCCATAATGCGAAAACCGGCTTACGCGTTTTTTCCGTAGAGCAGGTGCAGTGGATAAAGTTCCGCGAGCGGCAGAGCATCGTGCGCGGTATCGGTCGGGGTGCTTTGTTTGGGTTTGCTGTCGGGTTTTTATACGGTTTTATGCAAGGCGATAATTCTGCTTGTGAGGATAACAGAAATTGCATCCGTTTTTCGCCGGTGCAAAGCGGTCTAATTTACAGCATGATTACCACGCCATTTGGAGCCGTTGCAGGCGGTGCTATAGGAAGTTTTAAGACGAAAATTACTATCGGGCACAGCCGAAGCGAGTATGCCAGGCAGCGGGAGGTGTTGGAGAAGTATCGGCTGAGGCAATGAGCTAGTACTGATGATCTGTAGATAGTGATTCAACTTTTTTTGGAGTACTGCTGCGGCCATCTCTTACACCCTTCACCTTTCACTAAATCAAGCTTTTATGAAGAATATTCTTCTTTGGCTCACACTCGCCATACTCTTTTGTACCTGTAAAAAAAGAAGACCAAGATTGCCCTCCAGATTTGCCATGCGCTACTCAGGTTGGAGCCAATACTTTTGGTTGTTATATTAATGGGAAGCCTTGGGTAGCGGAGATCGGGCATGGAATATACGATCCGTTAATAAAAAAAACCAAATCCAGGTATGATGAAGTCGGCATCGGTGCTGCAGATATTTATTATTTTTACTTAAGCGCTACATACGCTTCATTGCC
>JAUSMG010000354.1 GCA_030645295.1 Saprospiraceae bacterium | reverse complement strand
CGCCAAAAAGCAAGGTTATCGTGCCTTTAACGGTAAAAAAAATGACCCCGGCCCAACCGAGTTTGCGCAAGTATGCTTTCAAGTTCTTTTTTTCCATGTTCAGTGCTCCTTTTTCCCAGTTCGGCAAAGGTTTGGGATAACGTTGTATCGATTGCGTGAGATTTGCGTTTAAAATGGAGTGTAACCCACTACAGCGTTCAAAGGTCAGGTGTCGGGTAGGATTCACTTCCTGAAAAATTAACCATTTTCAAATCAAATCTTGAGATGCGTCGATATACGTTTCAGTTTTTATGTCTTGCTTCCTTTTCAATTTTGGGCTTTTTGGCCTGTAAACATGATCCGTTTTTGCAGCCATTTGATCCGAACAATCCTGATCCTACTACTAATACGGGGGTATGTAACCCGGATTCAGTTTATTTCCAGAACCAGATTTTGCCCATTTTAGTATCCAATTGCACGGAATCCGGCTGCCACAATGCTCAGGATCATCAGGAAGGGATTGTGCTTGACTCCTACCAAAGTCTCGTGAGCACGGTGGAGAATGCTACCCAAAACGATTGGAATGAAAATAAGTTGATGCGCGCGCTCCTGGAAAATGATCTGGACGACCGGATGCCGCCGCCGCCCAAGTCCGCGCTACCACCGGCACAGATCGATCTGCTAAAAATCTGGTTGGCGCAGGGCGCGCAAAATAATGCTTGTGACGAGAATTTTGGTGGCTGCGATGTATCCACAGTGAAGTTCAGCACATTCATTATGCCGCTTGTACAAGTAAAATGCCAGGGTTGCCACAGCGGCAACAATCCACAAGGCAATCTTAAACTTGTTACCTATTCGGACATCAAAACGGTGGCGTCAAATGGAAAACTCTACGCATCGCTCACGCGTACATCCAATTGGATGCCAAATGGTGGCGCAAAACTCGACGATTGTAGCCTTCAAAAAATTCAGGCCTGGATTGGAGAAGGCGCTCTTGAAAATTAAAAAGTAGCACAAAATTTTAATAAACCTAATATGCCCATCTGCTAAAACTAGTGGAGCCGGCAGTCTACTTTTGCCGTACTAAATCAAAAAATTAAATTTTCTGGCTTTTTTCACATGAAACAATTCTTTTTTGCGGTATTTACCCTTTTTGTCGTGGTATTTGCACAAACATCCTGTTATTACGACAACGAAGTGGAACATTATGGCGTAACGGTCTGCGACACAACGGCAATCAGTTATAGTGCAGACATACTCCCCATTATTCAGCAGAATTGCATCAGCTGTCACGCTCCGGGAGGGCAACAGGCGGTTAGTCCTTTTATGACTTATGAAGGCCTGAAACAATTCACCCTCAACCGTGAAATTGTGGATCGAATCAATGGCAATGGAGTTAGCCTCATGCCACCTTCCGGTGAAATTTCCGATTGCAGTAAACAAAAAATAGAGGCCTGGGTAAATGCCGGTGCTCCTAACAATTAAGCGCAATAAAAAAGACCGTGATTTAAACCTTTTAACCTCCTTTGTATGTCTGGGAAACGCATTCTCCTGTTGATCCTTGGGCTTGGGCTTATTGCAGCGGCCATTGGATACGCGCTTTGGAACAAACCCCACGAAAACATGAAATCCTCCAAAGCCGAGGTGGAGGTGGAGGCCGCAACGCTCTTTAAGGCGTATAACACCGACGAAACTGCCGCCAATGGCAAGTATCTCGGCAAAACGATCTCGGTGACCGGCGTAGTGAAAGAAACGTCTCAATCCGTGGGCAACCCGGCAAAGATCACGCTTGAAACGGGAGACGAATTTACCGTCATCTGCGAACTGGATGCGCTGAGCCAGCATTCCCGCACGGACTTTGCGGCCGGCGAAACGGTTACCTTCAAAGGCAAATGTGATGGCCTTAATCTGGACGTACAACTGTCCCGATGCGTGGAAGTCAAATGATTGTTGACTGTTGACCGTTGACTTTTGACCACGCTACCCAAATACACTCATTATCAAACACATATTTTTCATGCAAAAACTACTGATTTTCAGTGCCGCTTTTTTCATTTTTACAATGGCGGCATCTGCTCAAAGCACCCAAAAATTCTTTACCCGCGACGGCAAAGTCAAATTTGATGCTACGGCGGCCAATTCTCCCGAAAAAATTGACGCATTGAGCAATAGCGCAACCGCTGTGCTGGATGCCGCAACCGGGAATTTCCAATGGGCTGTGCTCATAAAAGGTTTTCAATTTGAAAAGTCTTTGATGCAGGAGCACTTTAACGAGAACTACCTGGAATCGAGCAAATACCCGAAAGCCACCTTTATTGGAAAAATTACCAACCTTGGCGAAGTTAACCTTTCCAAAGATGGGGTATATAACGCCATCGTTTCGGGACAAATGACCCTGCACGGCGTAACCAAGGATATCACGACCAATGGCGCGCTGACCGTTAACGGGAGCAATCTAAAAGTCAACGCAGGATTCGGCCTCTATCTCGCCGACTACAACGTTGAAATCCCATCTCTGGTGAGTGACAAAATTGCCAAAGAAGCCAAAATTTTGGTGGATGCCGCACTGGTGCCAAAACAGTAAACGGAGATCAGACCCTTGGACGTTGGAGCATTGATTTCCAACGTCCAACGTCTTTGGTCCATAGTCTTAAGCATTCCTATTCATGAAAAAAATCTACTTACCCGCCTTTTTGCCTGCCCTCATTTTATCGATAGCCGGCCTTTTTTTACCCCAAATGCTCACTGCTCAGGATGAAGACCTGCTCTCGCTATTGGGCGAGGATAAAACCATCGATTACGCTACCGCTGCGTTTAAGGCAAACCGGGTGGTGAATGGTCATTCCATCGAAAACACGGCCAAAGGGGTACTCGACACCAAGTTTTCGCACCGTTTTAACCCGCTCAGGCAGGGCCTCTACGATATATTCGGACTTGACGGCGCTTCCATTCGCATCGGCGCGGATTATGGGGTGACCGATCGGTTTATGATAGGATTTGGTCGGAGCACGTATGAAAAGACGATTGATGGTTTCGCAAAGTATAAGATCCTGCGTCAATCCTCCGGCGCTAAAAACATGCCGGTTACCCTGGCGTATGTTGTTGATGCACAGATTAGAACAGTTAAGTTTGCTGATCCGGAGCGGAATAACAAATTCTCTGACCGTTTATTCTATGTGCACCAGTTGCTCGTTGGGCGAAAATTTAACAGTCGACTTTCGCTCCAACTCATGCCGACGTTGCTTCACCGCAATCTGACGACCACACCCAAGGACAAAAATGATGTCTTTTCCCTTGGAGCGGCAGGTCGGATAAAACTCACGAAGCGTGTTGCGCTCAATGCTGAATACTACTATGTCCCTGAGGGTCAGGTTGTAACGCCCTACGCCAATAGCCTATCCATTGGTTTTGACATCGAAACAGGCGGACACGTTTTTCAATTGCATTTCACCAACTCGGCTTATATGACCTATAAAGGATTCCTGACGGAGACCAGTGAAGACTGGTTTTTTGAAGACGGGGCGGGAAAAATGATGAGCGGAGTTCGTTTTGGTTTCAATATTTCCAGGGTGTTTACGCTGGTGAAACCGAAACTTCAATAGTAAAAAGTTGGCGAGTGGCAAGTTACAAGTTGGAAAGTAGCCATTCGGAGGAACTGACACTTGCTCCTTGCTACTTGAAAACTTTCAACTCAGCGTGTTGTAAAAGGTGAGGCTGCGCTCTACCGCCAATTGATCGGGCTCAATAATTTTCAAGGAAAACGGCATTTCGTCCGGCACGGCCATTCGCACCGTGCCGGACGAATTTTTTTTATCCTGCTGCATGCGTTCCCAAATGGCCGGGAATATATTGGGATCAATCTTTAGGTGCGGAAAAACGTTTTGGCCCAGGGCCACGACTTCTGCACGAAGGTCTCTTTTCCCCATTAGAAATCCGGCTTCGCAGATCATCCCGATATAGATCGCTACGCCGTGTGTGAGCGGTTCGTCCGTTTCTAAAAACCAGCTTTCCAGTGCGTGGCCGATGGTGTGACCAAAATTCAGGAGCATCCGCAGGCCCTTTTCCAGAGGATCTTCCTGAACCACCCGCACTTTGACGGCGATGGATTTTTGGAGGATGTCAGTCCAGTTTGCGGAACGGATCGTCTCCATTGAAAGGAGACGATCACTCAGATTTGGATCCCCGATCAAAGCATGTTTGATCACCTCGGCAAAGCCGCTGCGCAATTCGCGTTGGGGCAATGTTTGAAGGAAAACAGGATCCACAAAAACGGCTGCGGGCTGTTGGAATACCCCAATAATGTTTTTTATCCCATGAAAATCAATGCCCGTTTTCCCGCCGATGGCTGCATCGGTCATAGAGAGCAGGGTAGTGGGGACTTGCACAAAATCCACTCCGCGTTTCCAGGTGGCGGCGCAAAAACCGCCCATATCCCCGATGACCCCACCGCCCAGATTGACGACCAGCACCCGGCGGTCAAGTTTGGCGTCGAGCATTGATTGCCAGATCTTTTCACAGGTGGCCAGCGTTTTTTCTCCCTCTCCGGACTTGATTTCGGTCCATTGGACTTTATAGGGAAGTCCTGTTTTTTCTAAAAAATAAGGAAGGCAATTTTGCCTGGTATTTTCATCGCATAGGACGAAGACCTGAGAATAGTCCTGGTTTTTTAGCCAGGAAGGAATTGACTCGGCGAGCGGGCCGAGATAAATCGGGCAATGATGCAGTAGGAATGTGGGAGACATGGGGGCGAAGGTAGTTACCAATGCTGGTGCTCAACCCTGTGGCATGCGGATCTCAATTCGGGTTCCCTTGCCCAGCTCACTGCTGAGGCTGAGTTTCCATCGGTGTTCCTTGCACATGGTTTTAACGTAAAACAGTCCGAGACCAAATCCTTTTACGTTGTGTACGTTGCCAGTAGGAACACGGTGGAACTTGTCGAATACACGCTTTTGATGCTCTTTTGGGATACCAATGCCATTGTCTTGTACGCTGAGTACCAGGGTGTTAACTTCATTTTGAAGCCCAATGTGAATTTCGGGCTTTTCTCTGGAATACTTTACACCATTGTCCACAAGATTATGGAGGATATTGGTGAGGTGAAGTTTGTCGGCCCGAACGCGGGCGTTGGTAGCATCAAGGTCAAGGTGCAGGATGCCATTTTTATCGTTGATTTTTAGCTCGATGGAAGGTGAAATACTGTGGATGAGTTCAGCAAGATCAATTTCTTCCACGTTCAGTTCGATGTTATCCCGTTCGATCTTTGCGAGTTGCAGCACTTTTTCAACCTGAGTATTGAGCCTAAGGACTTGTTCTTTGATAATACCGGCGTAGCGATAAAGGCGCGGATCCTCCTTTATTTTGTCGTTTTTCAGAAATACATCCGTGGAAATATTGATGGTCGAAATGGGCGTTTTGAATTCATGGGTCATATTGTTGATGAAATCCCTTTGCAGCTCCGACAACTGCTTCTGCCTCAAAATGACGAGAATGGAGTAAATGAAAAACAGTACAGTGAGGAGCATCAGCGCAGTAAAGCCCACCACAAGCCACATACTGCTAAGCATATTGGCGTTTTTTCCCGGGAAGAGTACGCCGAAATAATAGATAAAATCCTGATCATAGTGCTTTGGAAGCGGTTCCGACAAGAATTCTGTATTGTTCTTTTTAGTGGAATATTTTACGAATTTTCCACGCACCATCTGGTCGCTGGAGCAGTCAAAAATGCCATATTCGTAATCTTCCTTGAGTCCCTGGGTCTCAAATGCTTTTCCTAAAACGTGCTCTAAATCATTGGCTTCGAACACGTTGTTTACATTTACTACCCAATAATTGGTAGAAACCTGTTGGACCAATTTTTGGCTCGGTAAAGCGAAGAGGTTCATCTGCGCCAATTCATTGGCTGCGTCCAGCATAGCCTGATTCACGCGCCGGTTGAATTCCTGTTCTTGCAGATTCCAGGTGCGAAGCACCCAATAAGTCTGTACCGCCAGCAGGCTAAGACTTGCTACGGACCCTAATATTATAACACGGCGAATGATGGTGTTTCTCATGCTTGGTGGTGATTGGAATATTGGGGATTTGGGTATTTGTTTAATTGGGGATTTGGGGGATTTGGGTAAACCCGCCTACGCCAAGGCTTCGGCGGGTAAACAAAAAAAGCGAAACCATCCGCAAAGCAGTTGGTTTCGCTTTTAATATTAAATTTACTTTAGGATAACAGGTTAGTCATCCATTTCCACCTCGTTACCAGCCTCGTTTACCACCTCAAATTTGACGGCAGCTTCCACTTCAGGGTGGAATTTAACGGTTGCGGTGTACGAGCCGAGTTCTTTTACCTCTTCGGGCATCTCAATGATGCGCTTGTCCGCTTCCACGCCAAACTCGCGCAGTGCGTTGGAAAGGTGTTGGGCAGTAACGGAACCAAAAAGGCGGCCATTCTCGCCGGCTTTTGCCGTGATTTTGACCTTGGCGCCAGACAATTTGGCCACCACCTCTTTGAAAGCGGCGATGATAACAGCCTCTTTTTTAGAGCCTTGTTTTTTCATGCCTTCAAGGCGGGCCAGATTTGGCTTGTTGGCCACGATTCCCAGGCCTTGTGGGATCAGGTAGTTGCGACCGTAACCGTCTTTCACTTTCACGACATCGTGCTTGGCGCCTACCTTGTCAATATGATCGAGCAGAATGATATTCATCTTACTGTTAAATTTAGAAATTATTATTTCATCAAGTCGGCTACGAAAGGCAGAATTGCCAAATGGCGTGCACGCTTGACGGCGGTAGCCACACGACGCTGGTATTTCAGGCTGTTGCCTGTGATACGACGTGGAAGCAGTTTGCCCTGTTCGTTGATGAACTGGATAAGGAAATCCGAATCTTTGTAGTCAATGTACTTGATACCGAATTTGCGGAAACGGCAGTACTTTTTGCCGCGCAACCCGAGTTTAGGATTGCTGAGGAACTTGACATCTTCTCTGGAAGCAGCCATAGTATTGTGCGAGTGAGTGATTGGTGAATGAATGGATTTTAAACGTCGAGGTCAACAACTTCAGGAGCCGGTACTTCGTCGACCGGAGGTTCAGGAGCAACGGCTGCAGGAGCAGCAGCAGATTCCTTCTTTTTACTGCGGGAGCCGATGAGGCCTTTGCGTTTGTCGTCGTTGTACTTGATGCCGTACTTGTCGAGTTTTACCGTAAGGAAACGCAGGAGGTTTTCGTTGCGCTTCAGGTTCAACTCGAATTTCACCAACCATTCGGAGGATTCACAAGCGAATTCGATGCTATAATAATAGCCCGTTGTACGCTTGTTGATGGCGTAGGCCAATTGACGGAGGCCCATTTCATCCGCATGGACGATGGACGCACCTGCGCCCGTTATCTCCTTCTGGATGTTTTCCGCTGTCGCTTTTACTTCATCGCCCGACAGCACTGGGTTTAC
>JAUSMG010000350.1 GCA_030645295.1 Saprospiraceae bacterium | reverse complement strand
GAACTATGAACGATGAACGATGAACTATAAACGATGAACTATAAACGATGAACTATAAACGATGAAGGATACCCCCGAACTCACTCCATATCAACGGTTTATAGAAAACATGATGCACCTGTTCATCATTCTGGTGCTGGCCGGCATTTGCCTTAAGGTGCTATTTTTTTGACCGTTGACTTTTGACCATTAATCACAAGCTCAGATGTTGTCAATGGTCAAAAGTCAAAAGTCAATGGTCAACGGTCAACGGTCAACGGTCAATAGCCAACGGTCAACAGTCAACCATGCAAGACCTCTTCACCCCGCGCGACAATTCCCCCTGGGGAAAATTCAAGACACAAATGCGTCAGCAACTTGTAGCTCAAAAACTCAGCAGTCCGCTGGGTTTGGCGCTGTTGCTGCTCGCCACGCTGCCCTTGTCGTACCTGTTGGCTACGCTCGAGTTGAACGTAAGTGTGGTCATGTTTATCGGGTTGATAGGAGTGCCTCTGGTCATTTTTTGTTTGTTTAACATCACGTTTGCCATTGGGTTGATGTTGTTTGTTTCGCTGGCCTTGCCCTTCGCTTTAAAGTACACCGACGCACCGATCGGAACGCTGCTGGATTTGCTGATCCTGCTGAGCACGGTAGGTATTTTGTTGCGTCAGATCAAGGAGCGCGATTGGGCTTTTGCCAAGTCGCCGCTCAGTTACATGATCCTTATCTGGTTGTATTTCAATGTGATGCAAGTGTTGAATCCCGAAGCGCAATCAAAATTGGCCTGGGTATACACCGTGCGAAGTGTGGCGATACAACAGGTGGTTTTTTTTATCGGGGCCTTCGCTTTCCAACGCAATCGGACGGGTATAATGGCCATCCTGAAACTCATCATCGGGATTTGTTTTGTAAGCGCACTATACGGTTTGAAGCAGAATTTTTTTGGCTTCAATACCCAGGAAACGATCTGGATGATGGCCGATGAGGAGCGATATCAACTTTACCATCAATGGAATATGGTGCGCGTTCCTTCCTTCTGCTACGACCCGACCACCTTTGGAATTCTGATGGTCTGTTTTGCAGTTTTCTGCGGGGCAATGGTAGTAGGAGCGACCAAAACGCCGCACAAAATTATGCTCAGCATCATGGGTTTGATAGCCTTGTGGGCCACGGCGTACACGGGTACCCGCACGGCTTATGGATTAATACCGGTGGGGGCTGTTTTTTTTGCGGGACTGATCCTGAGCAGGCGGGTGCTGGTCATTGGGGGTATTCTGGCAGTGCTGGGCGTTGGTTTTGTGATGAAATCCACGAACAGCGGGGTAATTTACCGCATCCAGTCTGCCTTTAAGCCCGCGCAGGACGATTCAATGAATCTGCGGCTGAGCAACCAGAAAAAGATCCAGCCTTACATCCAGAGTCATCCCATTGGCGGCGGCCTGGGCAGTTGCGGAGTCTGGGGAAAACGATTCAACCCGGAATCAGAACTCGCCAATTTCCCCCACGACTCCAGTTTCGTGCGCATGGGCGTGGAATTGGGTTGGATTGGGCTGATCCTCTATACTTTGTTTCATTACGTGGTGCTGCGAACGGGATTGTACTATTTCATACGGTGCCGCGATCCGTTTATCAAATCACTTTATGCGGGCATTACGACCTGGCTGTTCATGCTCGCTGTGGCCTGTTACTTTCAGGAAGCTATCCTGCAATTGCCAATGAATGTGATTTACAATGTGTTCCTGGCGATGCTGGTGACGTTGAAGAATTTTGATCCGGCGTTTGAGAAGGAACACCTTGTTCGGATCAGGAAGAGTAACATTGTTGGAGAGGCTCTTAAAGCACAAATGGATTGACCAACTTAAGGCCAGCAATGCTTTTAAAATCAGCATCATTTCTTGTCAACAGGGTCAAATCATTAACCAAAGCTGTAGCGGCGATAAGTGTGTCTCCAAGTTTTATTTTATGCAACTTACGAATTTCAATCGCTTGGTCAGCGATAGCATCTGAAAGTGATAGAATAGCAGAATCCTCAATAAATTTCCAGGCCTTTATTTCGTCGGTTGAATCAGGAAACGCGAAGCCCAATAATTCGATTCGGGAAATTACAGACATTATACACCCGCCATTGAGAACTGAGGATAAAAATACTGCAGCATTTTCAGGCAAAATGCCTTTAAGCATGTAAATGGCTATATTGGTATCTACCAAGTATCCCGTTCCCATTCTCCACGAAGTTTAATAAGTTGAGCATCTATTTCTTCAGCCGTCATCCTGGAGCTAAGGACACCATAATGCCGCTCGAAAAAGGACTTTTTCTCACTTGCTGGCTTGGTGGGTGGCTTGGCTTCAAGCACTCGGGCAGAAGAAAGCAACTTCACATATTGCAAAAGCAATTGAAGATCGTTCGGGTTGTTTATCTCTAAAACGACTTGCATAAGTCTATGATTTATCCACAAAAGTAAGGAGATTTCTTCATGTACCTTTGTCCTCTGCTTTGATAAAGTTTCTCTAGAAAGGGCACACCTCATTGTACTTTTGCCAAAAATCCACCTCACCTTCAAATGTCCCGTCAAAAATTTCTCTTACCCGCTGGAATCTTCATTAAGATGGGGCTCGCCGCACTCCCGCTCCTCCTGCCCATTTTCATTTCCGCCCAACAAACCGCCACTGTCTACGGCCGCGTCACAGACGCCTCCGACGGTCAACCTGTAGAACTGGTGAGTGTATTCATCAAAGGTTCCGGCAAAGTGGTAAGCACGGACGAAAGCGGAAAATTTGCCACTCAAATTCCTGCCAATCAACGCATTACCCTTTCTTTTAAACGGGTAGCCTATCAGGAAACTTCGGCCGATATTCTGGCCTTACAACCCGGCGCGCGTTATGCTTTGGACGTAGCGATGTCGCCCGTAGGCGCCAATCTGGAAGTTGTGATCAGTGGCCGCAGGCTCGACGACGGGGGCATGGTGAAGGAAAAAAACATCACGGATCTGAAACTTCTGCCCAGTACCACGGGCAATCTGGAAAGTGTGCTGCCCCATATCGCGCTCGGTACCAACATGGGTACAGGCGGCGAACTCAGTTCGCAATACCAGGTGCGCGGTGGCAATTACGATGAAAACCTCGTGTATGTCAATGATTTCGAGATCTATCGTCCGCAATTGATCCGCGCCGGACAACAAGAGGGCCTGACCTTTCCAAACATCGACCTGGTGCGCGATCTCTCTTTTTCGAGCGGCGGTTTCCAGGCCAAATACGGCGACAAACTCTCGTCCGTTCTGGACATCAAATACAAACGACCCGACAGTTTGCGGGCCAGCGCCAGCGCGAGTATGCTGGGCGGTTCTGCCCATTTGGAAGGAAGCTGGAAGCCGAACAAAACGGGCTTTCGCGCTTTTCGCTACCTCGTGGGCGCGCGTTACAAAACCACCAAAAACCTGCTAGGAAGCCTTGATGTAGAAGGGGAGTATGTTCCCAATTTCACCGACATCCAGGCGTATCTGACCTACGACCTGAATCGCGACTGGCAGATCGGCGTAATCGGCAATTTCAACCGTTCAAGCTATACTTTCCAACCACAAAGCCTTGCACGGGCTTTTGGATTGATCGATTACGCGCTGCAATTGCGGACTGCTTTTGAAGGCCAGGAGGTGGACGATTTTACCCAGGCCATGGGCGGTATTTCACTCACGTATTTGCCGGACCGAGACCGCAATCCATTGTACCACAAAATTTTAGCCTCTACCTGGAGCAGTCAGGAAAATGAACGTTTCGACATTTTAGGCTACTATATTTTGGGGGAACTGGAAGAAAACCTAGGCTCTGACAATTTCGGCGAGATCACCAATATTCTGGGAACAGGCACTCAACACACCTGGGTACGCAATTACCTCAACGCGGAGGTTCGAAACGTGGAATATAAAGGCGGCATCGAACTCCAGCGCGAGAAAACAGACGCCGGCCTGGAACGCAACCACTTTCTTCAGTGGTCTGCCAGGTGGCAAAACGAACAGATCCAGGACAAGATCAACGAGTGGGAGCGACTCGATTCCGCGCTCTACTCGCTTCCCTACGACACGGTTGCGCTGCAGGTTCGTCGTGTGCTGAAAACGCGCAACTCCCTTTCCAGCGACCGCTTCTCTGCGTTTTTTCAAGACACCTGGAGCTGGAAAAAAGACGGGGTGCGCGAATTACAGATCATCGCCGGCGCACGGGGACAATACTGGACCATGAACGAAGAGTGGTTTGTGACACCGAGGGCTCAATTCTTGTACAAACCATTGAATACCAAGCGAGATGTAT
This sequence comes from Saprospiraceae bacterium, assembly GCA_030645295.1. Taxonomy (GTDB): domain Bacteria; phylum Bacteroidota; class Bacteroidia; order Chitinophagales; family Saprospiraceae; genus M3007. The sequence goes on along the minus strand of JAUSMG010000350.1, from coordinate 2,597 downwards.
CGTATCGTCTGGGAGGGGGTTTGTTTTTTCAACCGTCTTTTTATCGTGAAATGCGTCGCCTGGATGGTACCGTGAACACCAATTTGAAAGCCCAAAAATCAGCGCATGTGGTGGGCGGTTTCACCTGGGATTTCCTGTGGGGAAAACGCCGTCCGGTAAAAATGCGCCTCATCGCCGAGACTTACTACAAGAAAATGTGGGACCTGGTTTCCTTCGATCTCGACAATGTGCGCATCCGTTATGCCGGAGAAAACAACTCACAAGGTTATGCTACCGGTTTTGACATTCGCCTCAATGGCGAGTTTGTGAAAGGTGCAGAAAGTTGGGTCAATTTCTCCATGCTCCGAACCCGGGAAAGCATTGATGGTGTACAACATAAAGTGCGCAATCTTGGCCAGCGTGAAGGCCAGGATGTGAAAGATGTGCCTCGGCCTACCGACCGGCTTTTCACGTTTTCAACGTTTTTCCAGGACTACCTGCGCAGCAACAAGAACATTCGGATGCACCTCAATTTCACGGTGGGCTCAGGTCTGCCATTTGGGGTGCCCGACAACAATATCATTTACAGAAATCCCTACCGTTTCGCGCCTTACCACCGGGTGGACATCGGATTTGGCTTCCAACTCTGGAAGGAACAATGGCGCAACAAAAAGCCCCATCATTTCCTGCGATTCACCCGCAGTACCTGGGCCAGTCTGGAGGTATTTAACCTTCTGAAGGTGGCCAACGAGGCGTCCAATGTTTGGATAAAAACGATAGAAAATACCCAATACGCTATTCCTAATTACCTGACAGGCAGGCGATTGAATGTGCGGGTTCGGATGGATTTTTAATTGGATATCCATAAAAAAATCTACTCCGCTACATATAAAACCGTGTCCAGAACAGGTTTATGCGTCAGCGAAATTTCAACCCGCATACTTCCAAAAACATCATGCGGAAAATACAAGCTGTCATAGCCATAAGCAATCAACCAATGACGCCCTTCCGGCACGGGTTCGATACAGCCGTGGGCATTGGCGCCTGTTTTAAAGGAGGCATCGAAGTAAGACGGGGGTTTATCGTAACCAGGGAATGAGTCGGTATTGTACTTCACATACACCGTAGCCTGAGGGATTGGCCAGCTGTGATGCTGGGTGCGGACACAAATTTTGGTGGGCAAAGGGATCTCATCCGGCAGTGCCGGACGGCAGGCCATTTGGGCTAAAAATGCAATTGCGAGCAGGAGTGAAGTTTTTTTCAAAGCCTGGGGAAGTTTGATCCGTTCAGCATACCAAGCCAACGTACCCATGGAATATTTAATGCTAAACACCGATTCGTTACAAATGTGCAGTAAAAACGGCAATCTGTTTGTCATCATTTGGCAATGCCTGAAAATTTAGGAACGGGTGAATAATAACTTGTTACTTTCATCTGATTCCTTAACCCAAAAAGAAATCCTGGACGCTAAACGCGGTTCTTGTTACTTTTGAGCCGCCTTTATTACCACAAAACTTGCACTAACCATCTTATGGCCATCACCACGAAAAAAGCCGCTGTTTCTGCCAAAACTTTAGCCGACAAAGAACCTTACATCGGCATCTCGGATCCAGCAGACCTGAGCGACATTCCTACCAACCGCATTGTCACACTCGACGAATTCATCCTTCGCTCCGAAAAAGACTTCGATTACGCCACTGGCGAACTCACCGGTCTTTTGCGTGACATCGGTGTTGCGGCCAAGATCATCAACCGGGAGGTAAACAAAGCAGGGCTCGTCAATATCCTGGGCGTGGCAGACAGCGGTGAAAACCAAAGTGGTGATACCCAGCAAAAACTCGATGTCTATGCCAACGAACGGCTCATCGAATGCCTGCAAAACTCCGGGGAGGTCTGCGCCATCGCCTCTGAAGAAAACGACGACATCATTCATGTCCCGCAGGTTGGTTCCAAGCAAAGCCACTATATCGTAATGTTCGACCCGCTCGACGGTTCTTCCAATATTGATGTAAACATGTCGGTAGGAACCATTTTCGCCATTTACCGCCGTAAAAGCGATGCGGGTGGGCCTGCTACCCGGGAAGATTTTCTCCAGTCCGGCACCAAGCAAGTGGCTGCCGGGTACGTCCTCTATGGCACCTCCACCATGTTGGTGTACACGACAGGTCGCGGCGTAAACGGCTTCACGCTCGACCCCAGCATTGGCGAGTTTTGCCTCAGTCACCGCAACATGCGCATCCCTGAAAACAGCCAGACCTACTCCGTGAACCAGGGCTACTATTCCAAATTCGACTTGGAAATGCGTCGCTATATTGACCACTGTTCGGATCAAAACTACGGTCTGCGCTACATCGGCAGTATGGTGAGTGATGTACACCGTATCCTGATCCAGGGCGGAATTTTCCTTTATCCAAGCACGCGCAAATATCCAAAAGGCAAACTTCGATTGCTTTATGAATGCAACCCCCTTGCTATGCTCATCGAGCAGGCCGGCGGCAAAGCCTTGAATACGAACCTGAAGCGTATCCTGGATTTGGCGCCGGCTGAACTCCACCAGCGTTGCACTATAGCTATTGGTTCGCCTGCTATGGTGGATGAGTTGAAGGCGTTTATTGAGC
>JAUSMG010000341.1 GCA_030645295.1 Saprospiraceae bacterium | reverse complement strand
GCTCACCAATCTGTCGGCGGCCTGGTATACGCTGGGCGGCGCGGTCATTCTTCAACAGCCGGGTGAATCATTTGCCGGGAACACGCTTAACGCACCCTTTAAGGTCAAACAGTATGAACTGGGCGCCGCACCGATTCAGATAAGTTTTGAAGCACTTACGGCCAATATTCTAGGTTTTTCCACCGTAATGCCCATAATCATCCAGAATTTTGAATCTGAGTCCTTTGCCGTTTCGGTTGCCCTCAATGGCGCCACTCAAACAGGCGAAAGCATTCGCTTTGTCGCCTTAGCAGAACGCAATGGCCAAATTCATTCCGATACCTTCGAAACCACTTTTAACGACAATCCCTTTACTACACTCTTCGAAGAAAGCAACGAGCTCGCCAATGCGTATTGGATCTCAGACAGCCAATGGGGACAAACCACGGAGCAAGCTTATTCGCCCTCCAAAAGCATGACGGATTCGCCTTTAAGCGCCTATACTGCCGAAGTAAACATGCTTACAACTGCCCTTCCCCTGAGCATTCCGGACGATGCATACGATGCCCGTCTGCGCTTTTTTGCGCGTTGGGACATTGAACCTGAGCTCGACTGGGCAACCGTATCCATGGCTTATAACGCAGATGATTTCTTTTTCACCTTTCCCGGAATACTCTCTAAATATGACGTTTCGCTTGCAGAGGACGTATATGCAGGGAGTCATTCCTACTGGGAAGAAGAATGTATTGATCTGGAATCCTTTATTGGAGAATCTTTCTTTTTGCGCTTTACCCTGACCTCCTTTTCCGGCAATCCTGACAGCCGCGATGGCTTTTATTTCGACGATCTGGTGATTGAATACAAAACGGACAGTGGAGTTTTTACCCTGGATATTCCCGATGCCTGGAATCTTCAAAGTCGCCCGAATCCCGCCGCCGACCATACATTGATCGTTTGGGATAGTCCTGCGCTTGTAGGGCAAAAATCGCAAATGGATATCTGCACGGCGGAAGGCCAGATTTTCAGGCAGATTTCGCTTTCGGATCGAAATTCAAACACATTGAAACTGGAAACAGGCAGTTGGCCGGCGGGTTTGTATTTTTATCGGCTTACGAACGCAGCGGGCAATTCTTTATGGAGGAAATTGGTGGTGACGCATTAGTTCTTACCCTTTTAAGAGCAGCATCTTTAAACAAAGTACTCCGCTTGCTATTTCATCCCTTATTTTTGCCAAAATCTTTTGCGCTATGTCTTCTATTCAGCCCAGTATACCACTCACCAACATTCAACTTCAACTTCTTAAATTGTACTCATACGATTTAAAGGAAGATGAGATGCAAGACCTTCAAAAGATGTTGGCCTCGTTTTTTGCTGAGCGTATCCAAAAGCGTACTTCGAAACTTTGGGATGAACGCGGATATACGAACGAAACCATGAAACAGTGGCTCAACGACGAAAACCAATAATCTATGCGCATTGTATAGGCTTTTAGACAGCCAGTTAACTGCACCCTATGTCAGCACTCCACAATTACACCCTCGGCCAATGGATACCCGGCACAGGAGAGGGAATACCGCAATACAACGCCCTTACCGGCGAAATTGTCAGTACCGTCCACAGCGAAGGCCTGGATTACGGCGAGATCCTTGAGTACGGCCGCCGCGTCGGCAATCCCGCACTCCGGAAACTTACCTTCCAGCAGCGCGGACAAATGCTCAAAGCCCTCGCGCTCTACCTCATGGACCGCAAAGCCCATTATTACCAGGTTTCGCACATGACCGGGGCTACCCGCGCGGATTCCTGGGTGGACATCGAGGGGGGTATCGGCAACCTGTTCGCCAATGCCAGCCTGCGCCGCCGTTTCCCCAACGAGACGTACCACGTGGAAGGCGAAACCATCCGCCTTTCCAAGGAAAACACCTTCGTTGGACACCATATTTTAACGCCCAAGCGCGGCGTGGCCGTCCATATCAATGCCTTTAATTTCCCCATCTGGGGCATGCTCGAAAAGGTGGCCTGCAATCTCATGGCGGGTGTTCCAGCTGTTGTTAAGCCTTCGGAGCAGACTTCGTACCTCACTGAAGCCTTGTTCCGTGACATCATTGAATCAAAAATTTTACCCGAAGGCGCCCTGCAACTTGTGGTAGGCACCGGCCGGGGTATCCTGGATTTTGTGGACAGTCAGGACGTGATCACCTTTACCGGCTCAGCAGAAACTGGACGGAAACTCCGTACTACGCCGGCCATTTTGCAAAATTCTGTGCCTTTTACCGTAGAGGCCGATTCGTTGAACGCCGCCATTTTGGGCGAAGATGCACTGCCGGGAACGCCGGAATTTGATATTTTTATCAAAGAATGCCGACGCGAGATGGTCACCAAAGCCGGACAAAAATGTACTGCCATTCGGCGCATCATTGTGCCTGAAATAATGCTGCATGCAGTTAAAGATGCCTTGTCCAAAGAATTGGCCAAAACCATTATCGGCGATCCCGCTGCAGAAGGGGTACGAATGGGCGCTTTGATCAATCGACCACAGATGGACCGGGTACGCGAGCACCTGGATGTGTTGATCCAGGAAACGCCCATTGTTTTTGGCGACCTGGAGCAGTTTGAAACCGTGGGTGCTTCCCGCGAAAAAGGGGCTTTTATGCCGCCGATCCTGTTGTTGAACGACAGTCCGTTTTCCAAAACACTCAGTCATGAAACCGAGTGTTTTGGTCCTATTTCAACCCTCATGCCGTATTCCGGGCTCGACAAAGCCATCGAATTGGCGAATATGGGCAAGGGTTCACTCGTCAGCACCATTTGCACCCAGGACCCCAGGATAATGCGCGAATACGTGCTTGAGGCCGGCGCTTTTCACGGACGCATTCACATCCTCAACCGCAGTTCGGCCAAGGAAAGCACAGGGCATGGTTCGCCTTTGGCAACTCTGGTGCATGGCGGTCCCGGTCGGGCGGGTGGGGGAGAGGAGATGGGCGGTATGCGCGGCGTATTGCACTACATGCAACGCACCGCCATTCAAGGCCACCCGACCGATATTACCGCGGTGACCAACCAGTTCCAAACGGGTGGCGAGCAGACAGAAATGCCGGTGCACCCCTTCAAAAAATACTTCGAGGAATTGTTTGTTGGCGAAACCCTGATCACGGCCAAACACACGGTATCAGAGACCGATATCCACAACTTCGCCAATGTGAGCGGCGATAATTTTTATGCCCACATGGATGCGACTGCCCTTGAAGGCACGCCATTTACAGGCCGTGTGGCGCACGGATATTTTGTGCTTTCAAAAGCCGCCGGGCTTTTTGTAGATGCGAAAAAAGGTCCTGTGCTGCTCAACTATGGTCTGGACGAATGCCGTTTCACGAAACCTGTTTATCCCGGCATGACCATTGGGGTGAAATTGACGGTCAAAGAAAAGATCGAACAGGAAACCGACCCCTTTAAGGAAGGTGTGGCGGCCATTCCACGCGGCATTGTCAAATGGCTGGTGGATGTATATGATGAAACGGGCGAAACGGTCGCGATTGCGACGATTTTGACGATGGTGGCGAAGCGGGATTAGAAGGTGAAGGGGATAAATGGGCCACGGATGACACGGATGGGACAC
>JAUSMG010000340.1 GCA_030645295.1 Saprospiraceae bacterium | reverse complement strand
TGTTTTTTTCTGTAGCCCTGGTCGCACCAGCTTGTAGTCAAAAGAGCGGTTGTCTGGCAGAATCGAGTCTTAAAGCCTCGAAAAAGAAGAAAAAAGGCAAAAGGCAAGAAGGGCTCATGCCCAAGAAGTCTCGCAAAAAAGTAGGAGGCTGAGTTAACCCCTGATTCGCATGACTCATGTTTCTACGTGGGCTGTCCGCATTTGCGGGCAGCCCACGTATCTTTTAATAAACCTCAAATAAGTTATTTTTGGAAACTTCTGGCGTACAAGCCAAGTCGGCTCAATTTTCGCTGTAATATTTTTTTTTAACTGACTATCCGCATATTGGGTACTTGTGATGAAATATCGAATATCGAACACCCAATATCGAATGATGAAGTAGTTTACAGGTGACTGTTTCTTAAATCCAAACGTTTGATTAACGCTGATATATGGGTACATCCCTTCGAAATTCGGTGTTCGGTGTTCTGCGGTTTGATATTCTTTTTGATACCCAATATGCGGATAGTCAGTTTTTTTTATTCCTTTTTCTGCCACTTATCAACCTATTCCCATGAATCGAGCATTACTCCTTTTACTTTCGGTCCTGACGATCAATCTTTTCGGCAAGGTTATTTCGCCGGAATATTTGAAACAGGAAATTCCAAAGCCATCCACGGTTCCCTTAATTTCCAAACTTTCTGAACCCGCAGAAAAGCGCCAAGTCCCTGATTTTCGGATCCTGGCCGATACCATTGATCCAGAAATCTTTTGTCCGGCATCCGATACCATCCTGCTAGCGCCAGGCTCCTGCGACACAGTGCTGAATTACACCGTTACGGCCACCGACGACCAGGGGACCGCCATAGTCATTCAATTATCAGGTCCTGCATCCGGCAGTGTATTTCCCTCTGGCATAAGCACTTGCGTATTTTTGGCCACGGATTTAGCGGGCAACACGGCTACCTGCGCCTTTTCTTTTACGGTGGAAAGTTCGGCCCCACCGACCTTGACCTGCAATGATCTTGTGTACGTAGAACTGGATTCCAGTTGTGCCGGAACGCTTGCATTTTATGAGGTTCTGGAAAGCGCTTATGGCTGTGCGTCAGATTATGTGGTGGAAGTCGACAAAACAGTTCCTTTCGGGAATGGACCCTGGTTGCCTGCTACTTTTAATGCCACTGATATTGGCAAAACATACCAGGACCGCGTAACCAATGTCGAAAATGGGAACAAATGTTGGGGCAATGTGAAGATACTAGACAAAATTGGACCGGTATTCACATGCCCGGGGCTCATTGTATCCTGTGCGGAAGAAAATCTGAGCCCCAATTTTTTGAAAGACAGTCTTGGTTTATCTGCTGCTGTGCCACAGGTAAGCGATGCATGCGGACCACACAGTACCCCAACGTTTATAGACAACGGCACTAATTATTCCTGTGACACACCCTATACCCGGATCGTCAGCCGGAGTTGGCTGTCCATCGATGATAGTGGTAATACAGGCACTTGCATACAATACATCAAACAACACAGGCACACCCTGGCTGAAATGCAATTGCCGCCCGATTTAACCCTGCATTGCCCGGATACCAATACGACCCCTGATTTCACCGGCACGCCATTTGTACTGTTGAATGGTAAAAAGTATGGCCTGAATGACAATTCCATTTGTGAAATTTCCGCATTTTATGAAGATTTTCCGCTTGCACTCCCTTGTGGCGATGTGCGTATCCGGCGGCTATGGGAGTATTTTGATTTTTGTACCGGAGTGAGTGAAGGACCTTTTTTGCAAAACATCTATGTATTGGACGAAACAGGCCCAATCGTAGACTGTCCGGCATCCCTTTTTGTGACGGTAGATGCAGACACCTGTTATGGTATGGTGGATCTGCCTGATGTTGTTTTGAGTGACGCGTGTTCTCAATTGTCTTCTTTTCAAGCGTTTTGGGAAGATAACGGGCTCTCCAAAACATTGATCGGTTCCCTGGGTGATCTTATGGGAAATGATTCGACGGAATTCGATACCCTGGGTGCGATGGGTTCCATATTGCTCTCGGTTGGAACGACCACGATTACCTACGTAGCCGAGGACAGTTGTGGCAATATTGGCGATTGCATCTTCAACCTGACGGTGGCAGACCTGGATAAACCGGTGGCGCGTTGTGATACCTTTTCCACGGTGCAGCTTTTTGAAGATGGTTTGATGGCTGTTGGCGCTGGTCAGTTTGATAATGGATCCACGGATGGTTGTACTTCTATCTCCTTCAAAACCAGGTTTTTAGCACTCACACCCTGCCTTTACGATACCCTCTGGACCGATACGCTGCGCTTTTGTTGCCTGAATCAAAACGACACGCTCGATGCGGTGCTGCGCGTCTACGACATTCCGGTGCCTTCCGGAGATGTATCGGGAAATTATGGCGTGGGGCATTTCAGCGATTGTACGATGAAAATTATCGTCACGGATCCAAATCCGCCCCTCTGTATGGCGCCGCAAAACCAGGTTGTGGATTGCGAAAACTTTGACCCGTCGCTTGAATCCTACGGGTTCATTACCTCCACTTCTTGTGCCGTGGATTCTGTGGCCTTGGAAGTAGATTATACCCAGTTCGATACCATTTGCAACCGGGGCACGATCGTGCGTATTTTCCATGTTTTTGACCAAACCGGAAACAGTGGCGCTTGTGCTCAGGCTGTGCAGGTAGACTATTCGCAGGATTATTTTACCAAATTTCCCGATGATGTCATTGTGACCGTGTGCGATACGACAGGCATTTATGGCGAGCCAGTTCTTTATGGTCAAGCTTGTGAGGAGTTTGAGGTGGTATTTACAGATGAGGTATTTACAGTCTTGCCGGATGCCTGCTACAAAATAGAACGTACCTGGCAAATTACCAATCGTTGTAAATACGATTCGCTCGCAGCTTTGATCACAGTTCCAAATCCAAATCCAAACTCAACCACCAACCACCCGACCAACTTACCCGGTCCGATCGTGTCGGCCTGTGGCACTGCAGGGCTTTGGGCTCCAAGTATTGTAAAAATCAATCCAACGGACCCGAGTGCAACCAATTACTGCACTTTTTTTGACCAAAATGCTAACGGCTATAAATACAAGCAGATCATCAAAGTCATTGACGGTCAAGCGCCTAACGGAACGTATGTCGTACCCAATTGCACCAATCAGGACTGGGCGACCCCCAATAACCCTCAATTCTGGAACGAGATGTATTGGTTCGATCCGGTTTTGGGCATTCATGACCTCTGCGAAGAACCGACCGATTTGAGTATTACCGCCACTGATGCATGCTACGGCTCGAGCATCAACATTGAATACGTGCTGTACCTCGATCTGGACGGAGACGGAAACAGGGAATCGGTTATAAGCTCTACCCAATTTGCCAATATAGGCTGGAACAACGTGCTTTACAACAACCTGAACACGCCAAATTTCTCGGGAGGCACCCCGCGGGCCTTTGATGGGCGGCCCATTCCATCCAACCAAAAAATGGGTTTTGCCATTGAGGAAACTATTTCTGGCAAGCACAAAACCGCACGCGTACGCTGGAATACACAGCAACAACCGAATGTCTACTTCGCGCCGGAACTTCCGCACGGTACGCACAGGATCAAGTGGTTTATTACAGATGGTTGTGGCAACAACAAAGAATACGAGTATACTTTTACGGTGAGGGATTGTAAACCGCCCGTGGTGGAGTGCCACAGCAACCTTGCTGTGAATATTATGCCTACCATGATGATAACCCTTTGGGCTTCAGACTTCCTGCAATTTACCGATGACAACTGTACCCCACAAGGAATGCTAAAAATCGGCATTAGAAAATGCGGCACAGGGACAGGTTTTCCTATTGATGCGAATGGCAACCCAATCACGTCTGTTACCTTTGACTGTTTCGAACTTGGCACACAATGCGTGGAACTATGGTCCATAGACTTAGCAGGAAATGCCGACTATTGCGAGACAAATGTTGAGGTGCAAAATAACCTGGGTGTTTGTCCCGGTCCAAACGGCCCCCACATTGATGGTTCTATAAAAACGGAACTTGGAAAAGGCATTGAGGCGGTTTCGATTGCTATTGAAGGCACCGTTAATTTTGCTCCGCCATTTTCTTATTTCTTTGACAATGAGACAGATAGCACCGGCCAATATTTTATTCTCAATGCAGTACCTTTTGCCTCTACCTTTTCCATCAAACCTGAACTGGACGATAACCCGCTCAATGGAGTGACCACCTATGATCTGGTCTTGATCTCCAAACATATCCTCGCGACTGAACCACTCAATTCTCCCTACAAAATGATTGCGGCGGATGCCAACAAAAGTGGCAGCATCACAACCTTTGATATTGTCGAAATCCGGAAACTCATCCTCGGGACTTATACCTCGCTTCCCCAAAATACCAGTTGGCGTTTTGTAGATTACAGTTTTGTTTTCCCAAATCCGCTCAACCCATTCCAAACGGGTTTCCCGGATACGATCCCGATCTTTGATATTCTTATCAATATCAGCGGTTTGAATTTCGTCGGCATAAAAGTCGGCGATGTGAACCACACGGTAGTTCCCAACCTTATTTCACCTGCGGAGGAACGTTTTGAAGGGACAGTCTACTTTAACGCGGAAGATCGGGAAGTCCGGGTTGGAGAAATTTTTGAGTTGAAAATCAGCACATTGGAACAACTTGAAGGCTGTCAGTTCACGCTGGAAACGGACGGACTGGAAATTTTGGAGATCATAGCCGGCGAAAATATGGGCCAGGACAACTTTGCCTTATTTTCGGAAAGATCCCTGCTCACCATGGCCTGGGAGACTGGCGGTCGAGCAGATTTCAGCCTTAAACTGAAAGCACAAAAAACAGGCTCAGTCCGCGAAATGCTTCGGATCAGCGACCAAATCACCCAGGCCGAGGCATACGTCAGCTCCGGAGCGCTACCTACCAATCACCAATCCTACCAATCACCAATCACCAGATCCCGCATCGCGCTTCGCTTTGGAAATTCCAATGCAGCGTTCGAGTTGTACCAGAACCAGCCCAATCCCTTCTCTGAAAAAACGGCCATTACCTTCCAACTGCCCGAGGCAAGTGCCGGGGTGCTCACGATACTGGATGGAAATGGAAGGGTATTGTGGTCGAGGTCAAGTGATTGGCCCGCCGGGATGAACACCGTAGAAATTGACCTGACAGGCTTGAGCGCAGCCGGGGTTTTGTATTATAAACTGGAAACGGATCATAAAAGTGCGGTGCGGAAAATGGTGCGGATTTAATAGGTGGTATGGCCTTTAGGCCGTCGGGAAGTGCGCCGTTTACGGCGTTCAATGAAGTAATTAGGGGCGTAAACGCCCCATGTCCCGACGGCCTAAAGGCCATACCACCACTCCCGCTACATATTTCAGGTTCTCAACCGAACCTTTAGCAGCGTAGCCAAACGCTCAAATTCAGCTTCCCATTCCTTATTGACAAACACCCACAGTCCCTTTCTGAGTCCTTTGGTGAGCAAGTAAAATACATTTTGGCTGCGCCAGATATAGGGTTTCAAGCCCATTTCCTTTACAATAGAAAGTACATCGGCCAACCAGTGCACCCTGGGGAGCGAAGATTCATCAAGGCCAATTTTCTCGATTTCGCGAAACACACGCTCCCCGATGGCGAGGTTTAAGGTCTCTTCATCAGGGCGTTTGATGTGCCAGCGTTCAATATCGGCCGCAATGCGACGAAGGTTGCGCGTGTCTATCACTTCATTTCCTTCAAAAAAATTCAACAGGTCGGCATTAAGTACATACGAGGCGATGTTGTGCCAGGTGGATGGTAGGGGTAGTTTTGCCTCTTCAATACCAGCCATGAGCTGGTAATTATCATTGAATACATCGCGGAACGTAACCTCCGCAACGTCGAGACTTGAATCCGTGATCGTATTGATGATTTTGATCTTTTCGTCGGCAAAAAGACTGGTTAGGGTAAACTTCTCCGGACCAAAATATTGCTGTAGCGCACCGATGACCTCCCCCATGTTGGCTCCACGGAAAGCATTGCTGGTGCGCGTGTACATTTCTTCAAATTGCGAGCGGAGCATTTCACGGCTGATATTGCCTATAATGTGTTGTTGCCCAAGGTATAACACGGCAAAACAAAAGGTTTTCTGGGCATGACTGAGCCTGGAACGAATGCGCAAACGCCCGGCTGCAAACTGAGGAGTACCCGCCTTAATTTTTTCAAAAAACTCCACAGAAGCCGTGTAATTGAACAGATCGAGTTTTTCCGGGTCGTCTTCAAAAAGCGATGCGACCGCAAAGTGCATGGCTACCCGTTCCAGCGTTACCCGGGTGGGGACCACATTTTTCAGAAAACTTTCGGCCCCGTTCGGCAAAACATTGCTGGGGGCAGCGGCCAATCGACGGATGAATTCAGGGTGCAGATCCAGCCCGGTCACATCGCGCGTGTAATCCATCGTACGGAGGGCGTACTGCAAAATTTGGTTGGTCTCAATACCCGATATTTCGTCAAAGAACCAACCACAACTCGTGTACATCAGTACTGCAAAACGTTGACTTTCAAGCAGGCGGAGCACAACCACTTTTTCCAAATGGCTGAGTTCGCGACGGGCGTGTTTTTTAATAAAAGCCTCCACGTTTGCGTCGGAACGATTGAGCATAACTTCGATATAATCGTTTCGGGCAGACCATGGATCCTGAAGAAGTCGCGCGCCTTCGCGTTCAAAAATAGGCACAAGTTGGTCGCGGAGCCAATCCAGCGTATCGCGCAGCGGCTTCCGCCAGCGCTGGTGATAGTTATTTTGGCCGGATTTACAGCCACAATCACTGCGCCAGCGCTCCACGCCGTGCTCACAACTCCAGGAGGAGTTTTCATGAATTTGAACTTCCCAGGTAGGTGGGTAGAGTTCCAGATATTGGCCATAGTTGGTCAGGGTAGCCAGTCCCGCATCTTCCACATAATTGAGACAATCCGCGAGGGCCATTTCACCATAGCGGTGATGGTGGCCATAACTCTCTCCGTCCGTAGCAATGTGTGCCAATTGGGCTTCATCATTGGCGTCAAAATTACCCGTGATCCGCTGGGAAAAGGTCTTTCCGCTGTTCAAAATGCCATTGAACGCAACTTCCTGGGCTAATTTCCCGTGGTAAAAAAACAGCGCGATCCGCCGGCCGCTGGGCAGCAAACACCAATAGGGCCGGCGGGTATCAATGGTGTCGGCCTCAACATTGCGCCAGAGGGCTTGTTGGGTGGTGGACTGGTGATCGCTGGGTGGTGGACTGGTGCTTGGGGCCTCCGGGTCTGGAGTACTTATTTCCGGTGTTGCCAGTTTTCTGACCGCCTTTGCCTGGCGGGGTGCTAGGATAGTATATTGAATACCATGGGAGGCAAGCACTTCAAGGGTTTCGGTGTTTACGGCGGTTTCTGCGAGCCACATACCTTCCGGATAACGCCCAAAACGCCGCTCAAAATCGCGAATACCCCAATTCACCTGGGTAACTTTATCGCGGGCATTACACAAGGGCATGATGAGGTGGCTATGTACTTGCGCAACCGCTGATCCGTGTCCACCAAAGAGTTCCTGACTCCGCTTATCAGCCCTGATGAGCATAGAATAAGTATCAGCGTCATTTTCTTCGAGCCAGGAAAGCAAGGTGGGCCCGAAGTTCCAGGAAATACGGTTGTAATTATTGCGGATTTTAACGATCCAACCCTCGCCATCCATTATACGGGCTGCTGCATTGGGGGCGTAGCATTCGTGGTTGATACGCTTATTCCAATCATGGAATGGGTGAGCGGATTCCTGCTGTTCTACCGTTTCAAGCCAGGCGTTTTCACGGGGTGGTTGATAAAAATGGCCGTGAATGCAGACGTATTTGTTCGAGCGCGACATGGGGCGAAGGTAGGGAATGAATGTTACAAGTTTAAAGTAACAAGGACATCCTCCAGCCTAAGACTTGTAACTATACGTTCAGGTAATGCATCAAAGCATCATAGCGATCGCGCAGGAGTTCGCTGCGGTCGGTTTCTCCGAAAGATTCTTTCACCTCAAACTCATGGCGTTCGAGTGATGCGATGGCACGGGAAAGGTCGTGGCGGTCGAGTTTCAAGGTCAGCTCCACGCGTTCCGGGTTGGCGGTGGAAGTGACGAAAGCGCTGAGAATATTTACTTTTTCTTCTTCAAAAATGCGTGCGATCGTGGAAAGTGAATAGTCGCGGCGGGGCATTTCCAATACCAGCACTGCACCGTGTTCAGTCATGGAAGATGTGTGGGCAAAATAGCGCAAAACGTCATTTTGCTGAACAAGGCCGAGGTATTTACCTTCGGCATCCACTACGGGGATGACCGTGAGCCGGTGATCCCCCATAATTTTGATGATCTCAAATACATGTTCGTTCTCACGCACATGAAAGAGCGGCAACACCGAGAAATCATGTTCGCTGAGTGGGCTGGAGAGTTTGTGGTTAAATATTTCCTCTTCAGAAAGTAGTCCCACAAGCTTGCCTTTATCCACTACCGGAAGGTGTTTCACGTGGTAGTCGTTGAGCATGTGGAATGCCTCGCGTCCCGTTTGTTCAACGGTGAGCGCAGGAATATCGTGGGCAATAAGTGTTCGAGCAGTCATGAATTAGAATAGATAAACGTAATTCATCGAAGCTTGTTCGACTTAACCGAACTTTGTGCGACCCTGCAAATATGGGTGGAATTAATTGTTCGCAAATAAATTAGTGATGCAAACGCAAAAAAGCGCCAATCTTCGATCGCTCTTCTTTCGCCATGTGGCGCAGACCTCTCCCGGCCCACTCGCCCTGGAAATAGTACGCGCGGAGGGCTGTTGGTTGTATGGCCATCATGGAGAACGTTGGCTTGATCTCATCGCGGGCATTGGACCCAGCGTGTTGGGGCATAGACATTCACGCGTACAAAGAGCTGTGCAACAACAACTAGATACGTATTGGCATACCTTGGTGTATGGAGAATTTGTACTTACACCGCAGGTAAAACTTGCCCAGCTGCTTGCAGAAAATTTGCCCGGACTCGATTCGGTTTACTTTACCAATTCGGGAACAGAAGCCGCTGAAGGCGCTATGAAACTTGCCAAACGCGCTACGGGCCGCAGCGAATTTGTAGCCTGCTGTTATGCCTATCACGGCAGTACCCAGGGCGCAGCCAGCTTGATGTGGCCAAAAGATTTTACAGAAGCGTTCCAACCCCTGCTGCCCGGCATTCGGCATATTGGGTTCAATGAGATGCCTGATTTGAATATTATTGACCACCACACCGCAGCAGTCGTAATCGAAACGGTGCAAGGCGAGGCGGGGGTGATTCCTCCGGATCCTGATTGGCTTTTGGCGCTCCGACAACGCTGCAATGCGGTCGGCGCCTTGTTGATCCTGGATGAAATTCAGGCAGGTATGGGGCGTACCGGGCATCTTTTTGCTTTTGAAAAATATGGCATCGTGCCGGACATTTTATTGCTGGCAAAGGGGTTTGGAGGCGGGATGCCACTTGGAGCATTTGTGGCCCGACGGGAATTGATGCAGACCTTGTCGCACGACCCGGTGCTGGGGCATATCACCACCTTTGGGGGTCATCCGGTATGTGTGGCGGCGGGTTTGGCTACTTTGGAAATTTTACTAGAAGGCGAGTTGTTGGTGCAGGTTCCGGCGAAAGAGGCCCTTTTTAGAAGCCTGCTTAAACATCCGGCCATTCACGAACTCCGAAGCGCAGGGCTTTGGCTGGCGGTGGACCTGGGTAATGCGGACAAAGTGAAGGCTGTTATTCAGTATTGTCTGCAAAAAGGAATCATAACCGATTGGTTTTTGTTTAACGACCGGAGCTTGCGCATCGCGCCGCCGCTCACCATTTCCGAGGCGGAAATCCGGTTTGCTTGTGAAGTGATTCTGGATGGGATCTCCGCCAGCGATCACGGAACTCATTGATACATTGACCACATTTTTACCCGCCGAAGTTTTAACGAAGGTGGGCTACATTTGCACACATTTTAAGTCATGGCAAAAGAGAAGAAAAAAGCGAATATTGAGATACTGAACCGCAAAGCGATCTATGAATTCCATTTTGTGCAGGAGTTTGATGCAGGTATTATGCTGACAGGGACAGAGGTTAAAAGTATCCGTGACGGCAACGCAAACTTGTCTGATGCGTATTGTATTTTTGACCAGGGGGAACTCTGGGTAAGAAACCTGTATGTGGCTGAATACAAGTATGGAACAGATGCAAATCACCTTCCTCGCCGCAACCGGAAACTACTGCTCCGCCGCCCCGAACTTCGCAAACTGGAGCGTGGTATCAAGGAAAAAGGGTCTACCATCGTACCGTTCAAGATCTTTTTCAGCGAACGCGGTTTTGCAAAACTGACCATTTGTCTTGCCAAAGGCAAGAAGACCTTCGACAAACGAGAAACCATTAAAGACCGCGAAAATAAGCGCGAAATGGACCGCGTGAACAAGGCTTATAAAGTACGTTGATAGAGTGTTAAGTGATAAGCGGTAAGTGATAAGCGGTAAGTGATAAATTACCCATCGTTTGTCCTTTACGCACTCATCACTTACCGCTTATCACTTAACACTCCTCTACCATGGCAACAAAAAAGGTAAACAAAGCTTCTTTCAAATTTGGTGGCGAGACCATCAACCTGAGCAAAAGCAAAACGCAGGCTGCCGTACGCTATACTCCGGGGATGAAACGCGCGCCAAAGCGGAAAAATGCCGCGGATCAGGAGCAGATCCGTGATTTTGAAGTGGTAAAATCTACACGAGGTATTGACCAAAAACTGGATGTATTGCGTGCAAAACCCGAAGTTTCGGTGGGCACACACGTCTGGATCGTAGATGGAGAGGAAGATTCGCCCTTTATCCCAACGGGCTATTTGTACATCGAGTTCAAGCCAGGGACAGCCTACGAAAAGCAGCAGGAAGCGATGCAGGAACTCAATCTCAATGTGCGCCAGGTCGTAAGTCCGGAAGCCTATCGGGTGAGCACTACGCCCGATTCTCCCAATCCGGTAAAGTGCGCAATGCTGCTCCAGAAAAATCGGATCGTCCAAATTGCCGAGCCGGAATTCATGACCAAACCAGTTATGGGTGATTTTTCACCACCCACAGGCAAATTTATCAACAGCCAATGGCACCACGAAAACTCAGGTGGACAAATTCCGATCATTGACATCCCAAATGCTGTTTTTGGTTCCCAGCACTTTAAAAAAGGTGCAGATGCTAAAGTGCGCGCTGCATGGCAGGAATTGCAGGGCCTGGGTTCTAATAATATCAAAATTGCGATAATTGATACGGGTTTTGATACGGATCATCCCTCGTTGCGCGGCGATGGCGCCAAGATCCGCAATACATTCAATGCCGCAAACCGGACTGCCGACGTAGCCCCCTGGTTTCAGGCATCCGATGGCTCCTGGGGTGTGTTCAGTCACGGTACGTCCTGCGCTGCGGTAGCAGCCGGGGCCTGGGATGCACAAGGGGTGTTGGGTGCGGCGCCCAATGCACGCATTATCCCCATTAAACTGGACGTTCTTTCTGACGATGCCATACAAAAAGCATTTGAAC
>JAUSMG010000322.1 GCA_030645295.1 Saprospiraceae bacterium | reverse complement strand
CTTATTTCGCTGCTTCAGATCGGTTTTTCTCAGACCATCACCTCGCTTCAACCCACGCAAATCCTGGGGGGAATCGGAGCTGTATTGTCCGTTCGAGGAAGCGACTTTGGAGACGTTCAGGCCGACAGCTATGTATCCTTCCTCCAGAGCGACAATAATTACATGCCCTCCACGAGCGCTTCCTCGCTGCACTACCTCAGTTGGACCGACACCCTGATTACCCTGGAAATGCCCGTTGCGTTCAGTGGCAAGGTTAAAATCGTTCGAAGTGGCGTAGAATACTGGTCGCCGGAGAACTTAAAAGTATTGGCCAATCTGGATTACAGACAAGTGAATCCACTGGACTATATCTATCTGACCGACCGAAATGATCGGGGCGGAGTCACCTGGTCCGTACATCCGGACTACTGGGACAATCCAGAAGCACGGTCGGCCATTGTGGATGTTTTTATCGAATTCCGCTGTAAAACCGGGGTGAATTATATCCTGGAACCCCTGAACATGGCCGTCCCCATAGACCTCGGTCAGGGGAAAAACATCATTGCCCCGGATACCAGTCTGGCAGGCGGTGTGGTTGGGATCAATGATTATTTGTGGTTTTCCTGCATTGTAGGCGCGGAAACCTTCTATTACCGATATACCCAACTCCTGCGTTTTTCTACCCTGGAAGACTGGTATTTTGGAACCGGAGAAATTCCTTTGGGCAAATCCAAGTTTCGGTATGCCCTCATGCACGAACTGGGCCATGCCGTGGGGCTGGGTCACGTAAACGAACACGGACAAAGCATGTATCCCACCATCACGCTTTGGCCTTCCAACGATTGGAGCATGCGCGACAGCATCACGACGGCAGAAAAAGAGGCCATGTCGTACTTCGTGCAACGCTGTCAGGACAACACGTTTACTGCTTGTGGTGTCAAAGCCATGCTGCCCATTTTGGATTGTGAAGATGTGCTGGCAAATGCCAGCGCAATGGCAGACTTCACAGTTTCTGCCAATGAAGGTTGTGCTCCCCTTACGGTGCAGTTCACCAATACCTCCAGTTCGAACGCCACCAGCTTTGATTGGCAATTCCCAGGCGGCAATCCATCCAGTTCGACAGAAGAAAATCCATCCGTGCAATATTTCACACCGGGCGTGTATAATGTGACACTTGTGGTAACTTCAATCGGCGGAAGCAGCAGTTCGTTTACGCAGCCGGGTCTTGTTACCGTGAATGGAGCACCCAGTGCTGGATACACTTCAAGCCTAAACGGTTCTACCGTAGATTTCACGAATACTTCTGTGGGCGCCACTTCCTACATTTGGAACTTTGGCGACCAAAGCAGCAGCACAGACGAAAATCCAACGCATACATACGCCAGCAACGGAGTGTACACCGTAACACTTACCGCTACAAATAACTGTGGTTCAACCATTTTTGAGCAAACAATCTCACTTTCTACGAGTACTGCTGAAGCAACCTGGATAAAAGGTTTCAAGCTTTTCCCAAATCCGAATACCGGAGTATTTACGATAGAGATGAATGGATTGCCGCAGGAGGAGCTTGAGTTTACGCTCTTCAATACGCTTGGGCAGCATATCAAGCGCGAAACAGTTGATTTTGGCGCCGGATACTTGCTCCATTCATTTGACTATAGGACGCTTCCTTCGGGAAGTTATATGCTTCGTGTTCAAGCTGACGGACAAGCAGTGTTCGTAAAAGTGACGCTCAGCAAATAGTAGCCGGAAACTGGAAAAGAATACCCTACACCACAAACACCTTTAACCGCCTCCGTCCACGCGCTTTTCCGCTGGTAGGTCCCCATAGAACACACCCGGAACAAGATCGCCTGACGGGAAGGCAGCCTTCGGGACAAATCGTGCTGACCCTGCCGCATAATGTAGGCGGATGATTGCATTCCGTCAGCAACCTGATCGGTGAAAATTCAGTTGTAAAGTATTTCTTTACAACTGCTGCCGACGGCAAACAAAAACCGCTGCAGAACTTATCCTCGACCGCGCCGATGCCAATCAACCGAATATGGGCCTGACGGTTTGGAAGGGTACCATGAGGCGATGGAACAAAAAGTCAAGGACAAAAAAGCATAAATTGGCGCAGGAAAGGTGTCACCTTGATATCCGCAGCATTTCAGCCAACGGCTGACCCAGCCTACAAATCATCCGGATACAAAGCCATTCGGTCTTTTTCGATGAGTTGTTTTAATGCTTTCACGCTGGGTAACTGAACCAAATATTTGCGCACAAAAATTTCCTGTGCCAATCCTGCTGTAGCGTATTCCACCCGTTTTAATAACATCCGCTGGTGTTACGGGTATTTCGCCCTTTACTTTACCGATGACGGATTCTTTGTTCGTTGACAATCCCGTGCGCTCAAACAACAAGGTGCTCATGGCTCGCCCCAATTCGCGGACAGACCAATTGTTTTTGATCGCTTGTACTTCGTAAAAGGCGCGTTTGAGGGGCGTATCGGCCCTGATAAGTTCAATAAAATGCGAAAAACTTTAGGCTGCTGGCTAACGTTTTCATTACCCGATCTCCATACTCCGCCCTATCCTCTCCCTGCTGCTCATATTCAACAATGTAGACTGACTATCCGCATACTGGGTATCAAAAAGAACACCGAATATCGAACACCGAACACCGAATATCGAACACCCAATACCGGATGGCAAGTGCTACGTTTGTCTGTTGTACGGCAAAGCGCTGCGTGTACTCGTGCGTGGTTTGAATCGCGGAGATAAGTTCTGTCAGTTGCATTTTATCTGATTTTTATTGGAGGTAAATATACAAACAATTAGTTTTAAATAAAAAACAATTGTTGTTTTTGCTGATATCCCCAACAAGCGCTGGGAGCGTGGCTGATATTCACCGGGGGACTCGAATTTATAGCAGATAACAAGGCTGTGTCACTTTAAAAGCGTATCTTGCAAAAAAATCACACAACTTTCTAAACGCACAAAAAATGGCAACTTCATCTCTTTTATTCCCCATCATTACATTGTTGATTTTAATATTCTTCTCCGGAATAAGAATTGTACGACCAACCCAACGAGGTTTAGTTGAACGATTAGGACGTTACGATAAATTTGCGAAACCCGGCTTTCATTGGATAATTCCTTTCATTGAAAAAATGGTATTGGTGAATATTACCGAACGGATGATTGATGCTGAGCCGCAGGAAATTATCACAAATGACAATTTGAACGCAAGCGTAGATGCCGTGGTCTATTTTAAAGTAATGGAAGAGGAAGAAAGTGTAAAATGTTCCCAGTATAGTGTAAATAACTACGAGTCGCAGGTCATAAATCTTGCCCGAACTACACTCCGGAATATTATCGGTACACTTACCCTGAAATCCGCCAATAGTGAACGGGGGAAAATCAATTCTGAATTTCATCGAACATTGTCGGATGAAACCAAAAGTTGGGGCATTGTAATTGTCAGAACGGAGCTAAAACAAATTGATCCGCCCAAAGATGTGCAAGAAACAATGAACAAAGTGGTGAAAGCTGAGAATGAAAAAATTGCTGCCATAGATTATGCTACCGCCGCTGAAACAGTAGCCGATGGCGTAAAACGCGGAAAAATCAAAGAAGCTGAAGGCATTAAACAATCTAAAATACTGAATGCTGAAGGGGAAGCTGAAGCGATTCGATTGGTTAATGAAGCAGCCAATAAATATTTTGTTGGGAATGCACAACTACTGAGAAAACTGGAAACCGTTGAGGTTTCATTAAAATCGAATGCAAAAATTGTTATCCCTACCGGAACAGAATTAGTCAACGTAATTGGAGAAATGGCGGGCGTTGTGCCCCTTAAGTAGTTAGTCTTTCTGTGTCATCCTCGGACGCCCGCTTCCACTGCGAAAACGCCATGTTGAAAGCGCATCCATTTTGCGATAACCGGGCCCAAGGCGGTGGTATGGCCTTCAGGCCGTCGGGAAGCGCGCCATTTATGGCGCAGAAGCCCACCATTGGCTTTGGCCTGCGGTCCGCGAGGATGGAGCCAAAGACCTGCCCGGGCAGAAGGGACCGGACCTGCAATTGACTCGAAGTCACCCGGTGAATTTCAGCCAATAATGTTTATTTTTGCACAAAATTCATACCAATGACAAGCACCGGAAAAATTCTGACCCGCTCGAAAGCAACAGTTGATCTGGATGAGATTATTGAAGGCATGACAGCCATTGATACCGCAACACTGGAGCAATTCATGCAGCAAGTCGGCAATTTGGTGGCCCGAAAAAAGGCCCCTAATCATCTGTCTGAACGCGAGTCAGATTTGCTCATGGCGATAAACTACTGTATCCCTGCCGAACTTCAGCAACGTTTCGAAGTCCTGCATGTAAAATCGCAGTCAGGTATCTTAACAGCCGAAGAGCATGCCGAGATGCTCCAGCTCATTGATCAATTAGAACAAAAACATGCAGAACGGCTGGAAAAATTAATTGATCTGGCTCAACTGCGTGGAGTCCCATTGAAAATGCTGATGCAAGATCTTCAACTAGTACAGCATGCCTGAATATGCCGCAGGGCAACCGTCGCTGCGCTTAACCTAAACCGGGCTGGGCTTATTAATATCCGCCGCTTAATGGTCTTGGGAGGCATCCATCCTCCTGGTGCGGGTAAGGTGTCACCTTGATATCAGTAATTGGGGCAGTCGCCGTTTTTTCCAGCATCAAAGAAAATACAGAAGGCAAAGACAACTTTACTTCATCTCTTTGGAAATCAACACCTTGCAATATTCTCAACGCTGTTGATAATATTTGAGGGTAGGCACCGAAAATATATGGGGACCGATGTCCTGTTTTGTAAAATATTGATTTACAACTTCTTGCAATTTGGCGGACACTGTCCCCCAAATTTGAGGATAAATTTGGTAAAAGACTCTACAGTCCCGCAATGAACGCTCACCCAAGCCTTTGAGGTGTCGCCTTGATAACTGCAAAGAGAAATTTTTTACGCTTGGAAAGAAAATTCTAGCACAAGAATTG
Organism: Saprospiraceae bacterium; assembly: GCA_030645295.1. Classification (GTDB taxonomy): domain Bacteria; phylum Bacteroidota; class Bacteroidia; order Chitinophagales; family Saprospiraceae; genus M3007. The sequence goes on along the minus strand of JAUSMG010000322.1, from coordinate 1,178 downwards.
GTCGGTTAAGGGCTCGGAAGGAAAATTCTTACATAAAAGTTACCCGGTTAAGGGCTCGGAAGGAAAATTCTTACATAAGAATTGGTCGGTTAAGGGCTTGGAAGGAAAATTCTTGCATAAGAATTTTTGGCGCGAGTAATGTGTCACCTTGTTATCCGCAGCGCTTTTGGTTCGCATTTGACTTGATGGAAAGATTGCGAGATATGAGAAAAAAAGCGATGGTTTTTGCCATGTGGGAGAAACGAAGTATCCTTGCACACTCAATAATCAGATTGCTCATCCGCCATCAAAATACATGCTCGACAAAAAAAACCTTTCCGAACGAGACATCTGTACCAAATACATTACCCCAGCCATTGAGCAAGCGGGCTGGAATAGATTGACTCAATTTCTGGAAGAGGTTTCTTTCACCGATGGCAAGATCTATGTTCGAGGCAAATTGACCGCCAGAGGAGAAAAGAAACGGGCTGATTATATTCTCTATTACAAGCCCAATATCCCCATAGCCATCATTGAGGCAAAAGACAACAAACATTCTGTGCGATCTGGTATTCAACAAGCTTTGAACTACGCGCAAATCCTCGACATCCCTTGTGTGTTCAGCAGTAACGGCGATGGCTTTCTGTTCCACGACCGCACCTCCACTGACGGCAACATCGAAACCGAGCTTTCCTTATCCGATTTTCCTTCCCCCGAACAATTGTGGGAGAAATATAAGAAGCACCGGGGAATCACCACCCCTGAGGCAGAAAAGATCGCTTCACAGGACTACTTCTTTGACGGCTCAGGCAAAAAAGCGCGATACTACCAACAAATAGCCATCAACAGAACGGTAGAAGCCATTGCAAAAGGACAAAACCGAATTCTCCTGGTGATGGCTACCGGAACCGGAAAAACCTTCACTGCCTTCCAAATCGTGCATCGCTTGTGGAAAGCAAAGGCAAAAAAGAGAATCCTGTTTTTAGCAGATAGAACCTCCTTGATTGACCAAACAAGACGCAACGACTTCAAGCACTTCCAAGACAAGATGACGATCATTCGAAAGAAGGTCGTTCAGACTGCTGACAAAGAGTACTTGGTAAACATGCGGAAAAGAGGGATTGATTCTTCAGATAAAGCCTTTGAAGTGTTCTTGGGATTATATCAAGGTTTAAGCAACAACGAACCGGGTATTGAAG
>JAUSMG010000304.1 GCA_030645295.1 Saprospiraceae bacterium | reverse complement strand
ATACCGTTGCAAAACCAGGAGAATGAATACCCTGGCCCATTTTGAGCAAATAGAGTGATGCTGGCTGGATTGGGGGGAACGATGCATATAATGGAAGTACCGGGAGGTGTAACAGAAGCCACCGGACCAGGTAGCGCTGTTGCCAAAAAAGTGCCTATGGCCGTACAGCCATTATTATCGGTGGTGGTGACAATATAGTTGCCACCGGTTGTAATGGTGATGGTCTGGGTGGTGGCGCTGGTTGACCACATGTAATCTGTAAAGCCAGCACCGGCATCCAGAATGGCCGGCACCCCAGGGCACAGATTGCCAATTTGCGTGATCACCGGCTGGACAGGAGCATTTACCGTTACTAAAATGCTGTCCGTCAGGCTGGCATTACATAAATTGACCGTCAAAGTGAGCGTGGCAATCCCCGCAACATTATTCCATTGTACCGTTGCATTGGGCGTACCTTGACCACCCACCACACTTCCAAGATTAGCAGGGGTAACCACCCAGGCATAGGTTGCATCCGGGTGCTGTACTGGACCAGCAGCGTAATTTTGCATGGTGTTGATACAAGCGGCTGGGCCGGTAATGGTCAGCGGACCATTCAACAATTTAGGCGTTATGGGCAGCTGAATTGTATCCGACATGCAGTAGGGAGGCGTGAGGCTGGTGTGCTTAACAGCCAGGAAATACGGGCCTGATGCATTCCAGGTAACGACGATCGGATTGCCGGTGAATGCCGATGGTGTTCCACCGATGACGCTCCAATCGAATGCTACACCCGGCTCCGTACTTTGAGCAAAATAGGTGTAGCTATCTCCGGGACAAATTACTGCAGGCCCGTCAATCGCGTCTGGTGGAGGCACTTTCAGCACATGAATCACCTTTGTTACCACGCTATTGCAATATACGGATGAGTTGGTCGGCATAGCAGTCACTACATATGTTCCGGGGCCAGTGTTCCAGGTCACGGTCATGACGTTTGTGCCTTGCCCGCCAAACGGCACTGCCGGTGTAATGGTCCAATTATAGGTTGCCAATGGGGCCGCCGTAGCAAAAAAAGCGGAGGTTGAATTCAGGCACACCACACTTGGGACTGGGCCTGTGACATCAAAACGAGGTTTAATGCTGACGGTCAAGGTAGCGGTACCCATACATTTTTCCGGATCATGCCCCGGTAATCCGCTCAGGAAATCGCTGTAATAATTCAGCGTGATGGTTCCTGTAGGCCCCGGGCCCCACAGAATCGTAACCGTATTGGTGCCCTGACCGGCGAGGATGGTTCCGCCGGTTACCAGCCAGTCATAATATGCACTGATCCACTTGTCAACGGTATAGGTGTTGGTGGAATTCTGGCAGACATCGGTGGCGCCATTGATCAGCGTAGTAGCCGGAATAATGGGGACAATAACTGACACCGTATCATCGCAATACAAACTATCACAGCCAGTTACATAAAGGGAGACCGTTCCAATCGGCCCTGCGCCCCACTGCACACAGATCGAGTCAGTACCTTGACCTGTAAAGGAGAGCGGCAGGTCATTTTCGTCCAACACAGTCCAAAAGTAAGTACCGCAATTTGCAGCATCCGTCCAGTATTTTGTGCTGTCTTCTGCACATAAAGTGGAGATACAAAAAATATCAGGACCCGGTAGAGAGTCCACCACCACCTCCATGCAGATCGAATCCATACAGCAACACAGTGGGTGACCTTCTTCATCAAAATTATTACGGGTCACCGTGAGGCATACCGTGTAAGTCCCTGGCGAGGCGTACGCGTGCGACATTTCGAACATATTGGAAGTGCTTCCATCGCCGTAGTCCCAGAAATAACTGCTGCCTCCGGTAGAAGTATTGCTGAAGCTGATTGGAGAACCGAGGCAAACATTGAAAGAGGATGGCTGAAAATTGGCAACCGGTCCTTCCAAAATATTGACACAAACCTGTATCACCGTTTGTTGATTGTTCGGATCTATGATCGTCAGGGTAACGGACCCGCTACCCATAGCGCCCCAGGTCACCAATATTTCTGCCGGATTGGCGCCTGCTACAAAAGTGCCGCCAGTGACCGTCCAGGTATAGGTGTTCAGCGGATTATAATTGAAAAAGTAAGTAGATTCAGAATTTTCGCAGGCGTAAGCACAACCCGGTGGATTCCCCCCTGCGGGGTCAACAGGCCCGTCATAATCATCCAAATTGACAAAAAAACAATCGGGTTTAGGACATTTTACCACGATCTTAATTTCCGCAAAACAATTGGGCCCGGAACAGTTTTCGAAGCGATACAGGAGTTTGTGCTCACCGCAACAACTTTCATTCCCGATGAAGAAAAGTTGACCATCAGGACTCAACTCGAAACAAGGCGATTGGGTCATCAACTGTACTTTGGGATCCATACCCTGCGGTATACTGTCGTTGCTTTTGACGTTGAACATGAAATTTTGGCCGATCATGATACAGACAGAATCATCTACGGCGATAAGGTCACCTTGACTGAAAGAAAGCGTTGGAAGGAAAAGTATAAGGCAGTATACTGCCGAGGTAAAAAATTTTTTCATTGGTGTAAACGCAGAAAAAAGGGTGATAGGATATAATCTTCTGCAAATGTACTTCTATAAAGTATTCATAATGGCATGTTTTTTAAAGCGCATTATTTATGTGGCAGTTGAGTCGATATCGCGTAATTTGGCAAAAATTAAAACTGGAATTCTGCCTATCCTTATTTTGTCGGACCGTGGTGGTGGAGTAGCCAAATCGAGGTGTCACCTCAATTTTCAAGGCGAAGTTGGATGCCGCCATTGAGATAGGCGTCTAAGCAAAAAGCCCCTTCCAGCATCACTGGAAGGGGCTTTGCAGGTCCCTGAAAAATTTAAAATCAAACCAGTTTCACGTCCGCCTACGCTACTACGGCGGATAAACCCGAAACCAACAAGGAAACCTCATTGTGCAGGCATTCCGCAAAGCCGCCTTCCACGCGGAAAGTCACCTTTTCGCCATTGGCTTTAGTCACCTTCACTTCGCCCGGTTTCAAGGATGAAACGATGGCTGCGTGGTTTTGCAGCATCTCGAACTGACCTTCGCTGCCCGGCACGATCACCGATTTAACTTCGCCAGCAAAGATTTCTTTTTCAGGACTAAGGATAACCAAATTCATAACTGTATTGAGTTATGAGTTATGAGTTATGAGTTATGCGCGGGTCGCCCCAACTAATAACTCATAACTCATAACTCTCTTATTTAGATGCTTCTTCCATCATCTTCTTGCCTTTCGCGATCGCGTCGTCGATGGTACCAACGAGGTTGAATGCTGCTTCGGGCATGTCGTCGAGTTCGCCGTCCATGATCATGTTAAAGCCACGGATGGTTTCGTCAATGGGAACCAACACGCCCTTGAGGCCCGTAAACTGCTCGGCCACGTGGAAAGGCTGTGAAAGGAAACGCTGCACACGGCGAGCGCGGCCTACCACGAGTTTGTCATCGTCCGAAAGTTCTTCCATACCAAGGATAGCGATAATGTCCTGCAACTCATTGTAGCGCTGGAGGATCATTTTCACACGCTGTGCGCAGCGGTAGTGCTCTTCGCCAATGATCTTTGGATCAAGGATACGCGAAGTAGAGCTGAGTGGGTCTACCGCAGGGTAAATACCGAGCGATGCAATTTTACGGTCCAAAACTGTTGTGGCGTCCAGGTGGGCAAAGGTG
>JAUSMG010000297.1 GCA_030645295.1 Saprospiraceae bacterium | reverse complement strand
CATTGGTGTATTCCGGCACCTTATAAGCCACGTATTTGAAGATCTCACCGATATTCACAATGCCATCATAATCATAGTCTGCTGCACCGCGCAAACCACGCAGGAGAAAGTGAGTGAACACCCCTTGATGGAGTAACCGGTCTTCGTGAGACGCTTCTCCGGCACTGGATGACATGAGAAATGCGGTGCCACTTTTTGCCTTTTCAAATTCACGAAATAAAGGCTGCAAAGAAGTGGAGCCATACCCCTTGGTGACTAAATTCGTATTGTAGTCGAAGGCGCCACTGTGGCAGGCATCGGCGATACAAAGCGTGTGGCGGGCACGACTACTTTGAAGGATTTGGAAAACTTCATCGTGGCTAAGCTGATTGTAATACCCGTCAAAATCGATGGGCAAGAAAGCCCGGCTGAGACCGTGGCCACTGAAATAGAAGATGATCACATCGTCTGCATCGGCGCGTTGCGCCATTTGATGCAGGGCTTGTGCAATATTTTGTCGCGTAGCGTCCTCATCCAAAAGGAGTGTTATGTGGTTTTGCGATATAGCGCCACCCTCCGGGCTTTCGAGGTGAGCATAGAAAAGCATGGCATCGTCGTCCGTATATTGAAGGGAGGGCATGGCCGTATACTGGCTCACACCCACTACAACGGCGTAGATATTGATTTGACTCTGCTGGGGTGCATCATAGGCGAAACTTTCCCGTTTGACCTCTGGGTGCTTTTCTCTTGATCTGCCGAAGAGATTTTCAAACTCTTTTTTTGATTTTGGTTGGGCTGGCAGGTTGAACGAATAAACGACCAACAAGAATGAAAGAAAAAATAGATGCTTCATTGTAGGCGGATTTAAGTAAAGAAAAATGTATTAAAGAATCATGCCTTGAGTTTTAAAGGTATTAAAATAATTGTAAAAGTAAGTTAATAACGGCAAACTGGAAAGGGGTAGATCAAAATTTTGTCTTTTAACGTCAACATAACTCATTTCCCTTTCAAAACCGCACGCGAAACCAATCCACGCTCAAACAAAACCAGTACCTGATAAATCCCTGTAGAAAGCCTTTCTAAGGGTATTTCCAAAGTCTGCTCTGAGGGGCTTTTTACAGAAAAAATAAGATTTCCTATCGAGTCAAATACCTGTATTCCAATGGGTTGAGTTTCGGTTTTGCTCCAATCTAAAGTCAGCCGATTACTAGCCGGGTTAGGGAAAAGACGCAAGGCACCCAGATGCTGTACTTCGCTTGTACCAACTACCTGTACCACCACATTTTGTTGGATCAAAGAAACGCCACAGGGACTACTTACTATGAGCGTAACAATATAAACGCCGCTCGTGGCATAATCATGGTCAATATTGAAACCACTTTGCTGTGGGCTGCCATCTCCGAAATCCCAGGTGTAGGTGTCGCCGTTTTGACTCAGGTTGATAAACTGTACCAACCCACCGGAAAGTATTTGCGCACTAAAATCAGCATTTGGCAAATCAAGTATTTCAACTATAAAAGATTGCTCTAAAGTGTCTTTTCCGACCGTGTTCGAGACGATGAGTCTTGCTGTGTAAACCCCTGATAATGTGTACGAAACATTCGGATTTTGCATCGCCGAAGTGCCCGGAGTCCCGCCAGGAAACGACCATGCAAATGTGGCTGAATTGGTGGAAGAAAAATTTTGAAAATTAACCTGAGCCATGCCACAGCCAGAAATGACGCCCGGCACGAGGAAGTCAGCCGTGGGTGGTAAAAAAACACTCACGATCTGTTGTTTTATCACGGTATCGCACCCGTTCCAGGCACTGAGGGTTACTGTAAAATCGCCCTCGGTGGCATAGGTATGCACTGGATTGGGAAGGGGCGAATTACTGCCGTCACCAAAATCCCAAAAGTAGGAGCTGGAATTGGTAGAAAGGTTGCTGAAAGTTGCGGTAGCCCCGTTCATCGTCATCGTGAAACCTGCTGTTGGCAAGGGTAAGATTTTTAATTCTGATGCGCCCGAGATAATTTCAGCACAACCTGCCCGAAACACCCTGCAACGAAACATCAGGCCATCATATGCCAGGGTTGGGCTTTGTACGATCAGGCTATCAGATTGGAAACCACTATAAATGCTACCCGCAATGATTTCCTGCCAAATCAAGCCTGCATTAACCTGCCATTGAAATTCCCAATCCCCGGCATTAGCGCCGAGGGTAAAAACTGCATTTTCACCTGAGCAAACGGTTACGGTTACCGGTGGGATCAGAATTTCTGGATCAGAAATTTCAGTGACGCCCTGAGCTAATGTGGAAAGGGGGAGGATCTCTCCCAAACTACCGGCATCGGCGCCGTTGCTGGAGTTGTTGCAAGCTACCGTGGAGTTGATCGTGATACCAGGCATACCCCCCGTTACGCTAAAAATACCCGGTATGGCATTGGTCAGGATACGACCGCCTGCTCCACCGCCACCAGGGCCCATGCATCGGTCTACATTGTTGTTGTCGGCGTTGCCTCCGCGTCCTCCGTTTGCATAGAGTACCAGATTGGCATTGGGCGATGCAAGTTCAAGCCATATTGTACCGCCGGCGCCACCGCCGCCTGCACCATCGGAAAGACTGAGGCCAGCATCCACTCCTTTGGTGTAAATTGCTGGTGATGAGCCGTTTATGGATCCGGCTTTGATCATCACGATTCCACCACCGGAGCCACCCTTGCTTCTCATTAAATTGTTGGAATGGCCGGCGCCTGCACCTGCGCCCAGAAAAATCCGATTATTTGTAGAAGGCGGTGCGTAACCGCCAATGCCTGGAAAATATCCGTTACAACCTGCCGGGTTAGGGTCGGCGTTGTTGCCGCCATCTCCACCGCTGGTCACATTTGCCCCGCCGCCACCGCCGGCATTATGGTCGTTGCCCCCACCGCCACCATTGGCCTGAGGTCCACGACCCAATTCAAAACCCGGCACGGAAACCGCTATGCCTTCGCCTTTGTAGCCGCCCCGCCAGTTGCCAAGGCCAAAAACATACCCAATAATTGGAATGATACCAAAGCAACCATTGCCGGTGGCGACATAGTTTGCACCACCCCTAAAACCGGTTCCGTTGGCAATAATTGGTGCGTTGAGGGTCAGGATTCCAGAAACTTCCAGGGCGAGCACTCCTCCCGAGGTCCCATCCCAGGGCTTTGGCCGCAGGGTGTCGGTTACTATTACGTTTGTGAATTGTGGTATGCGGACAAGTTGCAGTTTAGCAGCAGGGTTATAGGTGTAAACCAGATGATTTTTTACGAAAACGGCGTTGGCGGCTACAGAGTCAATGATGGCCCGTTCGTGTCTTCCGGCAGCATTCATGGCGGTGACCATACCATAAGCGGCGGTGTTGCTCGTGGTGATTTGGGCGCCTTGCATCTGAATCAGAAGCACGGTATTCCCAACACGAAAGCCGGTGGTGTCGGACACGCTCAGCTGACCGGAGCAGGTATCCATTGCAGTTACCGGTGTGTAGTGGTTGATAATGCCAGAGATCTGGGCGTTTGCGGAGAAAAAGAAAAGGATTAGAAGAAATGGGAGGCATTTTTTCATGGTATTTGTATAGAATAGTGGAGTGAGGGCTCAATCTATCGTTCCCCAAACAGCCACCCCACGCTGATGGAGGCGCCTCGAAGATCTTGGTAAGGAAGCAACTTGTCATTTTTGGTAAAAATGGCAGACCAACCCACAGAAACGTTCAGACCTGCATACACGCTGGTAACCTTGAGCCCGGAGGCAATGGGCACTCAACGCAAGAAAAAAGAGCAGAAAAAAAGCGTGTTTCAAAGCGTCAATTTTAAAGGCTGGAGGGACAAATATTTGAGGGTACAAGGATACAACGTCTTGCATTGTTTGAAACACCTTTCTTCGTTCAATTTTCTTACCTCGCCCTACCTTCACACCAGATTTCCTAATTTCGTCGTTTACCCTCTCGCACAAAAAAATCTCCTCTTTCAAGATGCAGCCAGTTTACTCCACCAGTTTCACCCGCTTATTCTTTGCCCTGCTTTTTCTTCTTCCCGCAGGAAATGTCTTTGCTCAAAAATTTCCCGAAAACACCAATGAGTTTGTGGGCAAACTGGGCGAATTCATGACGGTCTCTAAACGGCCAGACATGGAAGAATCTTTTGCCGTATTTAAAAAAATGCACAAAGCGGGTGGTTTCCCCGAATCAGAAATGAAACGCATTGTGACGGTCGCCAATCATATGGGCAACCAAAACCTCCCCGCTTTTCCATACTTCAAAAACTACCTGAATGCCGTAGTAGCCGCAAAAAACAATCCCGACACTACACTTTTTCGTCGCTGGCATGCATTTACGGAGGAGTCGCTGGCGGGTTTGGAAAAAGGCCGTACTAAGTCAGTAGGGTTACTTTTGGAGTTTTCGGTAGATTTTATGGAGCAACGAGCCCTGAAGAGCGGTGAAGGCGGCTCGGCTACCTGGAAGATCAATGGCGGTAAATTTGAGTTCGCGTACAGCGACCGTGAGCCAAGTCTGGTCTGTACGGGGGTAGACCTAATCGGTACGCGCAAAACCGATTCTGTGACGATTCACAACACATCGGGCCGTTACAAACCTTTTGAACAACTTTGGATCGGCGAAGGCGGTAAGGTTTCCTGGGCTGAAGCAGGCATGGATTCGAGCATTTATGCCTTGCTCACCAAGTACAAGGTTGAGGCCCAAAAGCCCCTTTTTAGTTGTGATACCGCCACCCTTTTTTACCCGCTCTATTTCAAAGAGGGCATCAAAGGAAGTTTCGAGAACAACATCGTGGTGAGACCGAAATTAAATTCCGCCAAGGCAGATTCCTTGCGCGATGTGCAGTTTCCACGCTTCCAGTCCTTTGAAAAGGTCTTGAAAATCAACCGGATCGGTGACAATATAGAATACCTGGGCGGTTTCAGATTGGCCGGCAATTCATTCTACGGATATGGGTCGGGAAATGAACCGGCACAGATGACCGTGTACAACAAGAAACGTGAAAAAGTCTTCCACGGCCAGGCTCAACTGTTTATTATCCGACGGGGAGTGGGTGTCGTGGCTGAGAATGTGGACGCAAAATTGTTCATGGACAACGACAGCCTTTTCCATCCGGCAGCGGATTTCCGTATTGACATTCCCAAACAGATCATTACCCTGATGCGGGGCGAAAAAGGCTCCTCCCGCAACCCGTTTTACTCCTCGTTCTACAATATGAACCTGGATACGGACAAAATTGCCTGGCACTTAAACTCTGACTCCCTCGAAATTGGCGGCCATACAGGCATCAAAGGGGTGTCAAAAAAGGTGGAGTTTGAAAGCAGCAACTACTACGACCCCAACGTGTACCTGCAGATGCAGGGTCTTGCCAGCCACAACTCAGTGAGCACACTCTACGCGCTCTGGCTTAGAACCGACAAGGACAAGGACGACAATGGACGGATTGTGAAGGACAATGAGTTTGCCATGGAGATCAACCCAAAATTTGACTATTCAAGCATTCAGAGCCTCCTGGCGCAAATGGTTGAGGAGGGTTTTATCAACTACTACTTCAGTCGGCACGAGATCGAACTGCGCGATAAGTGCATTCACTACGCATTGGCCAGTCAGGGAAAAAAGGACTTTGACGCCATCAATATCATTTCGGAGGGTACCGGATCTAATGCCAAATTGAACCTCAAAACGAAGGAAACCGAGATCTTTTCCGTTAAAAAAATTGAGTTGAGTCAGCGCCAGAAAGTGGCCCTGATTCCAAACGAGAATCAACTCACGCTGCTTAAAAACCGCGATATGCGATTCGGTGGGCGGCTGTACGCTGGACTTGCGCTCTTCCAGGGTCGGAACATGAGTTTTAACTACGACAAGTTCGAGGTGAATTTTGACTCCGTTCAACACTTGGATTTTTACATCCCTACAGGCCAGGAAGACAAAAACAAACAGCCCATTGCAAACGCCATGAGCTCCAACATAGAGCACCTCAGTGGATCGCTGCTGGTGGATGCGCCCAACAACAAGTCGGGTAAGGAGGAAATGGGTATTTTTCCATCTTTGCAGTCGAAAAAACACTCCTTCGTTTTTTACGATCAACCAAAGACCCAGGGCGGCGTGTACACCCGAGACTCGTTCTATTTCCGGCTTGATCCCTTCAGTTTCAATGGATTGGATTCGTACACCAAGGAGCAGCTTAAGTTTAATGGGCAGCTTTTCCCGGCCACTATTTTCCCGCCTTTTAAGGAATCTATCGTTGTTCGTGAAGAGGATAAATCATTTGGTTTTATTCACAAAACCCCGGTTGCCGGCTATTCAACCTATACCAAAAAAGGAAATTATATTGGAATGCTCGACCTAAGCAATAAGGGCTTGGTGGGCAAGGGCAAACTGGAGTATTTGACGGCCGATATTGAATCGGAAGACTTGATCTTCAGACCCAAACAGACCACGGGGACCGCCAGGAAATTCTTCATGGAAGAAGACCGTGTCAGCAAGGTGAAAGTGCCTCAGGCTGCCGGCGAAGACGTGTCGGTAAACTGGCTTCCCTTCAAAGATTCCATGTACGTGACCAGTAAGGTCAAAGCATTTGACCTTTTCAAATCACCTGGTTATACACACAAGGGCGTACTCATCCTCACACCCTCAGGTTTGAAAGGTCGGGGTGAATTTGAGTGGGCGGAGGGTAAATTGACCTCAAAAATCATTTCGTACGGCCCTTTCCAGGGCAGTGTTGATACAGGAAATCTTGAAATAAAATCGCTCGATCAAAACGGTATCGCCCTCGATTCCCGAAATGTGGACGGTGACCTCGACTTCGATGTGCAAAAAGGACAGTTCAAAGCCAACGCGCAAACTGCCAGTACAACCTTGCCCCTCGACAAGTACCTCACATCCATGAACGAATTTACCTGGGACATGAAAGCAAAGACGATCCAATTTAAGGCGGATCCCAATAAGCCAGGTCGTTTCGTTTCCATTGACCCGGCACAGGATACACTTGCATTTGAGGGCAAAACGGCCCTCTACGACATGAAAACCAACCTGCTCCGCGTTGGAGGGGTGAAGCAGATAAAATCAGCGGATGCCTTTATCAATATTCCGGACACGAGCGACATCTTCATTCAGCCGGGTGGTCGGATGCGTACCATTTACAATGCTCAAATCGTAGCGGATACCCTGAGCAAGTACCACACCATAAACAAGGCAACCGTGGATATTGGCGGTAAAAAACTGTACAAAGCCACGGGTTTCTATGAATACAACATCCCGGGCTACAATCAGGAGGTGTTCTTCAACGATATCCAGGGAAAATACCAGACCATCGAAGCCGCCAACCGTCGTGTGCAGACTTACGCTACTGCCGAAATTCCGGAAAAAGACAGTTTCCGGGTAGACGTTAAAACACTGTTCAGGGGCGACATGGTGCTCAATTCGAGCGACCAGAATATGACTTTCAGGGGCTATGCACAGTTGGCGGCCGACAAATTGCCCAAAACCAATTGGTTTACCCTGCAAACAGAAATTGACCGAAAAGACCCGCTCATCCGCGTAAAACTCGCCAAAGATCCGGACGACAGCCCCATGGTGACCGGTTTCTACCTTTCCCGCGAAACGGGCGAAATGTACCCACGCATTATGCTTCCTGCATTTCAACGCGTGGATCGTGCGCTCATTGACTGCAAGCACGTGTACAAATACGAGCCTGCCAACGACCGTTTTATCTTTGGCGATTCCCTGAAAGTGCTGGGCAAATCTGAACGCGGTGCAAAACTGATCTATGACAATCGAGTGGGCACAGTTGTGGCCGATGGACCGCTCAACATTGGCTCCGGGCTTGATTTGATGAGCATAAAATCGGCAGGAAGGCTCAAGTCAGATTACAATACCGTCACCGACTCCACCTATTTCACCGTAACTGGTGAGATCATTTCGGCATTTGATATTCCAATCCCGGCCAAATTGACTGAATTGATGCTCAACGAGATAAAAGCCGCCGCATTTGATGCCCAACCTGCTGTGTACAATACCAATATGGCCTTCTACCAGCCGGCCCTCCATGAATTCGTCAGCGATGAAAAGGACTGGGAAGAAACCCTTTCCAATGCAAAGCTGAACGCTATTCTGTTGCCCAAAAAAGACGACAAGTTTGCCTTTGTCCTGGGCCGCCAATCAGTCACCTGGAACAAGGAATACACCTCCTTCTTCACCCTCGAAGACCGCATTCCGCTCATCAGCGTGGCCGGACAGCCCATCAACAAATCGCTCAATATCATGGTGCAGTACAAAATGCCCAATACCAGCGATGATGCACTGGGCATCTACATCAAACCTTCTGCTGATCTGTGGTATCTGTTTGTGTATCAAAACACCGACGAAGGCGGAGCACTCAGCATCACCTCCAGCAGCCCCCGTTTCAATGATCTGCTCGCCAGCCTCAAAGGGAAGGATATCAAGATGAAAATGCCCAATGGCAAGACCTTCGAAGTAGTGCCGGTAGATCCCGCGGAAGGTCCGAAATTTGTGAATAAGGTGCAGAATGGACGGCTGAAGGAGTGAGGGTAGTACCCCGGAACGCTGTTCCGGGAATGCTTGGCCAGTACCCGGAACAGCGTTCCGGGGTACATAAACGGAACGCTACCCGCAGTTTTCTGCTGGTGGCGTTCCGCTAATCATCAATCAACGCTATATGATTGATGATTGCCGATTACATGATTGTTGATTTTTGATGGATGCCACACTACCTTAGCCGCTCGTATTCCAACAAAACGGCATGAACCAAGCTGCCCCGCTTAAGACGTTTATTATTTACGCACGCTCCGACGAAGGGTACAAGCAGCAACTTCTGCTGCACCTGCGTCCGCTCCTGAACAGCCGACTGCTCAGCGTCTGGCATGACGGCAACATACTTCCCGGCGAAGACTGGGAAAAAGCCATAAAAAAGGAACTTAGTTCCAGCGACCTTGTGCTGGTACTTGTTAGCGCGAACTCTCTGAACTCCGAGTTCATACAAGGTCAAGAACTCCGCACTGCCCTTGACCGCCTGCGCGAGGGACTGGCCCGTGTAGTGCCTGTAATCGTTTCGCCTTGTGTGTGGCGTTTCGATCCGGTGCTGGCTGGGCTGCAGGCATTGCCCCTTTTTGGCAGCGAAGGCCCGAAGCCTGACGCTGGGCAGGTATTGGCGATGGGGTGCTGGTATTGACATTTTTGTTGTGGCAATTGATCCGGCCCGATGCAAGTGAGGGGATGACTCCAAGTCATCCCCTCACTTCGGATACCCTTCAGCCGAAAATAACAGATTCACTTCCAAGCCAGTCGGACGAAGGCGCCCAAAACCTTGCACCCGAAAATCTACCAGAAAATACGGGGGTGAAAAAGGAAGAGCCTATTTTAAAAGAAGAGACTCCCGCAAAGTCCTTTGTTTTTAATTACCCCTTGGTGCGCGTAGCAGGTGGCTCCTTCACGATGGGCAGCCCAGCCACAGAAAAAGATCGTGACCCTTTTACCCTTTTTTACTTCTTTTCGGCGAAGCCGAAAAAATTTATGGACGTTAGCTGGCTGTAGTATTAGCGGCTTTGACCTTCAGGATTGCTTCAAAAGAAATTGATTATCAAATTTCGTTTCGCTATTACCTTTGTAGAAAATTACTGCTATGGGTATCCTTCAAGTTTCTGTGACGGCACAAGACCTCAAAAAATTTGGGTTGGACAAATCCCAGATTACTTTCGAGGAATTGTTGGACAAAATCAGCACTGAACTGGCGCGACAGGCATTGTACGCTTGTCAAGACATCGCCGAACGGGTTGGGCTTTCCAACCTGAGTTTGGAAGAAATAAATACTGAAGTTAAAGCCGTGCGTCGTCGAAATGCAGAGCATCATTCTTGATACCAATGTTGTCGTTTCAGCACTTATCTCCAAAACTAGCCCGCCTTCCCGAATCATTGATGAGTTGGTTCTGAATCGAAGGATCGAACTCTTTATTTCCGAAGAGACTTTTGCGGAGTATATTGAAGTGCTAGGTCCTGAAAAATTTGCCCGATTCTTAGATTTTAAAGCTCGGGCAGAAATATTGCTTAACCGCCTCCACGAGATTTCAAGAAAATATGCCCCTGAAATTCGTCTGGACATCATCCTTGACGAAGAGGACAATCGCTTCCTTGAGCTTGCGCTCATTGCCCAACCAGATTTTTTAATCACTGGCAATACCAACGATTTCACGATGCAGACCATTGGCCGCACTCAAATCGTTACACCGAGGGAATTTTGCGATTTTTATTGGCCGGAAGGTTAGTAACGTAAACAGTATCCCGGAACGCTGTTCCGGGTATGGTTAGCTGATCCCCCGGAACAGCGTTCCGGGATACAAAAACGCCCCCCACAGTTTCCTGCGGAGGGCGTTTCGTTTTTACTTTGATTGAACTTTCCGAAAGTTCAAAACTTTCGGAAAGTTAGGTTACCACACTTACTCCTTCGCAAAAGTCCCTTCCAGTCTTCCCGAATCAGACTTCAGCACAAGTCGGTAAATACCGCTTGGCAGGTTTGATACGTCGAGTTGGAAGTTCGCGCCATTGGACACTGTGTTCGTTTTCACGAGGCGACCGTCGGTAGCGTACACTTCTACATTGGATTGTCCGAGGGCTGCGCCATTTTCAAGCAAAGCCGTCACATTCAGCCAATTGGCCGTCGGATTGGGCGAGAGCGTGAGCATGGCAGAGCCGCCAGTCGGGTCGATCACTAGGGTCATGCACTCTACTTTGCCGAGCATGAAGTCGTCGCCACATTGATCAGGATGGTCGTGATCTACTACAACAAACTCGTACATTGTAATGTCGTCACCGTCGAATGGGCCAAGGATGATGGGCTGCGGCGTGTTGTACGGGAAATTGCCGTAATTGTTGCCATTGCCAAGGATGTCAAAACCACCCGGGCCACCATTTTGGTGTTCAAAGCTGATTAGCGCAAAGAACTGTCCGCAAAGACAAGGCGTACGCAGCACATGAAGGTCATAGATCTTACAATCGCCATTGCCGAGACAGTCAGGTACCGGAAATTCCTTTTCAATACAGCAAAGCACGGTGCCTGGAATATTGGGCATCAAGCATATTTGGATGTGGTCAAAATTGCCACCGTTCCAGGGGAAATTCTGGATCAACAAGGGCACCTGGTTGAGGTTGAACACGCCAAACAATTGGCCGTTTGCCCAAACCTGAAACAAGTCGCTCAGAGGATTTTGAACCTGGAATTTGATATGCAGTTGATAGGTACTGTCGCCGGTGCAATCGCCGGTTTCGAGCTGGAGGTCAAAGATTTCGCAGTTGCCGATAACACCGCAGTTTGGCCCTTGGAAATCAACCACTCTGCAGCAATCCGGATGGTCGTTGATACAGATTTTGATCACATCAATGGCTGGTCCGTTTGCTGGGAAATTGGGGATGACCATCGGCAATCCTGCAAGCGGGAATAAGCCGAGGTAAATTCCATTGCCCCACACTTCAAAGAAAGCATTGCCCGGATTGACCACCTGGAAGTTGAGGTGAATCGGATAGGTTCCAGTACCCGGATTACAAATGCCCGGATCAATCACCACATCAAAGATCTCGCAAATACCACCCCCGTTGCAATCTGGCCCAGGAAAATCAAGGGTCTGGCAGCAGTCAGGGTGCGCATTGATGCAAACTTTGATCACGTCTGCTGCATTGCCATTGGAAGGCACGTTTGGAATAGTAAAGGGTAGAGTGCTGAGCAAATGGGTGCCATAATTGACGTTGTTCACCCATACTTCAAAGAAATCATTGCCCGGGTTAACTACTTCAAAATCAAACTTGAGCGGGTAAGTAAGCGTGTTCGGGTCGCAATCGCCAGGCGTGACGGTCAAATCAAAGATATCGCAGTTGCCGCCCAGGAGGCAGCCCGGTACATGAAACTCAAGTTCGGCGCAACAAGCGCCCTGACCACTCGGCACACTGGTGAAACAGACCTTTATAGCATCAAAATTGCCGCCATCCCATTGAAAATCCTGAATGGTCAGGGGCAATTGACTCAGATTAAACAAGCCAAAGAACTGCCCATTGGCCCAAAGCGAAAAGATATTGCTGGGCGGATTGGCCACCTGGAAATTGACCGTCAGCGTGTAAGTGCTGTCCCCCGTGCAATTTCCTACCGCTACCTGAAGATCGTTTACATCGCAATTGTTGTTTGGAAAACAATCAGGGCTGGGGTACTCTATGGTGCGGCAACAGGAGAGCGCTCCGATATTGTTGGTGAGGCAAACTTTGATCTCGTCATTCGGTCCGTTGTCCCATGGAAAATTTGGGATTACCAGCGGCAATTGGCTGAGATCGAAGGTTCCAAAGAACTGTCCATTGGCCCAGAGTCCAAAGGTGTTGCTGGATGGATTTTGAACCAGGAAATTAACCTTTACAGTATAAGTACTATCGGCAAGGTGGCAATCGCCAACAATAACGGTGAGGTCAAATATTTCACAAGGTGCATCGCAGTTAGGCCCTTGGAAATCAAGGGTTTGGCAGCAACCTGGCTGGCCATTGATACAGATTTTGATAACATCAATGGCATTTCCATTGGAAGGGAAATTGGGGATCACCATGGGCAGCCCGGCAAGCGGGAACAGTCCGAGATAAACACCATTGCCCCATACTTCAAAGAGGGCATTCCCTGGGTTGTTTACAGCAAAGTTGAGGTGTAGAGCGTAAGCATTTGTGATCGGGTTACAAGCGCCCGGGTCTACAGAAATGTCAAAGATCTCGCAAGGCACCCCGCAGTCAGGTCCTTGAAAATCAATGGTTTTACAGCAATCAGGTTGGTCATTGATACAAATTTTGATGACGTCCACATCGTTTCCATTGGCAGGGAAATTAGGAATCACCATGGGCAACCCGGCAAGCGGGAATAAACCCAGGTAGACACCATTGCCCCAAACCTCAAAGAAACCGTTGCCAGGATTGATCACCTCAAAATCAAGGAATAATTCGTAGGTATTCGAGCCAGGAATACAACCGCCTGGGTCGAGGGTTACGTCAAAGATGCTGCATGGAAGCAAGCAGGCAGGTACCGGGAATTGCCTGATTCTGCAACAGCCGTTTGGCGAAGAAACGGTGTCTTCGAGTATACAAATGGTGATAAAGTCCGTGATCAGGCCATTCCAGGGTACTTCGAATACCAAAGGCAGTTCAGTCAGGTTGAACGTGTCGATCAGTTGATTGTGAATAGACACGGTAAAAGTGCCGTTTCCAGGATTGGTACCATTGAAATTCAGCGTGATCTTATAGGTACTGTCCGAAGTGCAGGGACCTGTATGCAAGGAGATATCCGTTATTTCACATGGCCCGAATGGAAGACAATCCGGTGCAATGAATTGATATTCCCGGCAGCAGGCAACCGTATTGCCCGTACAAATTCTTACATGATTGAATATCAAGCCGTTCCAGGGAAAATCAGGAATGTGCAATGGCAGCTGGTCCATGCCAAACCGTCCCCAGAATGCACCGTTGGCCCAAAGGTCAAAGGAATCTACAGCTGTGGGGTCATTCACACCAAAATTGAGGATTGCCAGGAAGGTACTGTCGGAGGTGCAGGTGTCTGATTTAACAACAAGATTTTTGATGCCACAAGGAATGAGTGGCAGACAAGTGGGTACAGGGTAATTTAAGGTCTTGCAGCAAACGATGCCGGCATTTACAAGGCATATTTTAATTTCATCGGTCAGTCCGCCATCCCACTCAAATACCTGAGCCAGCGGCAATTGGTTAATGCCGAACATCCCAATGAACTGTCCATTGGACCAAAGTGCGAAAGAATCCGCGACCGCCGGGGCAATCACCTCAAAATCAATCGTTGCCTTGTAGGTGCTGTCGCTAAGACAAGCTCCTGTTTGTACCGATAAATCCACTAACCCACAAGGCTGATTTATGCAGTCGGGGGCAGGAAATTCAAGGATTTCGCAACAGTTTGGATGATTGGTGATACATACTTTGATCACGTCCTTGGGGTTTCCGCTGGCAGGGAAGTTTGGGATAAGGAGTGGCAAACCACCAATAGGGAAATTGCCAATCAAGACGCCATTGGCCCAAACATCAAAGGTTCCGCCAAGCATTACTTGTACATCAAAATTGACCAACAGACTGTAGGTCTGTCCGGTCGGATCGCAAATTCCGGGCAGCACAGCAAGGTTGGTGATGTCGCAAGGGCCTATCCCGCAGGGAGGCACAATAATTTGTACTGCATCGTTGCAATCGGGCAGAAGGACGTCCTGAACAATGAATTCAAGTACTGTCGGAGCATTAGGATTGGAATTGAAAGGCCCCAAAATGAGGGGCAATGCAGCGTACGGAAAAACACCGTAGTTGGTACCGTTGCCAGAAACGGTATACTGATTGGTCGTGCCATTGTGCTGAAAATCAATGGAAACGAAAAACTGGCAGTTGATCGGGTTGACCTGAACGACCGTGGCCGTGAGGTCAAAGATCTGGCAGTTCTGCGCCGCGGCAGGAATACTAAACGCGAGCAGAAGCATCGGCAAAAAGGATGCTAAACGCATGGGATGAGAAGGTTTGGTGAATAAAAAAAATGAAAACCGGATGTCGCCATTTAGAGCTAAAGGGCGCTGCAAGGGATTAAAAAGGAAAGTAGCAGTTGGCAGTTGGCAGTTTTATGGGGGCAAGATACACTGTCGACAATTTTCGCTTCTCCGTGTTTTATGAAAAAGCCGTAAAAAAGTGTCGGGTTTTTGTCATTTGGACGAAAAGTAAGAATATCTCAGTCAAATTACGCGGAATAAACGAATGAGTGGACTCGAATGGGGTAGTCCCGAGGGACTGGAGTTACATGTCTGGTTAAGAACATGAAGCTTAACCCTCGCTGGTAAATGAAAACTTGATTTTCGGGAAATTCTCTTGCGCGGTTTGCAGGATCCAAGGCGTTTCGGCCAGAAAAACAAGTTGCCCCTCGCTGTCCTTGGCAATGTCGCGTTTACGACGGTCCAGAAATTCAGCCATTGCTTTCGGGTCTTCCGCACTGACCCAACAGGCTTTGTGCAGGCTTACGGCTTCATAGCGGCATTTCGCATTGTACTCGCTTTCAAGACGGTGCTGGATCACTTCAAATTGTAATTGTCCCACAGTTCCAATGATCCGTCTACCGTCGCTCTGCCGGGTGAACATCTGCGCAACGCCCTCGTCCATCAATTGGTCCAAACCTTTGACAAACTGTTTTTGCTTCATCGGATCAGCATTTTCCACATAACGGAACTGTTCCGGAGAGAACGATGGGATGCCTTTGAAATGGAGCAATTCACCTTCTGTCAGCGTATCGCCGATCTTGAAATTACCGGAGTCATACAAACCCACCACATCTCCGGGATAGGCTTCTTCCAAAAGCGTCTTTTTCGACGCCATAAACATAGTAGGATTGGGGAATTTGAATTCGCGCTCCAAACGGATATGCCGGTAGTTTTTATTGCGTTCAAATTTGCCTGAACAAATGCGCAAAAACGCGATGCGGTCGCGGTGTTTGGGATCCATGTTCGCAAATATTTTGAACACAAAGCCGCTCATTTTTCGCTCCTCCGGTTTAACCTCGCGCTCTTCGGCATGGCGGGGTAGGGGAGTGGGGGCAATTTCTACAAAGCAATCCAGAAGTTCTTTTACGCCAAAGTTATTCACCGCAGAACCGAAAAATATCGGGCAGATTTTCCCGGCGAGATAGTCTTCTTTGTTGAATGGAGGATACACGGTTTCCAGCACTTCCACATCGCTGCGCAGTTCGCGGGCGGCACTTTCACCAATGTGTTTTTCCAGATCAGGCGATGTAAGGTCCTCAAATACAATGATTTCCTCTTCCTCCTGTTTGCCGTGCGGGTTAAAGAGTACGAGTTTTTTCTCGTACATATTATATACGCCTTTGAATCGCTGCCCCATGCCGATGGGCCAGGAAAGCGGGCAAACGCGCAGGTCCAGCTTTTGCTCGATCTCGTCCAGCAGATCAAAGCCGTCCTTGCCCTCACGGTCGAGTTTGTTCACAAAAAAGATGATGGGCGTGGCCCGCATCCGGCAGACTTTGGTGAGTTTTTCGGTTTGTTTTTCTACGCCGTTCGCCACGTCAATGACTACAATGGCGGAGTCCACGGCAGTCAGGGTCCGGTAGGTATCCTCCTGAAAATCTTCGTGACCAGGGGTATCCAGAATGTTGATTTGCAAGTCTCTGTACTCAAAACCCATCACCGAGGTACTTACCGAGATACCGCGCTGCCGCTCGATTTCCATGAAATCGGACACGGTGCTTTTTTTGATCTTGTTGCTTTTTACAGCGCCCGCCGTTTGGATTGCACCACCGAAGAGCAGAAGTTTTTCAGTCAATGTGGTTTTGCCCGCATCAGGGTGGGCAACGATGGCGAAAGTGCGGCGGCGGCGGAGTTCGGAAAGGTAGTTGGACATAAAGTGGTGAATGGTTTATTGGTGAACCAATCACCAAAACGGGCGCAAAAGTAGCAAGAAATAAGGTCTTTTTTAATGCCGGACGCAAAGTCACACCCCAAATACTCAGCGCAAACAACTTTCCCTTGATTTTTTCCCCGACCTTTGTGGCATTAAACTTCAAGGAGCGATATCTTTTGGCAAGGATTTGACAGGAGATAGAACGAGATGA
Organism: Saprospiraceae bacterium; assembly: GCA_030645295.1. Lineage (GTDB taxonomy): Bacteria > Bacteroidota > Bacteroidia > Chitinophagales > Saprospiraceae > M3007. The sequence continues at coordinate 13,351 of JAUSMG010000297.1, read as the reverse complement.
AACGCGGATGACGCGGATTTTCAAACGCGGATTTCCGCAGATCAAATCTGCGAAAATCCGCGTTACGCAGTATCGGCGTAATCCGCGTTCCCGCAGTATCGGCGTAATCCGCGTTCCCGCGTTCCAAAAACTGATTCAACATGAGAAAATTTCGCCTCCTATTGTTCCTATGGGGCATAATCTGGTCGGTCGCTGTCCTGGCGCAGCAAGTCCCGATGCTTACCAATTACCATTTCAACAGTCTGGTGTTCAACCCCGCCTATGCAGGCAGCAACGAACACCTGACACTCAACCTCTCCCACCGACAGCAATGGCTCGGCTTCGATGGCGCTCCGGTGACACAAACGGTTACAGCCCATTCGCCGCTCAGAAACGAACGCGTTGGGGTAGGTCTCTCCCTTTCAAACGATAAAATAGGCCCCGGTGGCTCCACCGATATGGGTGCGTCCTACGCTTACCGGATGCAGGTAGGTGCGAGTAAAAAACTCAAACTCTCGCTCGGACTCCAGGCGAGTGTAGCCAATTGGCGCGGCAAATTCAGTGAGATCACCGTCGAGCATTCTGACGATCCTTCCTTTTCCCAAAACCAATCGCGTTGGTTGCCCAATTTTGGGGCAGGGGCGTATTTGTACGGTGAAAAATTCTACCTCGGACTCGGCTGTCCGCACATTCTGGAACACGATTTGCGCAAAACCAAAAACGATACAGAAGGAATTTTTGCCAAAAATTATCGCAGCCTCTATTTAACGACGGGTGCTGCATTTCCACTCCAAGGCGATCAGCTCGTTTTCCGCCCCAGTTTATTGGTACAAAGCGCCGGTTTTCTCAGCGATGTAAAAAAAGAAGTGGCTGGGCAAAACGTTGGAGCACCCATGTCGGCAAACTTAGGCGCTGCAGTTTTGTTTCGTCAGTTGTTCTGGGTCGGCACATCGTATCGCACGACATTTTCTGGAAAATCTTCGCATGACTCCGCCAATCTTTGGTTTGCCTGGTCGTTGAGAAACGGTATGCGTTTTGGCGCATCTTATGATATCACCCTCAGTAAACTTCGAAACGCCAGCAGCAATTCTTTCGAGATCATCCTGGGATATGAATTTGATGTCAAGGTAAAACAGGTTGCGTCGCCCAGATATTTTTAAAGACTAATAACAGCAAAATGCAAAACCGGAAAATATAAAACCGCAAAACCAAAAAGCGTTGGCAATGAAAAGCATACTTATACCTATTCTTATACTCCTCCCTGCGCTTCTCGTCGCCCAATCCACTCGTCTAAAACGTGCCAACGAGGCCATGCAAGACCTCGATTACATGACCGCGATCGTGGGATACCAGCAAGTGCTTCAACGTGAGGACCTGCCAGAGGCCAAAATCGGCCTTGCCGAGTGCTACCGGAAGATAAATGACACCGAGAACGCAGAATACTGGTACGGTCAAATCGTGCGGCTTCCCAATACCAAGCCGGTACATAAACTTTATTACGGTATGATGCTGCAAGCCAATGGCAAGTGCGACGTAGCAAGACTTTGGCTCAAACAATACGAAAAAGAAGCCCCTGACGATGCCCGTGGCCAGTTCCTCGCCAAAGCCTGCGACATGGAGGAGGAGCTGCTGACCAAAAACAAGGGGATTTACCAGATCACCCACCTGCCTTGTAATTCCTCCTTCGATGACTTTGGTCCCAGTATCGTTCATGGCCAACTTGTGTTTGCCAGCGATCGTGACCTTGGCACGGCGATCAAACGCACTTCCATGTGGACCGGAAATCCATTCTCCGACCTCTATGCCACGGCGCTCAAAACGGACTTGCCTGGCGCCATTTCCTCGGCCCGACTGGAAAAATTTTCGAACAGTGTCAATACCCGGTTCAACGAAGCAGCCGTAAGTCTCTCCCCCGACGGTCAAACGATCTATTTTACCCGAAACAATTTCGACGATGGCAATACCGGGCGCAGCGAGGAAGGGTTGGTTAAACTCAACATCTTCTCTGCCCAGCGCAATGCTGAAGGCAAATGGTCAAATTTGACGCGTCTTCCCTTCAATTCTGCAGAATACAATTCCTCCCACCCGAGCATCAGTCCGGACAATAAACGGCTCTATTTTGCCAGCAATCGACCAGGTGGTTTTGGTGGTATGGACCTGTATTACAGCGAATTAAACAAGGGTGTTTGGGGTACCGCCATCAACCTTGGCCCTACAGTGAATACCGAAGGCAACGAGATCTTTCCCTTTATGGACCCCAACGGGCGACTCTATTTTGCCTCGAACGGCCACCTTGGACTCGGTGGTCTTGATCTGTTTTACAGCACACCCAAAGGCAACAAGGATTGGAATCTGCCCATTAACCTTGGGGCGCCGCTCAACTCCACCCGCGACGATTTTGGCATTTGCTTTGGCGGCGACCTCTCCTGGGGCTTTTTTACTTCCGACCGGGATGGCGGTGCAGGCCGTGACGACATTTATGGGTTCTCTAAAAATGCTGCACCCGTCGAAATTTACGTTTTTGACAGCCAAACACTAAAACCTGTCAGCGGTGCTGCAGTGCTCAATTCACTTACAAATCTTACCCTCACTACGAGTTCTGACGGCATTGTAGCTTTTGATATGCGTCATGCGGAATGCGCTGATTTCTCGACCGCGAAAAAAGGCTACGAGGCAGCCCTTAAAACCGGATGCACAGCCAGGGAAGGCGCCAAAAATGGTCAGATCACCCGTATTGAAATCGGGCTGAATAAACTGGGGAATTTCAGTGTGCAGGGCATGGTATTCGATATGCGGGATGGTTTTCCAGCCATTGGCGCAAAGCTGATCCTGACCAACGATTGTGGCAAAATCGCCCCGGAGCCTTTGATCACTGGCCCAGACGGCAGGTTCAAATTCAAACTGGACAAAAATTGTTGCTACACGCTCCGGGCGGTGCAGGATGGCTTTATTGCAGGCGTGGCCGAAGGAATTTGCACCAAAAATCTCTCACAAAACCCTGCTTTCAAGGCAAACCTGAACCTGGAGCCTTACCGTGACGCGGAGGGCTTTATTGTGGAAATTCCTGAAAAAGAAACGGCTAACCCTGGTCCGCGCTACAATGAATTGACCGGCCTTTATGAAAACCCGGATGACTCACCCGCCAATTTTGAATTGGGTGATGGACTTGCGGTGCGCGAAGGTATTCTCTATGACAACGGATCTCCCAGCCAACCCGGAGAAAGTACTTGGGAGCGTGGTTCGGAAGGCTTCTTGGTCAATCTATATTATGATTTCAACGCGTCGATCCGAGCGAAGCCTCCTTTCCAGAGCTGAAAAAACTGCTGAAGACCTTGCGGCAAAACCCGGAATTTCAGGTGGAAATAGCCTCTCATACAGACGCACGCGGCTCAGATGAATACAACCTCCAGCTCTCCCAACGCCGTGCCAAAGCTGTTGTGGAATGGCTGGTAAAACAAGGAGTCGCCCGCGAACGCCTCAGCCCTCATGGCTACGGCGAAACCAAATTGGTGAATAAATGCATCAATGGGGTGCAATGTGAAGAAACGCAGCACCAACTCAATCGCCGAACGGAATTTCGCATCATCGGAACAAGCGAAATCAGCAATTCCAAGCCACAAGCCAAGCCTAAAACCGCGCCCTGTGATGGGTGTCCGTTTTAGTAGGCATTGGGCAGTAGGCAGTAGCAGTGGCAGTAGGCAGGGGCTGTCGAGCTTGGATGGCCTGCCTGCTGCCACTGCCAACTGCCGCCTGCTGCCACTGCCAACTGCCACTGCCACTGCCACTGCCAACTGCCAACTGCCAACTGCCAACTGCCAACTGCCAACTGCCAACTGCTACTGCTGCCAACTACGCATCAGCCCCTGTTCCTCCGCCCGCACCGCCGTGGGTCGAAACGACCAGATATGCTCCAGCAATTCCTGCGCATCAGCACGGAATTCGATAAAATAATCTTCGTGCAGTTTTTTTGCTTTATTCAAAATGGCTGCCGTGCGCTTCACCACATACGGAGCCAACGTGTCGCTACGCTTTTCATTAAATTTTCGAAGCATTTTGTGGTGCAATCGAAATGCCTCGGCAAGCATAAAAAGTACGAGCGATACCTCCCCTGATTTGTCTTTGGTAGCCAGCACATGCTCATTGATACGAGCATTCCAATGACGCAAATACAATAGCAAGTATCCGGGGGTGAGGTAATCCGCCTTCTCTTTGGCCAGATCTTTCGCAATTTCTTCCCGCAGTGCAGCTGCGCGTTCGTCGCGGGTTTCGCCGCCTTCTATCAGTTCAAAAATTAGTCTGCGAACGAGTTTTTCGTCTTTTGCAACGAGACGCAGCAGCATTTTATCTTTTTCAGCCACGGGCATCCGGGCGATGGCGGCTTTGAGTTGTTCGTCGAGTTTGGGCATGGCAGATGATTTTATGGGCGAAAGTTCGGAAATTCTGCTTTTACACCACAATTTCCTAAACATCACGTGAATTTTTCAATTGCTGGTTAGCGGAAGTTGCCACAGTTCTTGATTTTAAATAGGATTTCAAAAAAATAACCCAATGATATTTTGCGAAAATAGCCTATAATACTTTTGCATTAAGTTAAAATTTCGAGATTTAAATCTGAAAAACAAAATATAATCATTCTTTTAGTAATTTTCGCCCGCCAATCCCGTACGCTTTTTCGTGAAAAATTTTGCCAGCTGCGCCAACGCTGGGCTTCTTCGATTTTTTCACCTTTTCAAATATTTCAGACAATGGAACCTTACCCGACTTTCCCGACATGGAGCCGTCGCAAATTCATAGGTGTTACGGCCTCCGGTATTGCGGGCATTGTGCTCGCTTCACTGACAGGCGGCTGTGAAGGCTGCCTCGAAAAAATAAAAAACAGACCGATTCGCCGCTTTCTACGAACGGGTGAGCCTTTAGTGGACGCGGACATCAACATTTACAAAGCGGCTGTTTCTGCCATGAAAGCACTTCCTGCTTCCAATCCATGCAGCTGGGAATACCAAAGGTTGATCCACGCCAACTACTGCGGCAGTGCACATGGAAGCTGGCATTTTTTCAGTTGGCACCGCGCTTATTTGTTCAACTTTGAGCAAATTTGCCGTGCACAGGCAGGGGCAGGGGCAGAAAATTGGGGGCTGCCCTATTGGAACTGGTCAAACTACCCCAATTTCCCCACTCAATTTATGGGCAATGCGGCCAACCCGCTCTATGATAATTCTCGCAATACAATGGCAGTGCCGGCATTTGACGGAATTGTAGGGCCTACGAACTTGAACAATATATTGAATCTGCCTGACTTCACAACTTTCGCAGGCAGCAATTTCTCCAGCGGTCAATTGGAGTCCGGGCCCCACAACTACATCCATGGCTATGTATGCGGCAACATGTGCTCTGTGCCGACAGCGGCCTTAGACCCCATTTTTTATATGCACCACTGTATGGTTGACTATTGCTGGTATGAGTGGAACATCTTGCGCAACCACGCCAATACCAATGACCCGGCATGGCAAAACCACAACTACACAGGCATGTTCGCCGACAAAAATTGCAATCCTGTGGATACCAGCGTGTTAGCCACAATCCTGATGCCCTTGCTTTCGTATCAATATGAGATCAGTCCGGTTAGTAGCAGTATCAGTACCGAGCCTTTTGCTGGCATGAATAAAAGCGATTTTAAAAAATTCCAGGACATCGTGCAGAAAGGCGCCTCGGTCAGCCTTGACTTCAAACAGAGGGTAGAAGTGGCCCAGCGTATCCAACTCAATGACCAAAAAGCGTTCAGCCAGCCCATCCGTTTGGAGGCGGCCATGCTCGATCAGGTGATGAATGTGGCTTCTGATGATCGGGTGCTGCTCACCCTGGAAGAAATGGATGCACCGACTACCAGCGAGTACTTTGTGCGCGTATTCTTAAACCTTCCAAATGCAAATACAGAAACGCCTATGGATGATCCGCACTATGCGGGAAGTTTTGCCTTCTTTGCTGCCGGGGAAGCTGTTCACGAAGGGCATGATCCTCAGGATAAGAAAAAACTGACTTACATCGTTGACTTAACGGAAACTGTACGGCGACTGAAGCAGGGAGGAGAGCAATTGAATCCCGCCGATTTACAGCTTCAATTTGTGCCCGTACCAATTGACCCGCAAAAAGGAAATCAGCCATTCAGCTTGGGTATTTCACGTGCCCGCCTTGGCATCAGCCCGATTAAGATCTTCAGGAATACAGAAACTGTTATTGAAAAATGAATTCAATAAACCTGTTTGCAAAATCTGTCTTTTTATTCTGTGCACTTTGCATCGGCAGTTGTGCTTGCGGTCATTCGCAAGTGGGTGCAGACCGTCCTCAGGCAGTATTGGGTTGGGGATTTGAACTTTCCGACACGGCTGTGTCCAACCGCCGTCCTGTTACATTGGCAGAACTTTCAGATCTGCCGGAGTCATTGGTTTTCAAGGTTTTAGAGAACAGCAACCCCGCCCGCAGGAATGTCGGGGTTGCTGTTTCTTTTGAAATAGTTGAAAAAAATCTTGCACTTGAAACTTACGCAATTCACACCATCAGTTTTTTCCCGCCAGACCAGACCGGTAATTTCAGCATCCGGCTGAAGGAACGCGCTAAGGAGGCCTTGAGGCGCTTGGAAAGCCGCCCTGAGTCAACCGCATTTTTGGTATTTACCCTGAAATCATTGGATGGAACCAATCTGCCCGATGGGCTTAGGCTAAAATGTCGGGTGGCTGGACAAAATTGAGGACCTTGAATCCCATAAAAATACCATGAGTCATCCCAAAAATTTGGAATGACTCATGTTTAAATTTTAAAGGCAAACGGTACAGCAGCTATTCCTTCCCTGCATTCAACTCATCTTGCCATTTTTTAAGTTCATCCCACTTGCCTTGGTCAGCCAGACCAGCTTGTTGTGCCCAGGTGCTGGGGTCGTGGATATTAAAGTTCGGCCCGGCCGCTTCCAGTATATCTTTCAGGTCGTCGGCGGAAGTTTTCGAGAGGGCTTTCCAGGTTTTTATGCCCGCATCGTGGAGCATTTCCTCAATTTTAGGTCCAATACCCTCTACAATTTTAAGATCGTCCGCTTTCCATTTTTTACCGGCAAACATGAAACTGGCGGCCACAGCGGCCACTGCAGCTTTTTTGCCTGCTCCCGCGGCAGGAGCATTGGCAGCTTGCTCCCGCAAGGCCATGCGCTCTCCTTCGCACATGATCAGGTCGCTCCTTAGTTTGCGGATTTGTTCGGCTTTCGCTTCGCTGTCGGCCTCGGCAGCTGCGAGTTTCATGCGCGTATCGGTCAATTCTTCGGTGAGGGTACTGACGCGTCCACTGAGTTCAGTTATTTGATCGCGCAGCCAGCCTACTTTGTAATAAGCACGTGCGGCGAGCCAGCCGAGCAGAAAAGGTATAAGGCAAAGTGCAAGCGCAGTAGGCAGATTGTCCATGATACTGCAATTCAAGAGAATATGTGAAAGCATGGCTAGTTTGTTTTAGATGTTTAACGGTTGACAGTAATGACGACCCGGCGGTTTTGGTGGCGGCCCTCCTCATTGTCGTTGGGCGCCACAGGCTCGGTTTCGCCTTTGGAGTTGGTGGTAATGCGGTTAGCAGCAATGCCGTTGGATCTCAGGATCCTCTCGACGGACTTGGCACGGGCGGCCCCGAACGCCATGTTGCTCTCATCGGAGCCCACATCATCTGTGTGGCCAACAACGGAGAAGGTCGCAGTGGTTGCTTTGTGCTTCTCGCACAGATTTTTCAGGTAAGCATCCACTTTCGGGTCGCTTTCTTTTTCGGTCGAGTTGTAAGGGAAGAGCAGGATCACATCCTGATCGGACTCGATGATGGCGCTGTCTTCTTTTTTGAGCACCATTTTAAGCCAAGTGAGGTCGGAACTGATCATCGGGGCGCTGCCTTCGGCAAGGCCGTCGTCGTCCACCAATTTAGCCGCCAGTTTGATCCGGTTGGCGGGGAATGCCGGATCAAGCATGTCGCGGATGGAAGCCGCTCGGGCCAGGGCCAGTTTTTCTCCACCGGCTTCATTGGCGCGGTAAAAACCAGTGATGACCAGGGTGTCTCCCTGATGTCCTTTGGTTGCTAACAGGTCTTTTTTCCAATCAGGAAATTTTGGATCGTCCACGGGCTTTTCGGAGTTCCAGTTAAAGAGTGGAACGCCGGAAGTTTCCGTGGCGGTCGTCGCAGCAGCAGCGCCATCGCAACAGTGGCATACATTACAATGCCAGTAGTTGATGCACCAAGCTGTGTAGCCCGCGAAAAGCAGGCCGATGAGCCATAGTGGAATTTTCATGTGAAATTGATTTACGTTTTGTACTGTTTAATTTTGACAAATGTCTGAAACAAAAAACAATAGAAGTGCAATATCAATAAAAACTTTTTTTGAATGCTTCCAGAAACAAAAAGCCCTCCCAAATCGCTAGATTCGGGAGGGCCGGGGGTAGGGTGAGGTCAAAAGACCCTTGCAGACAGACTTACTTTTCGTCGTAATTGAAAGGCAACAGTTTTGCGTCTTTCACCGTCGAGAGCGTCATCAAGGTTTTCAGGCGCTCGATCTCTTCGATCTGGCTGATGGTCTTGAAGAGCAGTTGCTCGTAAGTAGGGATGTCTTTGCAGATGATCTTCATCAGAAAATCGGCTTCACCCGTGATGATATAGCATTCGGTAACCTCGTCAATTTTCCCGATCTTTTCGAGGAAACTGTTGAGGGCGTTTTCCTTTTTCCAGGCCAATGACACCAGTACAAAAGTCTTGACATTCAGGCCCATCTGCGTTGGGTTCACATGGGCGTGGTAGCTCTGAATGATATCGCTCTGTTCCAGTTTTTTCACACGCTCCAAGGTGGGAGCAGGTGAGAGGCCAATTTTTTTCGAGAGGTCCAGGTTGGTGATCTTGCTGTTCTCTTGCAGAATTTTCAGGATCTTCAAATCAATTTTATCCAATTTCTCAGACATAGCGCGTAGTTTGGTTGTGAAATATAATTTCGGATCAAAAAGTTGGGCAAAGGTAGGGCGCGACAGAATGATTTGCAAGCAATGAACGGTCAAACCTCTGTAAGTTTTGTTAATAAACCCCTTTTGTCAGGTTGTGGCAGGTAATTGAGCGTGGGAGGCATGCATGTTTTGCTGTTTTACCAACAATTATTTCCCCGAATTAAAAAATTCAGACAATCCATTCCAGATCGCTGACAGATGGTACGCTTTGCCTGAAACAGCCAAACAAAACTCCTGATCTGGTGGTTTTTACTTCTGTATTCGCTGGAATCAGGCATTAACGCTTCAGGAAGTTTATCTTTAATGCTAAATAGTCCGGGTGTTCAATGGCCACGAAGTTGTTACGCTTGGCTACTTTTGCCCATATTGGCAATCATGCATTATGACGATATGGTAAGGTTGCCTTTAGTGTATTTTTCGCAGGTCATTTTTCTCCACTAAAAACTTTGCATCATGAAAAACCTGCTCCTCGTATGTTTAATGGTTTGCTCCTGTTTGTGCGGTTTAGCTGCCCAAAGTGCCGACTTTGCGCCCGTCGGGGCGAAATGGTATTACAAGCAAATTTCTTTTGACTCCCCTTATCCAGAAGAATTTCGATTGGTAGAAGTCACTGGGGAAGAAGTTTTTCAAGGGCAAATGTGCCGAATAATAGAAGGCTTGACCATAGGTTGCGGACTTCCCAATCCCAGCCATGTTTTCACCCGCAACGATTCCACCTTCTTTTGGAGCCAGTTTACCGAAAAGTTTGAACTGCTCTATGATTTCAGCGCTTCGGCCGGAGATACCTGGCTTATTGAAGGGCTTGGGTTGTTTAACGACAGCCTGCGCGTTTTTGTGGACTCCGTGGGGCAAAGGGTCGTCAACGGAGATACCTTACAAACCTGGTTTGTTTCTAATGTTGGATGCTTCGACTGGGGCAATGAGATTATGGAGAAGCTTGGCAACCTCTACTTTTTAAGCCCCTCCTATTGTTTGTGCGAGAACGGCCCATACGGCATCCGATGCTACCTCGATGCCGACGCTGACTATCATTTTGTGTCCTACCCTTGTGATACCCTTTTGTATTTGGGAACAAGTACATTGTCCGCGTATCATTCAGTCGAGGTATTTCCGAACCCGTTTCACGAAAGTATCTCTGTAAAATCGGAATCCTTGTCAGGGCCGCTTACTTTTTTGTTGTTTGATGGATTGGGGAGGATTGCCGTCAGGCATGAATTTTCTGGAAGCCAGGAAATCAACACGCGCTCATTACCAGCGGGCATTTATTTTTGGGGTGTTGAAAAGGATGGGGCAATGCTCAAGTCCGGGAAGTGTGTGAAGGATTAGACTTGATGTTCAGCCACAGTTGCTTTGTTCCTTCCATTATTGTTCAACGGCAAATCCACTCAAATATGAAAAAGAACCTACTCGTATACCTGTTGGCTTTCTCGGCCATAACCAACCTTTCCGCCCAAGGCTCCGACTTCGCTCCGGTGGGGGCGAAGTGGTACTACAGTGAATTGAATTTTGCACTAAAGGTTATCCCCCATGTCACAGAATCGGTTGCCAAGGAAAACTATCAGGGCAAGTGGTGCAGCAAATTGGTTCACTCGTCCATTGGGCCGCTCCCCAGCCCGACGTATATTTATACGCAGAACGATACGGTGTTTTTCTACAGCACCGTGACAAACCAATTTGAAATGCTCTACGATTTTACGGCAGAAGTAGGAGATACCTGGGTGGTTGGCGGTGTATTGTCGTTCGACAATGAAGGGAACGCACTTTTTGCAGATACCATCAGGGTGGACTCTATCAGCAGCATAGCAATCAATGGAGGGAGCCTTAAAGTCTGGCACATAAGTCATGGCATTTTCTATGACTGGGGAAGGCGGATATTCGAAAGAGTGGGCAATGAATCGCTTTTTGCACCAAAATTTGCAATGTGGGAGCTGGAGGTTGGGGGCCTACGTTGCTTTGAAACCCCCGACACGGCTTTTCATTTTGTGCCATACCCTTGCGACACCATCTATTCCACCATTTCCACGACCGATGCCCCTAACGCGGCGGATGGCATAGCGGTATTCCCCAACCCTTTTCATGAGGCCATATATATAAGGAGTGACCCGCTTTCGGCGCCAGGTACCTTTCTGCTTTTTAGTCCTATTGGAAATGTGGTACGTCGGCAAAAGTTTTCCGGGAGCGTGGAAATCGGAACAGCGTCGCTGCCCGCAGGCATTTATTTTTGGAGTTTAGAAATGGAAGGGGTGATGTTAAGGAGCGGCAAGTGTGTAAAGGAGTAGTAAATTGGGTGTTGCCTTTTGGACATTGGTCATTCAAAAGTCAAAACTGCCAAATAAAAAAGATGGATTGGGCGCTTTGGGGTAGGGGATCGGTGGAAATGAAGATTGTACTATTGAATCTGCGTAATCAAGCTGAATCGGAGTTGTCTTCTTGACGAGACCCGTCCGCATCAAGTGCGCTTTGCCAGGGTGTTTAACGTTAAATCTTTGCGCGATGTTTGGCCGTTTAAGTTGTGTTTAATACTTTCGTGTGCGTTTCGCTCCGAATTTCTCCATCGTGTACACGGGGGCACAGCCAGGTTACCTGCTTTTTTACCCGCCGTAGTTTTAACAAAGGCGGGTTAATCTTTTGTAGGGCTTCTGATGAGGATAATGAAACTTGGGCTTCTAAAGTTTTGTCCAAAGATTTAAAATCCAAAAGTCAAAAAGCTTTACCGTAATCACGCTAATCCACACCACTTACTTGCAGCAGTTTTTTGGAAAGTTTTGTCAGTCGGCAACGACTGGCTGGGTATTCATTTTATCTTATTCTCACCAAATTTTAACAATGAAAAACATTCAGTCTTCCCAATGCTGCGCTCCCAAGCGCACAGACAACCAAAAATCCCCTACCTTGATTTTAGGCGGGGGGGTAGCCCTTTTCCCTTTCACCTTTTTACTGCTATTGGCCATGTGGTGCTTTGTTCCTGATGCCTCAGGCGCTGCGAGTACCTTTAGTTTTACGGGCGCAAAAATGGACAATGTGTATCAGGGACTCAATGTGCGCGGCAATATCACGCCTTTCATCAGCGCTTGCCAATACAGCAATATCCCTCCGCAGGAAGACATCAAAAGCGGCACTCCGGCGGGCGTGTTTACCAAGAGTACCCAGGGCATCACGCTGAGTGCCAACCAATTTGATTCTGATGCAGGCTATATTTCGTATGGCGCCATCATCAACAACTCACTTGGTACTGGTGGTGCGACAGTGGAGTTCAATACCTTCACCGATTTCAATATTGCCAACCAGTTCGAGGAGGACAACGCCTCTTTACAGACCCACTGTAATACATATCAGGGGGGCGTTGGAGATGTTTCTTGGAATGTAATGGGGGTGTTTCCCGACCAAGCTAGCCCATTTGATGCATCTTATTTCCCAGATAATAGCTTCGTTTGGGATTGTGGCACTCCCCTGTTGGATATTCGGAGCAACCCGACATTTACTTACTATGAAAGGAAGCAAACTGGGCAAAATAGCGGTTCTATACTGCTATGTTATACAGAACCAGAAGTCACGAAACTCGAAGGTGAATTTCAATCTCCAATACCGAATTGCATCATAGAAGACCCCTGTCCCAACCCACCCTATTGCAATAGCCTCATGGTGAAGTACAACACCTCGGGCTCCGCACTGCCTTACCGCAATGAATTGCTCAATGCTTATGTGCGGATGTCGCCCGATGCGGTGGCTGATTCACTCTACCTGCCCGGCACTGCCCGAGCCATTGCTTTGCTGACCAACCGTAACCAACAGGAAGACAAGCGGATACTCGCCGCTACCTACGCTTCCCTTGGTAACTACATCACCGCCCAACAATACTTGCAACAGATAACGGGTGCGAGTACGGAAACACTGGACTTCATCGCCTACTACACTGTACTAATAAATGCGGGCTTGGCCGGACGAGATGCCTACCACCTCACGACGGCAGAGTTCGCTCAAATTGCTCCGTTGATGACCCATAACAGCACTGTGGCCGTAAACGCAAAAGTGCTCGACCATGTACTCAATGGTGTGTACCACCCACTTGAGGCCGAGTCAGGGACTGGTGGAAGACCTGGCGGAGAACGGTCAGCAGAAACCGATGAAACCTTAACCTCAGAGGGGCTTCGTGTGCAGCCAAACCCTTTTGAGAGCGAAGTGCGGTTCTTTGCCCCCGAAGGAACAGTGATCAAAACCTTGAGCATTATTGATGTTTCTGGCAGAGTGGTTTATAGTGAAAGATTCGGAGAAGGCCAATCAATGCTGATGGTGAATACGGCTTCGATGCCACAAGGTGTGCTATTTTATCAATGTCAACTTTCGGGTGGCGAGACGCTTCACGG
>JAUSMG010000289.1 GCA_030645295.1 Saprospiraceae bacterium | reverse complement strand
GTTCACGATTTCCCGGGCCTCCTCCAGGGAAGCAGCATAATTTAGCCCCACTTTTAGCGTGTATTGATAAAAGAGTTGGTACAGCTCCTTTTGAAATGCACGGTCATGGCGGCGGCAACCCTCAATGATTTGAGCAAACCGGTTCTTGTTCATTGTACCCGTATATTATTCGTGACAACATTGAATATGGTTGCCACGAGGGTGTAGTTTTTGGTCTGATGCCGAATTCAATCGGGCATCCTTTATGGGATTGCAGCAAATTTCAGGAAGATTTCAACCCATAAAAGTCCTCCGGATTCGACGAACGGCCGGTGACTCAGATCACTGTACCCCGTAATTTCGGTCACTGGTTTCGTTGGGATTTGCGTTGTTTTGTGCTTATATTGCGCTCTATTGGGAAAATAGCCACCGTCTTAATAGGACTGATCACTAACCTGGCGGCTGGAAGTCCATTTTTTAGGGTGGTTTGTTAAGCCGTCTTTGATTGGGCCAAAAAAATCCAGGCTCTGGCAACCATTTCAGCATTTTTACTCGAACCATTCACAACACAGCAATAGATAAAGCGGTTTATGTCCCCACTGGTCCATCGGATTTACATCGGAACCCTGATTAGTATTGTCTTTTTGACCACCATTTTCCTCCTGTACAAGGGGATTCCTTATTACAGCACCCCGCTGGAAGAGCGATTTTACCATCCGGACCACAACTGGTTTAAGCCCAGCGGAGTTTTTGGGCATGGCTTGGGCATTGTCGGAACGCTTCTGATCCTGATTGGGGTTTTAGGCTACATCGCCAAGAAAAAATACAAATTTTTGCACCGGTTCGGGCGCTTGAAATACTGGCTGGAGTTTCACATTTTCCTGTGCAGCCTGGGGCCGGTAATGATATTGTTTCACACTGCTTTCAAGTTTGGCGGACTGGTTTCGGTCAGTTTTTGGAGCATGGTGGCTGTGGTAGCGAGCGGTGTAGTGGGCAGGTTTATTTACATCCAGATACCCCGCACGATCGAAGGGCGTGAGTTGAGTCTGCATGAGGTCAAGGCCATGAAGGTCAACCTGGAGGAAATCCTGAAAGGTTCGTATCAATTGGACGAGGCAAGCCAACAGTCTATTTTGGAAGCGGCAACCATTAAAACTGGCGGCGGCTTTTTCAGCCAGTACTTTGGAGACAAAAGGACCATTCAGCAGGTGAAAAATGTGCTCCATGCAAACAGACTGACCAGGCCGGACATTAAAAAAGTAGTGACTCTGGTTCAAAATGAAATCTCCTTAAACCACCGTATAGAGCGCTTGCTGACCATGCAGAAACTGTTCAAATACTGGCACGTTGCTCATTTACCTTTTGCACTCATCATGCTGATTATCATGGTTATACATGTTGGTGTAACCCTTGCTTTTGGCTATCGCTGGATTTTTTAATCACCTGAAATGTTACTCGAACAGATCATCATATACGGGGTCGTTTTTTTCTTCTGCTTTGTGGTCGTGTACCTCTATTTACGGAAGGAGGGGAAGGCTTCCAAAGCGGCCGAAGCCAAAATTGAAAAGGCGATTCAGGAGGGGACCTTCGAGCCGGTATCACTTCACCCGGTAATTGATCTGGGGACCTGCATCAAAAGCGGCGCCTGTATCGAAGCCTGCCCCGAAAAAGATATTATCGGCATCGTACATGGCCGAGCAACCCTGATCAATGCTTCCCAGTGCATTGGCCATGGTGCATGTTTTCACGCTTGTCCGGTGGAAGCCATTTCTCTGGTGATCGGGACAGAAAAACGGGGCGTGGATCTGCCGCACGTCAACCAGGATTTTGAAACGAATGTACCAGGCATTTACATCGCTGGCGAATTGGGGGGCATGGGCCTGATCAAAAACAGCGTGGAACAAGGCGAGGCCGCCGTGCTGAGTATCGTCAAATCGGGGTTCAAAAAGGATCCTTCGATGTACGATCTGATCATCATCGGCGCGGGCCCGGCGGGAATTGCCGCTTCTTTGACTGCCAAAAAACACGGGTTGAATTTTTTGACCCTCGAACAGGATTCATTGGGCGGAACGGTGTTCAATTTCCCCCGCTCCAAGATCGTGATGACGGCGCCCATGGATTTGCCCTTGCACGGAAAAGTGAAATTATTTGACACCAGCAAAACCGAACTGCTTGATTTGTGGCAATCCGTGATGGCGAAAAACAACATTAACATCCGCGAGAACACCAAAGTGGAGAGCATTCAATCCTTGAGCGACTGCTTTCAGGTAATGACCCTCAAAGGAGAGGAATTGAAAACTAAAAACGTGTTATTGGCCATCGGAAGGCGTGGGAGTCCCAGGAAATTGGGCGTCCCCGGCGAAACGCTTGAAAAAGTGACCTATCGGCTTTTGGAACCTGAAAATGTCCAGGAGAAAAGGGTGGTCGTCGTAGGCGGAGGAGACTCTGCCATCGAGGCGGCACTTTCACTGTCCGATCAGAACCACGTGATACTCAGTTACCGGAGCGAGGCATTCAGCAGGTTGAAGCCCAAAAACCGGGAGAAACTGGATATTGCTATTGGGAAAGGAATGATCGAGGTTAAACTGAAGAGCAATCTTGTTCGGATCGAACCGGATAAAATCGTTTTGGCGACAGAGCAAGATCCGGAACCACTGTCCCTGGACAATGACCTGGTGTATATTTTTGCAGGCGGTGAGTTGCCGACGCAGTTTTTGCAGAAGGCAGGGGTGGAGATCACCAAGCGATTTGGGTACACGGTGAAAAAACATAGTAAATGAATAGCATTCTATTTTTAAACACATAGGTTTTGCAAATCAAGCAGAGAAAATGCGCATTATTATTTCCATCCTACTTTTCAGCTTCCTGGCCGGAAGGGCCGTGGCGCAACTCTCGCCCGGCGAACTATCCAATGCCCACAAGGATTTGGAAGGGATGTCCAATTGTACAAAATGCCATGACCTCGGGAGTAAGGTCTCCAATGCTAAATGCCTCGATTGCCATAAAGAGATCAAATCAAGGGTGGACCGAAATGAAGGTTTCCACGCCTCTTGGGAAGTAAAGGGGAAAGATTGCGCAAAATGCCACAGTGATCACCACGGGCGGAAATTCGATATGGTTCGTTTTGACAAAAACACCTTCGACCACAATTTGACGGGCTACGAATTGACCGGCAGGCACAAAAGCGGATGGTCGAGCAAAGGCAAAAAAATTGATTGCCGCAGTTGCCACACTGCTGATTTTGTGCTCGAACCCGAGTTGAAAAAGAAGAAAGAAACTTTCCTGGGCCTGGGGCAAAACTGTATTGATTGCCACCAGGATGTGCACCAAAAAACGCTCGGCAAAGATTGCGCAAAATGCCACAACGCCGAGGAATTTAAGCCCGCAAAAAAATTTAATCACGACAAGTCAGACTTCCCGCTCACGGGAAAACACCGGGATGTGGCCTGTATCGAGTGCCACAAAAAAGAAACGCGCAACGGCCAGGAATTTCAAAAATTTGCCGACGTGCCGTTCAAAAGTTGTGTGGATTGCCACAAAGATGAGCACCAGGGTCAACTCGGCACGAATTGCAAAGAATGCCATACGGCCCAATCCTTCACCGACCAGAGTGGGCTGAAAAAATTTGACCACAGCAAAACGCATTTCCCCTTAAAAGGCAGGCACCAAAAAGTGAATTGCCGGGAATGCCACAAAATGGATATCGCCACGCCGCTCCATATTTTTCAGGACAGATTGGGCGTCCTGACCAACGATTGCGAGACATGCCACAAAGACCCGCACGAAGGGAAATTTGGCGGAAAATGTGTGGACTGCCATAACGAAAGCGGCTGGCGAAAAACAGGGGATCTGGACAAATTCAACCACGACAGAACGGCTTTCGCACTCAAAGGCAAGCACGTTGCGGTGGACTGCCGGAAGTGCCACATCTCGGAAAAAATGACCGACCCGCTGCCCTTCAAAAATTGCACGGATTGCCACAAGGACTATCACGACAAGCAATTTGCGGTCAACACCATCAGTCCGGACTGCTCGAAATGTCACACGGTGGATGGGTTCCTGGGCAGCGTTTTCACCATCGAGGACCACGCTAAAACGAAGTATAAACTCGAAGGAGCGCACCTGGCAACACCTTGTTTCTCCTGTCATTTGAAGGAGGATGATCTTTCCAGTACGCCGCCATCGAAGAACAAGTGGAAATTCAGGCAAATTGGCGAACGCTGCGTGGATTGCCACAATGACCCGCACGAAAGTCAAATCGCCGAAAAGTGGTATCCAAACAAAACCTGCGACCAATGCCACGTCACGTCTAGTTTTCGGGACAGCAAATTTGACCACAGCAAAACCGAGTTCAAATTGCAGGGTGTCCATGAAAAAACCGCCTGTCGCGACTGCCACAAACCTGAACCGGGTTTCAAATACGGGAAATTTGCCGGCCTGCCGGCTACCTGTTCAAGTTGCCATGAAGATGAACACAACCGGCAGTTTGAGAAATCTGGCGTCACGGATTGTGCAAGGTGTCACAGTTTTGATACCTGGGAAATGGACAAATTTGACCACGACAAAACGAAATTCAAACTTGATGGCAAGCACGTAAAAGTAGCCTGCGAGGCTTGTCACAAGGAAATCACACAAGGGGGCAAAACTTTTGTCCAGTATCAATTTGACAGTTTTGAATGTGTGGTCTGCCACAAGTGATTTTGGGCATACTACGGGGCATCTTTATTTTACTCCAAGACCTATAAGGTTTTTGGAAACCTTATAGGTCTCCATTTTGGAAATTGTCCAGGAGTGGATTTTGCCCCTTTGTCAGAAATTTGTCTGAAAAAATGACCGCCTTTGGCAACCATATTGGGGGTGAATCTCGAAATAAGGAATGGGAGTTGTTAAATGGAAGGGTGAGGAAGGTTTAAGGCAATTAAACATAATGCGTAGTCTGTTGTCAATCACTTTATTCCTGTGGTTTTCTGCGAACGTTTTTTCGCAAAGTCCACACGGCGCGGCATTGAAGATCAACTGTGCTGCCTGCCACTCTTCGGAGGGATGGGAAATTGTTGCAGATTTTTGGGAAGGAACAGCGCTAGTTGGTCCAACCGAAACGCCTCGTTTTCAGCATGACAAAACCAATTTTGAATTGACGGGAATACATGCCAGCGTCGATTGCCGGGGCTGTCACGAAAGCCTTGTTTTTGCGGAAGCAAGTTCGGACTGTATCTCTTGTCATGTTGATCTTCACCAGCAAACAGCAGGCAGGGATTGTGCGCGCTGCCATAGCACGAACCATTGGCTGGTGGATAATATCACGCAACTCCATGTAGAGAATGGGTTTCCGTTATTTGGGGTACACGCTTCTGCCAATTGTACGGACTGCCATCGCTCGGAGACGGCATTGCGGTTTGACCGCATCGGCAATGATTGCGTCAATTGTCATTTGGAGACTTACAATGCAACGACGATGCCTGACCATAAAGCAGCAGGCTATTCGACAGACTGTGTTGTTTGCCATGATCCTGCAGGTTCAGATTGGTTTTGGACGGCTGGAGGGGCAAATCATTTGTTTTTTCCACTGACCAAAGGACACGCGATAAACGACTGCACGAAATGCCATACCGGGGGTAATTTTACAAATACACCCACGGAATGTTTTGCGTGCCATGCGGATGATTATCAGGCAACTATAAGCCCCGATCATGAAACCGGCAATTTCCCGACCGACTGCAATGTCTGCCATAGCACAGACTCCGGTTGGCCAGCGAATAACTTTACACAACACGATCAGACGTATTTTCCGATTTACAGTGGCAAGCACGAAGGGGAATGGAACCAATGCACAGATTGCCATACCACTGCAGGAAATTTCAAGGCATTCAGTTGTGTGGATTGCCATGAACACAATAACGCCGGAGATCTGGCGGATGAACATGATGATGTTTCGGGTTACAGTTATACGAGTACGGCTTGTTATACCTGTCACCCAAAAGGGAATTAGGGGGTTTCACGCAACGGCGCAACGGCGCAACGTGTTGGAAATCATGGGGTTTCACGCAACGGCGCAACGGCGCAACGTGTTGGAGATTATGGGGGTTTCACGCAACGGCGCAACGGCGCAACGTGTTGGAGATCATGGGGGTTTCACGCAATGGCGCAACGGCGCAACGTGTTGGAAATCATGGGGTTTCACGCAACGGCGCAACGTGTTGGAAATCATGGGGTTTCACGCAACGGCGCAACGTGTTGGAAATCATGGGTTTCAAGCAACGGCGCAACGTGTTGGAGATCATGGGG
>JAUSMG010000284.1 GCA_030645295.1 Saprospiraceae bacterium | reverse complement strand
TACGAACATCTGCGGACAGAATTTCAGCAGCACCGACGTGCCAAAAACCATCCCGGTGGCTGCCGTGGTGAACCCGGTGGAATCCAACCTGACGGTTGCTCCAAACAAGCCCATCAACGATGTCAACGTAAGTGTTACGTTCAACCATACTTATGTTGGCGATCTATTGGCATGGCTGGTTTCTCCGACCAACGATACGGTACAATTGTTTGACCAGCCTGGCGATCCTGCGGTGAATTATGGCTGCTCTGGCAGAAATGGAAATCTGGTTTTCGACGATCAGGCGGCACAAAATGCTGCTGTCCTCGAAGGACAATGCAACGCCACCCCTCCAGCCTTGAATGGTACCTTCCAGCCGATCGGATCACTCGGGACGATGCTTGGGAAAAATGCCATGGGATCCTGGAAATTTGTGATGGGCGATAACTATCCGGATGAAGATGGTGGCGCAATCACGGCCTGGAGCCTTTCATTTTGTTTCCCGGAGGTCATTGCTGCCGGCAATATTTTGGTCAACAGCCCCCTCAATGTTGGATCTGGCTTAAGCGACGCCATCCTGCAAAGCCATCTGGACATGGAAATCAGTGGCATCCCGGGACTGGGCGTATTCACGCTCCTCAGTCTTCCGCAGCATGGTACGCTGACGTTGAACGGTACTCCACTTGCACTTGGCGATAACTTTACGCAAGAGGATATCAACAACAACGTGCTGGTTTACAACAACAATGGCGATGTGGCAACCACGGATGAGTTCCACTTTGATGCCCTAGACCAGAACAACGATGCCTGGGTACATGATGCAGTTTTCAACATAAATATCATTGTCAACAACCTCGCTGCAGCTGCTTCAGAAACGAACGGAATTCTATGCAATGGCGAGAATACAGGCGAGATCACCGTTGCCGCTACCGGCCTGAACGGCATTTTCACCTACAGCCTGAACGGCGGTCCTGACCAAAGCAGCAATGTTTTCAGCGGTCTGGCAGCTGGTACCTATACGGTGGTTGTGACGGGTCAATTTGGCTTAACCATTACAACCAACCCGGTGACAATCGCTACCCCGACTGCTATTATAGTCAGTACATCGGTCGCAAGTGATGACATTACCGTAACCGCTTCCGGTGGTACCGGAGTATTGGAATACAGCATCAATGGCATTGCATTCCAAAGCAGCAATGAATTTCTTGACCTCAGCAACGGCGCCTACACGGTTACCGTACAGGACGAGAACGGATGTACCGCAACTGCAGAGGTGATTATAAATGTTAGTAATTTGCTGGTGAATGTAATTGTCCAAAACGAAATCAGCTGCAATAATGGAACCGATGGCGAGATCGTGGTGGCCGTCAGTGGCGGTCAAATGCCTTACGAATACAGCCTCAACGGCGGTACTGGCCAGGCCTCCAACGTTTTCAGCAATCTTCCTCCAGGCAACTATACTGTTGTTGTGACGGACAATGCCGGATTCAACGCGAGTTCTGTCCAGGTTGTATTGGCCAATCCAGGCAGCATTACAGCCACTGCCATTGCCATTACCAACGATATTGTAGTAACCGCCGCTGGTGGCACCGGCGCCCTCGAATACAGCCTTGATGGCATGAGCTTCCAGGCAAACAACCAGTTCAGTAACGTCGCCAATGGTGTTTATACCGTAACCGTACAGGATGCAAACGGCTGTACAACGACCGCACAGGTAACCGTAAATGTTTTGCCGCTTTCCTTAAACGTAACGGTCGTGAATCTGCTCTGTTTTGGCGACACAAACGGCAGCATTACCGCAGCAGCGACCGGAGGTATTCCATTCTATGCTTACAGCCTGAATGGGGGGACATTCCTGACACAGTCAACCTTCATTAATCTGGCTGCAGGCACCTATACGGTAACAGCCAAAGACTTTGAGGACAATCAGGTTACGCTGCAGAACATTGTCGTGAGCAGCCCCGATCAATTGTTTGTGAATGCTGCTGTGATCACCAACGACGCTACCCTGACCTTCAGCGGCGGGGTCGCTCCTTACACGTTCTCCAGCGATGCGCCCAACCCGGATTTGCAGAATTTGCCCAATGGCACCTACAATGTGACGGCAACTGATGCGAACGGCTGTACGGCTACCACTACTTTTACGGTGGATATAGCACCGCTATTGTTATCCGCTACATCAAGTAGCCTAAGCTGTTTCGGCGGCACGGATGGATCCATTACTGCAAATGCTTCCGGCGGTATTTCACCCTACCTGTTTAGCCTGAACAATGGCCCTTTCCTTGCCCTTAATGTATTCTCAAGCCTGGTTCCAGGCGAATACACGGTGACCGTGCGCGATGGTATCGGAGTAGAGACCAGCATCATGGTAACGGTTCAGGAGCCCACTGAACTTATCGTTTCAGCATCCGTAGCCGCCAACACCATTACCTCGACCGCTACTGGTGGAACACCAAACTATCAGTACAGCCTGAACGGCGGCGCGCAACAAAGCAGCGGCACTTTCAGCAACCTCACGCCCGGCACTTACACGGTAGTAACCACCGATGCGAACGGTTGCACGGCTTCCGTGACGAATCTGATTATTTTAAGTGGCACCGTGGAACCTTCTGAAGCATGGGGCATGACAGTATCGCCCAACCCTGGTTCCGGTTTGTTTGTACTGACGATGCAAAACGCACCCGATGCACTCCACGCTGATGTGTTCGACGCGACAGGACGCTTGCTGCAATCCATTGACTTCCAAACTGTTGGAGGACAATTTACCACCACGATCGATTTACAGGATTTGCCGCAAGGCACTTACCTCCTTCGCCTCAGCGATGGTCAAAATTGGGGTGGTGTACGCCTGATCAAAGTGGATGGATAATTAAATAAACCGCAAAACAGGAGAACCGGAAATACGGTACTTTTGTCTTTTAAAACCTTCTGCCTTTGGGCATTATTTCATCACAAACAGTTGATTATTAAACCAGTAACACACAATGGCTAAAGAACCCATCGGACAGCAACCCGCCATCAATATCGAGATATCGGAAGAAGTAGCTGAAGGCATCTACTCGAATCTTGCCATTATTTCGCATTCCAACGCTGAGTTTGTGGTGGACTTTATTCGTTTGATGCCCAATTTGCCAAAGGCAAAGGTGAAGTCCAGGATCGTACTTACCCCACAACACGCCAAGCGGCTACTGTATGCCTTGCGCGACAACGTTCAAAAATTTGAAATGCAATTTGGCAAAATCGAAGAGCCTGACCAGCCCCTGCCGCCCATGAATTTTGGCGCGCCGGTGGCGCAGGCGTGAGGTTGGGATATTGGACATTAGACTAAGGGACATTAGACTAAGGGACATTGGATTGTTAGACTTTGATCTGCAAGGAGTCGGAGGATCCTATATCTAAAGTCCAGCAGTCCAATGTCCCTTAGTCCAA
>JAUSMG010000280.1 GCA_030645295.1 Saprospiraceae bacterium | reverse complement strand
TCCAATGTCAAAATGTCCAGTAGTCTGATCACAAATACCTGTCCTGCAGCACCTTAATATGGTGCAGTTGGTGCCCAATAATAATGAAAAAAAGCGCTCGTACAGACACTTTCCAATTGCTTGCGGTGAGCAGGAATTTGGACTGCTCTTCAGAACACTGAGCCGCAAGCGCTATGGTGCCGTCGCGCACAATTTTCCATTCTTTCAGCAAATCTTTGATGCTGCGATCATCCACCCTGGCTTCCTCCATCCAGAAATCCTGGTTGAAGCCTGGCAACGGCGCCCGGTCACCCCGCAAACCCCAGAAGGCACGAAATGCAAACACCCGTTCGGCATCAATGCTGTGGATCAACACCTGTTTAAGGGTCCATTTGCCCGGCTCGTAGGCATGGTTGCCTTGCTCTTCAGGCAAGCTGCCCAGCAATTGCTGTGCCTCTTTGAAGGTTCTTTTTAAGAGGCTTTGCACAGTGCCACGCGGAGGCACTGCACTCAGATAACCTTCGTAGAAGGTGGCATATTCGCCTTTTTTGGGTCGCTTTATAATTGTAGACTTGGCCATTTTGCTAATGTGGTCAATGTACAAATGTGGTCAATGTGATTCAGGGGTAAAACTTGCGTGAACGCATCAAAAAGCCACGTAGTGGCGATTCCGTTTATAGAAAATGAATGTTTCCACAATTTTTTGAACCGCGTAGCGGTGGCACCGTGTCACCGCTACGCGGTTCTTGGTCCAATTTCACTATTGATTTCTATAAACGGAGCCGCCACTACGTGGCTCGATAGCCTTCAGCGGTCTAAAATCCAACGTCCAGCAGTCCAACGTCCAGCAGTCCAAAATCCAAGGTCCAGCAGTCCAACGTCCAGCAATCCAATGTCCAGCAATCCAACTTCTAAACCTTCGCCAATTTCGTCATAAACCAAACCTCAAAAGCGGTAAACACCACATAACACCACAAAAAGATGCCCACAAACCACTGGTTAGAAGGCACTGCCACTTGTTGGTAAATGAACAATGCAGCCAATGCCACCACCATTTTCCCAAATACAGAAACCGATACGAGGTTGGTAAACGCATGTTTGTTTTTGCTTCGTGCGGTGCTTGCTCCGGCATAATAGAGCCCTGTACAAACCAGGGCAAAAAGCATTACCGATCCTATCGCAAATTTGCAATGCTGCTGCGCCTGAGGGGCAAGATAATGAAGACCAGCCAGCACCGCTGCCGTACCGGCAGAAACGATAAGAAGTGTTTGAAAAAAAGATTTTGGGCTCATGTTTTTGAAAAAACCGTCCTACAGCTTTAAAGCTATAGGACGGTTCGGTTTATTTATCGTTCAGCAACTGTCTGTAAATCACATAAATAGACGCCGCCATGAATAGAATGGTAAGAAAAACAGCCCACAAAGGTCGTTCTAATCCCATCCAGCCATCCAGCCACCGTCCGATGAATGCGCCCAGCAGACTTGCCCCAAAAAGCTGGAAGGCCATGCCGCCGTACTTCATGCTGGCTTTAATTGCTGACTTCCGCCTTTCCTGCGGCGACATTTTTGGTTGCGGTGTTCGTGGCATCTGTGGCTGATTTGATGTCAAAGTGCTTCACGGTGCCATTGCTGATAGCGCCAACTTCCATTTTGCAGGCCACGTTGAACTTGGCTCCGCTCTGAACAATAAGCTTATTGGTCGTGATCTCTCCATCCACTTCGGCGGTTTCGCGCACGTTGAGGAGTTCGGTTACATATAAATGTCCTTTAAAACGGCCTTCAATGACGGCGTTTTGGCAGCGAATTTCACCCTCCACGGCGCCCGTAGGTCCAATGATGACCTTGCTTTGACAGCTCAGTTTGCCTTTGATGGTTCCATCCACCCGTAAATCACTGTCGCAACGCACGGTGCCTTCTATTACTGTGCCTTTCACCAGGGCGTTGAGTGCGCCTGCGGGTGAAGTTGCCAGGTTCTTTTTGGAGTCTTCTGTTTCTTTTGTTGATCCAAACATAGCTAAGTCTCGGTTTTGAAAATGAACGGTAAGTGTGTAAACGATTAAAAATCAACGTGTTTTTCCCAGATTGCTTTCAGGGGAGGAAAATTGAAGATTGCAAAAATGAAAAAGATTCCCGGCGTGGCAAAGCCTCCGGGAATCTTTTTATCAACAATCCAAATGTGGACTAGTGTGGAGATTCGACAACTTTTGAAAAGTTGTCGAATCTTTACTGCTAGTTTAGAAGCTCGGGCAGTAAACGCCACGGCGTTCCGGACCACAGATCTTGTAGATGAGCGAGAATTCGAACGCACCATTACCATTGGTGGCAGTGAACAGGCTCGAAGTATTGACATCATAGCTAAAACCGATGTTGAACTGCTCATAGTCGAAGCGTGTGCTCACGATAACGGCATCCATCAGTTTCTTATCGTTAAGTTTGTTGGCAAGACGCGCCCAGAGACCAAACTGGAAAGCCTGGTTGTAACGACGGCTGTTGCCGAGCAGGAACTTGAAGGAGTTACCCACGTTCACCTGCCAGGATGGACCCTGGAAGAACGTGACTACGCCCGGACTGAGGCCGAATTTCTGCGATGGCATAAACTCACCGCCCGCATGGAAAGTGAATTTGCTGTACAAGGGAATGTTTGGGCGTTCGCCGGTAACGTCATCGCGGTCAAACGACTGGTTGGCACGGTTCAGGTGACTGAAAGCGCCGCCAAAATAGAAGTTGGCCTCCTCGTTCAACACACTGAACCACAGCACACCTGCCGACATGTCTGCGAACAGAAAGCTTGGGTCGTCAATGATATCGCCCGCCAGCATGGGATCGTGACCGCCATTGCCATTGTGCTGGCTGGGCCACTGAAGGTTGTAGCTGTTGATGCTACGGTTGCTCAGGCCAAGATCGGCGCCGAACACGAGATAGTGTGCTTTTTTGCGGTAGCCACCCATTTTCTTGGCATAAGAGCCGGAAACGCGGGCCTGGATGGTGGCAAATTCAGAAGTGCCGGCCTTGTCGCCCCAAAGGGTACCGCCAACGCCGAAATAATCGTAACGACCTACCGGCAGTTTCTGGTCATAAGAAGCAGAATACGTGTTGTAGGCGCGATTTTTAAGGATGGAAGCCCACTGGTTACGGTAGTTGGCGACCAATCGGTGGTTACAGTTCATCACGCCCGTCAAAGCCGGATTAAGGTTGAGCGGACTTTGGTAAAACTGCGAAAAGTGAATGTCTTGGGCTTGTGCCATTGCCGCGAACATCACGAAGCACAGTGTAAGAAAGTGTAGAGTAGTTTTTTTCATAATCAAGACAAGACCTGTGGTTTGGTTGAAAAACGACAATTTAAGGAAGTGGCAAAAGCCAATTATATTTAGGTCGGGTGGGCGAAGGTAGGTTTTTCCCAAACTTTCTTACGTTGATGGAAAAAATTTTAACAAGCCGCCCCGGGATACTATTTACTTTCAAGTTAGAAGTTGCAAAAGGAGACGCTGAATTTCCGGGATACCTTGATGCTCAGTGTTTTCTTCACCGGGCCTGAACGACGTCCCAATTCAGCGTATTTTTCCATTTGTGTTAAGGTGTTCGGCAAACAAGAGGATTTAACTTTTAAAAACGCTGCTTGGCAATTGATTCGATTGGGGGATTGTTTCGATTG
Source organism: Saprospiraceae bacterium (assembly GCA_030645295.1). Taxonomy (GTDB): domain Bacteria; phylum Bacteroidota; class Bacteroidia; order Chitinophagales; family Saprospiraceae; genus M3007. The sequence continues at coordinate 5,049 of JAUSMG010000280.1, read as the reverse complement.
ATTCGATTGCCATGGAGCGCGTGAAATCGAACCAATCTCCCAATCGATCAATCGAATCAATTATTTTCTCTGACTAACTTTTTTCACCATCTCATTTTTCCAGGTTAAAAAAGTGCCGTCGAGAATCCGAGTACGGGCTTCCCCCACGAGCCAAAGGTAAAAGCCAAGATTTTGTAAAGTAGCCAGTTGCATCCCTAAAATTTCATTGCAAACAAAAAGGTGCCGCAAATAGGCCCTGGAATGGGTACGACTGGTATGTACCGTGCTATCGGGATCGATGGGCGAAAAATCGGTCTGCCACTTTTTATTTCGGATGTTGATGATTCCCTCCGGGGTGTACAACATTCCGTGACGGGCATTGCGGGTGGGCAGAACGCAGTCGAACATATCAATGCCGCGGGCGATGCCTTCCAAAATATTTTCGGGGGTACCCACGCCCATGAGGTAGCGGGGTTTGTCTTTGGGCAAAATTTCAGTCACGAGTTCCGTCATGGCGTACATATCCTCCGCAGGTTCGCCGACGGATAATCCGCCAATAGCATTGCCTTCACGCCCGTGGGAGGCGATGGTTTCGGCAGAAATTTTTCGCAGTTCGGGGTATGTACTGCCCTGCACGATGGGGAAAAAGGCCTGTTTGTGGCCATATACCGGCTCGGTGTTGTCGAATCGTTCAATGCAGCGCTCCAGCCAGCGATGCGTGAGTCCGAGCGATTTTTCGGCGTATTTGTAGTCGCAGGGATAAGGGGTACACTCGTCGAAGGCCATGATAATATCTGCTCCGATGCTCCGCTGGATATCTATCACGTTTTCTGGCGTAAACGTGTGCTTCGAGCCGTCAATATGGCTCTGGAAGGTGACCCCTTCTTCTTTGATCTTTCGCCGGTGGGCGAGCGAGTAAACCTGAAAGCCGCCGCTATCGGTCAGTACCGGGCCTTGCCAGCCATTGAAACCATGAATGCCGCCGGCAGCCTGTAGCACCTCGAGACCCGGACGCAGATAAAGATGGTAAGTATTGCCCAGGCAAATTTGAGCGCGAATATCGTCGCGGAGCTCGTGTTGATGCACGGCCTTGACCGTGGCCGCCGTACCGACGGGCATGAAAATAGGGGTATTGATCGTGCCGTGGTCGGTTTCGATCTGCCCGGCGCGGGCGCGGGAGTGGGGGTCGGTGTGGAGGAGGTGAAAGGTCAAGGGTGGTGAGTGGTTGTCTCTTTATTTTTCGGTTGAGGTTGCGTCTACTATTACGCTCCTGAATTCATTCAATTTGACCAATTCTATCCCGAAATAGCCGTACTTTTTAAGAACTTGAAAATGACGATCTTCAGAAACTAGGTACTGAGCACTTGCGGCGATAGCGCAGTCTACAAATTTGTTGTCATCCGGATCTTGCTCAATCAGTTGCCAGAAAAAGTATTTGTGGATCAACTGAATAGTGGGCAACATAAGCAACAAGTCGAGCGTCATCTCTGCAACCTCAGCACCCATTTCACGTTCAATTATCTCGGCATATTCATCCAGAATGTCAGAAGTGACACACAAGGTGAGGTCGCCATTCAGCAATGCATCAAAAAGCCAGCGACTTTTTGATTTAGGAGAAATCGCTACCAGCAACACATTGGTGTCCAGCACGACCCTCACGAGTGGTCAGCACTTTTCTTTGCCAAGAATGCCTGCTGCGATTTGTAGGGGGTGCGCAGATGGGTTTGCAGGAATTGGTCCATGGTATCCTGTGTCCAGCCTTTGGCATCCCAGACTTCGTCAGCCTTGCGGAGTAGGCGAGCGGCTTTGTACGCGATGAGCAAACGTTTCAACTCCTGCAACTCCTCCTCGGAGAGGTTGAGGCTGAACAATTGCACCACTTCGAGTTGGGCATTGGTGAGCGGGACGTTGAGGGAAGACATGACGCGATTTTTTATTGGGCAAAGATAATGGGTTTCTGATTAGGGGCGGTGTCTGGCTTTTTTGGGGTATTGAGAGCGAAGTCTGAGGATGGTGTGGTGAACACAAAACGAATCCCAAAGATACTCAACTCCCCAAATTGCTTCCAACCAAACGGCAGAACCCCCATCTTTGCAACAAACAATTCCTCCACCCTCCATGCGCAGCCTTCTCCTCATCGCCTCCCTATGTCATTCCCTAGCAACCTTCGCCCAAAGCCCCCAGGTTTTAACCGTATCCCCCACAAACCTATACGGTGCAGCAAACCCTGCACAAAACATTGAAATTCAATTCGATGCACCTATCGACCCTGCTTCCGTAACCTCCGCTTCGGTTCGGATTTTTGGCCGTTGGTCAGGCCCCGCGGCAGGTAGTTTTGTCCTTGAAGATGGGGACAAGCGCATTGTATTCAGCCCTGCCCTACCCTTTTTTGCCGGGGAAATGGTGACCGTCTCGGTCAATAAAAAACTCCGCTCAGCCTCCGGATCGGCCCTTGAAAAAGGCTATTTCTGGCAATACGGCATAAAAACTGCGCCCGGTTCTTTAAAGCAAAACAAGATCGATGTCATCGAATTGCGTCTGCCGGGGGAAGGCTGGATCCAAACCTACGGGGCTTATGCAGGCGACTTAAACAACGATGGCCACAGCGATATCACGGCAGTCAACGAACAATCGGATGATCTTCGGATTCTCCTGAACAACGGCGCAGGACAATTCCCCGTGACCAGTGCTCCCATTGACATGGGCACGGGTTCTGCAAGTCCCAACGAGGCGGGCGATTTTGACAACGATGGAGAGATCGACCTTGTAGTGACCACTGCCCACAACAATGAAACCCGGGTGCTTTTCGGCGATGGCCTCGGCGGATTCCCGCACATGGATAAATATATCACGGGTAATGCCACCCGGGCCGTGCTGGTCGGCGATTTCGATTTTGATGGCGACGATGATATCCTCACCGCCAACCGCAACGATGGCACGATGAATCGGCTTGATAATCAGGGGGATGGAACCTTTGTGCTTAGTTTGTTCAATCCCGCAGGCAATGGCGAAAGTGCCCTCGCCCTGGCCGATGCGAACAACGATGGCATCGCTGATTTTTTTGTGGGCTTTTATTCCAGTCAAAAAGTCGCGCTTTATCTCGGCGACGGCCTTGGCAACTTCAATTTTTCTTCAGAAAGGCCCGTAACCGGAAACCCCTGGATGATCTGCGCTTCTGATTTTAACGGCGATGGTTTTGCCGATGTGGCCTCGGCCAATTCACAAGGCAACAAAACCGCTGTGCTCTTTGGAGATGGGTTAGGCGGCATTGCTGTCCCAGTAAACCTTTCGGCCAACGACCATATTTTCCCGCTCGCCATTGATGCGGGCGACCTGGATGGAGACGGCGACGTTGATATCGTGACCAGCAGTTACGACAGCAACAATTATTCAGTTTTCGAAAACGACGGCGCCGGGACTTTCACCCAGGTGGATATCCTTCCGGCTTCGCTCAATGCTTCCTGCGCCATTCTTCACGACCGCGATGGGGATGGCGATCTGGACATTACCGGTACCGATGAGGGGGATGATGTTTTGATTCTTTTCGAGAACCCGGGCACTTCTGCCGTTTTCGAAGCAGATGTACACAAGGCAGCATTCCGGCTATTTCCAAACCCTTCTAACGGTGTAGTGTTTGCCGAAATTCACCTGGACGAACCTATGTCCGCACGCTTCGACATTTTTGACTTTGCTGGCAAAAAGATCAAGTCGGTAGAAAAAGAGCATTTGCCCACCGGATGGTCAACCGTGCTGATTTTCAATTCATTAGAGGAGGTGGCAGCAGCCTGTCAGGTAAAAATGACCCTGGGAAATGGACAAACAGGTAGCGGGGTTTTGATCCGGTAATGGACGTTGGACTTTGGACTTTGGACAAAGTCCACTCAGGCCAAATTCCGATTGCTGTCCAACTTCAGCAGCACTGCGATCATCAACGTAAAACCAATGAGTGAAGACCCGCCGGCGCTCACGAACGGCAGCGGGATACCAATGGTCGGTATCAGACCCATGGTCATACCAATATTGATCACGACGTGAACGAAAATGATCCCTGCCACACCGTATGCGTAAATGCGCGAAAAATTGGAACGTTGTCGCTCCGCTATGAAGGCGATCCGCCACAACAACCACAGAAATAGTCCGATCAATCCCACTACGCCCACAAAGCCCTGCTCTTCGCCTACGGTGCAAAAGATGTAATCGGTGCTTTGTTTGGGCACATATTTCAGTTTGGTCATGTTGCCCTCCAATGTGCCTTTTCCAAGCAACCCGCCGGAACCAATGGCCATTTTGGAGTGGATGAGATTGTAGCCCGCACCCCGCGAATTGGCTTCGGCCACACCGGGGCGCAACCATATCTTAATGCGTTGTTGCTGGTGCGGGGGGAGCAAATTTAAAAAGGCGTTGGCGGCAAAAACAATGGATACAGAAAGGGTCAGGAGTACTACCCAGGTCCGCAATTGGCTTTGTATCAGACTGTTTTTTCGCCAATAGTTGGGTAAAAAGGCCGCCAGGAAAAACAGGAGCTGTGGTACCAGCACATACTCATGTTTTTGCTCCTCCGCCATCTCGATGTTAAGCCATTTCAACACTGCATTCAGCACCGGAATCCACCAGATAATGAGGGGAAGGAGCGCTATCAGCAGCCATCGCCAAATGTGTTTGTATTCGCGAAAACGATTGGTTAGGAGCAAGTTAACAATTGCAATCAGGCAAGCGGCAGTATACGCGGGCTGCTCGAATTTCCAGCCCAGTATGGCCAGAGCAGCGGCGCCAAAGCCGAGCGCATACAGCACTGGCGACAGTCCTTCACGATACAAAACCAGCATGAAAGAAAAGAAGATCAAGGCCGAACCGGTGTCGCTTTGCAGCAAAACAAGCAGCGTAGGAATAAGAAAAATACCGAATGCAATGATCCGGTCGCGCCACTGTCGCAAATCCACTCCCGGACTGCTCAGAAAGGCCGCCATCGCGAGACATGTGCCAAATTTGGCTATTTCAGAGGGCTGAAAAGTAAATCCTCCGATGTGGTACCAGGCATTTGCTCCGTTCACCTCACGTCCAAAAATGAGG
>JAUSMG010000277.1 GCA_030645295.1 Saprospiraceae bacterium | reverse complement strand
TGTTTGCCACTTGAATCTGTTTCTGGCACCAGCGGGCTAAGCTTCAAAGGCAGCACTCCTGCCCACACATTCAAGTCCATATCCTCCGGTTCATCCGCCACGCCATGCGCCCGGAATTTGACGGACGCTTCCTCGATTTCCACGGCGATGAACATCGTTTTTTTCATGTCGCTGGCATTGGGTTGACGTGCATCCTCCCAGCGCCCGGGCATCACGTGTTCGGTGAATCGCTCGGCAGCCAACCAACGCTCTGTATCAGTGTCCACCAGGCGCGTTCTGCCAAAAGCCACCACCGAACGGTAATTCATGGAATGATTGAAAACGGAGCGTGCCAGCACCAGTCCGTCGAGTAAAGTCACGCTCACGCAAACGGGAATCCCTTTGGCCATTTGCATAAAAAAATGGCTACCCACAGAGCCATGCAGGTACAGCGTATTGTCCACACGACAATAGCCCGTTGGAATGATAAATGGCTGTCCTTCAAGGTTAAACGCGACATGACAGACCAAGCCTTCGTCCAAAATTGCATCGCAGGTGGCAGGGTCGAAATCATAGCGCTTGGGGTAATAGCGACTGCCTTCGGTATGGGTTGTTTTTGATTTCATAACTTAATTTCTGATTGTTTTCGAGGCACAAAATTAGCGGGCAATTGGACTATTCAAATCGGCCGATTTATAAATACTGAATAGTCCGGTTAACATAAATAGCCTGTTATGCAATTTCTTTGTGGGACAATAATGTCGCTGTCTATGTTGCCATACTCCACACTCATACCCTTGGATAAAACGGCTAAAACCCCTGTTTATCTGCAAATTGCCGCTGCTTTGACCGAAAACATCCGCCGAGGAATTATCCCCGCTGGAGCACGACTTCCCGGCACACGCAGCATGGCCGAGGCGCTTTGTTTGCATCGAAAAACGGTGGTGGCCGCCTACGAGGAGTTACTCGCTCAAGGCTGGCTTGAAACCCAAAACTCGCGTGGCACTTTTGTCAGCCAAAAACTGCCCGATATCAGGCCCGTTTCGTTTAAAAACAGCGCCATTTTTGCGCCTTCTATTGCACAACCCAAAGCGGGTTTTCCTTTCCAGGCTGATCCTTTGCTGAAATTACCCCTCGTAAAAAGTTCCAATGCGCTTGCTTTCAACGACGGCTTTCCCGATGTGCGGATCGCGCCCTGGGATGCGCTCAGTCGCGCTTACCGGACGACCTTGCGACAAGGATTTCGCAAAAACCTGCTGTTTTATGGGGAAACCACTGGCGAACCTTCTCTCCGGACGGCCATGACAGCATATCTCCGTGAAAGTCGCGGACTGCCGATTACAATAGACAATGTGTTGATTACCAGAGGAACTATGATGGCCATACACCTCGCCGTGCAGTGCATCGTACAACCCGGCGAAGTGGTGGTGGTCGGAGAAGTTTCTTACTCTTCCTGCAATCTGATCATCAAACAAAGTGGTGCGAGGCTGATGACCGTGCCCGTAGATGAGCATGGAATTGATGTGGAAGCCATCGAGGAACTTTGTCGAAAAACGCCCGTCCGGATGGTCTATGTCACGCCCCATCATCAGCATCCTACCACCGTAATCATGCCTGCCGAACGTCGGCTTCGCTTGTTGCAATTGGCAAAAACACACGGCTTTTGTATCCTTGAAGACGATTACGATTATGACTTTCACTACAACAGCAACCCGATTTTACCGCTCGCAGCGGCAGATTCGGGCCAAAATGTGGTCTATGTCGGTTCTTTGAGCAAGGTGTTTTCTCCGGCCCTGCGCATCGGTTACGTGGTCGCTCCCGCAGAGGTAATAGAGGCGATGGCCAACTTGCGGCGCATCATCGACCGGCAGGGCGATAACCTTTTGGAAGCAGCCGTAGCGGTTCTGTTCCGGGATGGCGAAATGCGCCGCCATTTGAAAAAAGCACAAAAAATCTACCACCTCCGCCGCGATCTGTTTTGTGAAATGCTGAAAACCGAGTTGGGCGATGTCATCGAATTTTCCAAACCAACCGGAGGCCTGGCGGTGTGGGCGCGATTTGACCCTGCAATCCCCCTTCCCGAAGTGGCGCGAAAAAGCCGCAAAAACGGTCTTTGGATTTCAGAAGGCCTGCATTACGGCCCTAAACTCAACTCGACGCGTCTGGGCTTTGCTTCGGTCAATGAAGCGGAGATTGAGATAGGTGTGCGTGTTTTAAAAAGTGTAATGCTATAAATATTTTGTCATGGGAAAATTTCACGGATCCATCCTTCCTGCCCATCAGGAATTTATCAAAAAGCAACACCTGTTTTTTGTCAGCACTGCTCCGCTGGATGCCACCGGCCACATCAATATTTCCCCAAAAGGACTAGACACCTTTAAGGTTTTGTCCGAAAAAAAGGTCGCTTACATGGATTTTATCGGGAGCGGCAACGAGACCTCGGCACATACCCTTGAAAATGGACGCATCACTTTCATGTTTTGCGCTTTCCAAGGCCCGCCGAACATCTTGCGGCTTTATGGGAAGGGCTACACGGTGCTGCCCGGAACGAAACTTTGGATAGAATATGCACCTCATTTCGACCTTTACCCCAACACACGCCAAATAATTGTAGCAGACATTGAACTAGTCGGCACGTCCTGCGGGTATGGCGTTCCTTTGTACGAATATTCGGGGGAACGGCGGATTATGTTCGATTGGGCAGAGCGAAAAGGGGAGGCCGGGCTGAACAATTACATTCAGGAAAAAAACCTGAAAAGCCTGGACGGGCTGCCAACCTCCCATGCTTTGAAGAATATAGAAACAGAAAGCTCTACGAATTCGAACATCAATGGAATCAAGTAGCCCATTCCACTTCCCGAGCCTGGGTATTTGCCACTCACTCACTCCGCAATGACTTAACCGGGTTCGCTAACGCCGCTTTCACACTTTGAAAACTCACGGTCAAAAATGCAACTAAAGCTGCCCCTACCCCTGTCGCTACAAACATCCATCCTTGAATATCAATGCGGTACGCAAAATCTGCCAGCCATCGTTGCATTAAATAATAGGCTACCGGGGAGGCCAGTACTATGGCAATGAATACGAGTTTCAGAAAGTCCCTGGCCAAAAGCCCTGTAATCCCGGCAACCGAGGCGCCGAGCACTTTCCGGATGCCAATTTCTTTGGTGCGCTGCTCGGCGGTAAAGGTAGCAAGTCCGAATAAGCCCAGACATGCAATGAAAATGGCAAAACCAGCAAATGCCCCGAGTATACTTCCAATGCGTTGTTCCGCACGGTATTGCTGGTCAAACTCTTCGTCCACAAACCTGAAATTGAAGGGCTGTGCGGGAAGAGCGGCTTTAAAAAGCCCGCCTACAGCTGCCATTGTTTTTTCGATATCCGCATTTCGGGCAAGGCGCAGCGCCATCGTGCCGCTGCCGTCTCCAATGGTCATAACCATGGGACCGATGTTTTCCCGCAGGCTTTCGTAGTTGAAATCCTGCACCACCCCAACAATTTCCATCGTGGTCATTTCCTGGAGCGCTGCATTGGTAAAAGTGCTGATTTTTTGTCCCACTGGATTAAACCAGCCGAATGCTTTGGCGGCAGCCTGATTGATGACGCACACCGAAGAGTCGGTTTTTAAAGCGGCATCAAACCAGCGGCCTTCTTGCAATTTCAACCCAAACGTGCGGAGATAATCGAAGTCTACCGCCCATTTCTCACTTGAAATAGAGGCCGTAGAGATGTCCATCCCAGCTTTCGTAAAGGTGGTATTGTTGCGGCTGGAAGGTGTGGGGAAATTATCAGCGCAGGAAACATTTTCAATGCCGGGTATCTGAAGCAGCCTTGACTTAAAATCAAGTGTTTTCTCCCGCAACCACCAGGTATTGCGAAGCATTACCAGATGTTCTTTGTCGTAGCCGAGTTTTTTGTTTTGGATGAAATCCAGTTGTTTTTGCACCACCAGCACGGAGGCTATGAGCGCAACAGAAATGAAAAACTGGAACACCACCAGGCCACTGCGCAACCACGATGCGCCGCCTTTGGTATTCAGGGTCAATTTCCCTTTTAATACTTCGATGGGCTTGAATGCCGACAAGAAAAACGCCGGGTAGCTACCGGCAATAAAGGCTGTAAAAAGTGCAAGTCCGGCCAAAGCGCCCAGCATCGGCACGTCCAACAGCGAGAACCGGATGTCTTTGGCCGCGAAATCATTGAACGAAGGCAATATCAGCCAAACGGCAAGCGATGCAACCGCAAATGAAAGCACCGTAAGTACCAGGCTCTCGGTCAAAAACTGCCGCACCAAGGCCCCCCGATTTGATCCAAGGGCTTTCCGCACGCCTACTTCCCGGGCACGACCGGTGGAGCGGGCGGTACTGAGGTTCATGAAATTAACACAGGCCAGCAAGAGCACCATAAGCGCTACCAGGCTAAAGATCCAGACATATTTGATGTCTGAATTGGCTTCCTGCTCCGCGGTCCGGTCACTGTACAAATGGATGTCCCGGATATTCATCAGGCTGTATTTCAACCAGTCGCCGCTGGCTTTGAAAGCGGCCATCGTTCCGCCCGTAATTTTTTCAAACTGTGGGCCGACATATTTTTCAATGACCTCGTTGATCCGGCTTTCCAAATCCGCTTCGGAAGCGCCGGGCCGCAACAAAAGATAAGTCTGAAAATTGTTGGACAGCCACAGGTCCTCATTTGCTTCCGCTGCAATCGAGGCCATGGAAAACAAAAAATTGTAGTGAAAATGCGACTGCGAAGGCATGTCGCGCATCACTCCAGTTACCCGCATATCCCGGTTTTCGTTGATACGCAGTGTCCGACCGACGATCCCGGTCGTGGCGCCGAAATATTTCTGCGCCATTTTTTCAGAAATAACCCCCGTACCAGGCTCCGTGAGCGCCGTTTTGGGGTCGCCTTCCAGCAAGGGCATGGAAAATACGCTGAAAAATGTGCTATCCACATAGGTATTGAAGCCTTCTTCAATGGCCTCATTGCCCTTTTTTACGGTGATAAAGCCCCATTGCCGGAAACGGCACATGGCTTCCACTGCCGGATAATCCCGTACTATGGTGGGCCCAAAAGGCGCACTGGCCACTGCCAATGCTTCTTCCTTTCCGCCAAACCGGAGATCAAAATTCACGCGGTAAATGCGGTCCGCTTTTTCGTTGAACTGATCGAAGGACATTTCGTCCCGGACGTATAGCCCGATCAGCATGGCTACGGCCAGACCTGTGCTCAGTCCGCCGATGTTGAGCAGGGAGAACAGGCGGTTTTTGGAGAGATTTCGGAAAGCGATGGTGAGGTAGTTGTGAATCATAGCGCAACAGTAAAGAAAGGATATTACGCTGTTACTTCATACCCCGTGCCGAAAATTTTAAGCGTTGGTTTTCAGGGAGTTATGTTGATTGGCGGTAGGGTGGGGTGTTCGGATTCGGACGGTAGGGTGTTCGGGAGTGGACGGGGGGCTACGGGGACGGGCTTCAGCCCAGCGTGCTCTTCCCTATGCTATACTGCATAATCCGGCGCAAAGTGGACAGTCCTAGCCGGTGAAAGTGAACAGTAAACTCAGGGTCAAAAGCGATCATTATTCCGGAGCAAACTGAACACTTTTTTCAGATTGAATTTGGATTAAAAATCCGGTGCAAAGTGAAC
>JAUSMG010000263.1 GCA_030645295.1 Saprospiraceae bacterium | reverse complement strand
AGGATTGAAACGCACTTGTCACAGTCGTAACCGAAAGAAATTTCGATCTTCAAAAGCCAATTCCACCATAAGAAGGATTGAAACAGAAAGCCGGGGAGGGCGACGGGCAAAAAAAGACAAACTTCAAAAGCCAATTCCACTATAAGAAGGATTGAAACCCGTCTGTCCCGGGAATGTCGATGCCGCCACGACTGCTTCAAAAGCCAATTCCACCATAAGAAGGATTGAAACTTTTCATCACTGGCATAGGCAGTACACACACGGCTTCTTCAAAAGCCAATTCCACCATAAGAAGGATTGAAACGAGTAGTAGCGCTTCTGCTCTTCGGTGACGGGTTGACTTCAAAAGCCATTTCCACGATAAGAAGGGTTGAAACAGCGCAGGTTAACCGCAAGTGCGTGGGTATACAGGTATCGAATTCCGCCACTATTAACCGTCGGTGTATCCCTGAGGGTTGCAATATTGTTCCTGTAAAGATTTTTGAAATACAAACGTCTCGCACCCGGGGCTTGGGGCGGCGCAGGGCAAACTGATCGAAATGAGAGGGGAATAAGTGCTAAAGCGGAGCAACCGTGATTTCAGTGACACCTGAAAAATCTTTCGTGTTGACCGTGCAGATTTCGGAAATACCGTTTGCCAATGCTATAGACACGATTTCTATATCGTACACGCGATTGCCGCGGGGCTGGTATTTTTTCAAAAGGCCCTCGAATTTGACCAAACTCGCATTGGAAGGGTACAACAGGGTAGTGTTTTGGCGGATGTCTTGATAGAACCTGAAAACCCTATCGAACGGTTCTCCCATTTTGGATAGCACCGCGAAGTACTCCGAAATGTTTTTGCTTGACGTGTAGAAATCAACCGTTGGATCGCTCAAAAAAACTACCGCCTTTTTATGGAAAATTGATTCGATGTCATACGCATATACGAAGACGTTGGTGTCCAAAAGAGTTTTAGTTTTCATAAGCAAAATCTCGAAGGTTGATCTGATCCAACTTCCCGCCCAGTTTCCCGATACCGAATGCCCAAGTGCGTTTTTCAGGCTTGGGAGCCTTTTTGCGCAGGCGTCCTTTCTTAACCATAAGCGCCTCCAGCCCACTTTCCTTAAGCAGTTGCAATATGCGCGTTAGATCATCCGTATTTTCAAAATAAAGTGTCAGTTCGGCTGTCATGTTAAATCATTTTTTGCAAAGATAAGGTAAACGATACGCCATGCAAAACATCACCGCCACTCTCATTGAAGATAACGCGCCTTATCGCCCCCCCTGTTCCGGAGGTTTGACCCCCCTAAATGTTAGTAACATTCCGGAGGTCTGACCCCCCGGTAAAAATGTGGATCATCTAGTGCGATCCTCGCCGTACTTTCGCCCGTTCTAATCCTCCTTTATGCCTGATTTTGTAGAAGATTACCGCAACACCATCGTCCAGATCGCCACGCCCTATAGCACAGGAACGGGCTTTTTTTTGCGCGACCATGGACTAATTGTCACCAACCACCACGTGGTGGAAGGAAACCGGTCGGTCGTAGTAGAAGGGGCAATGTTTAAAAAACAGCTTGCCCGTGTGCGGTACATTGACTCAAAATACGATCTGGCTTTTCTGGATGCTCCACTTAACGCGGAAGATCTCCCTGAAATCCGACTTGGAACGGCTAAAACCTTGCGGGAACGCGATACCGTGATGGCCATTGGCCACCCCTTCGGGTTAAAGTTCTCGCTCAAAAGTGGCATAGTTTCAAATACTGCCGAACTGATGAACGGCATCCCATACCTGCATATTGACGCAGCGCTCAACCCCGGTAATTCCGGTGGTCCGCTCGTTGATTTAGACGGCGAAGTGGTGGGAATCAATACTTTTGTGATTCAAAATGGGGATAATACGGGGTTTTCGCTTCCCGTACGCTTTCTTGAAGAAACACTCAGTCAATTCGCGGAAGCTAATTCAGACAATGCCAGTCGTTGTCCAGCCTGCCTTAATATTCTGACGGAAGCCACGGTCGATAATAAGCATTGCGCCCATTGTGGCCATAAAGCCGAACTTCCTTCCACGGTAGAGGAATATGTTCCCTCCGGTTCTGCTAAAACCATTGAAGCCCTCATCAGTAGCATAGGCCATGATGTAATGTTGAGCCGCTCCGGCCCCAACGCCTGGGAAATAAAACAAGGTAGTGCCACGATCATCATCGCCTATCATGATAAAACAGGGCTGCTTTCCGCAGATGCGCTGCTTTGTGAGCTCCCCAAAAAAGATATCAAGCCG
>JAUSMG010000260.1 GCA_030645295.1 Saprospiraceae bacterium | reverse complement strand
TTCATTGCAGATGCTGTATGAAGGATATTTGATTATGCTCGAGAATTCGGCTAATAAAACTGGATGGGGAGAAGAAAATTTGTCTGCACATTACATTGAGTGCATGAAAAATTCTCGAACTTTTATCTCTTTCCCGGTTTCAATTATTCCAGAACCGCGCCTATATGACCGTCGTCATACTCACGAGGGAGTTTCTGCTAAGAAGGCTCCAAGAATTGATATTCAATTCACTTGGCAATCTAAAAGTAATTACACAGTTGAAGCAAAAATCCTTTTTGAATATGCCAAAAAAAGAGGATCAGGAATAACAGCGCAAAGTTTGACATGCCATAAACGCTACATCGCAACAGGAATCGAACATTTTCTAAGCAGCCACTATCCTTTACCTGGATGCTTGGTAGGTTATGTAGTCGAAGGTGACACGCAGCAAATCGTATCTTCCATCAACAACCTTATTGCGAGCAACGGGCCTTCGCCTCGTGTTGGTGAGATTCAGCAAGAGGCTATACCTCGATTTCCAGAACTATATTTCTCAACCCACCAAACAGCCTCAGGCGGGATGCATTTGAACCATTTTATGTTGAAGTTGTAATTTCCCCCCTCAAAACAAACTCAACTGCGCCGATTTATGCCGTTCATGCAAATCAAGATTGAACGCAGGTAACTTTCGATCTTTCAGGTACTTTTCTTTGGCTACGCGGAATTGGGCATGGATGATCTCCGCGATATTTCCCTCGCCGCGCATGCGAACCGAGGAGCGGTAATCATGGAGGGTCCCGCCGTGGGTATCGCGGATGCGGTTCAATACCCGGTCGGCGCGGTCGGGCATGGTTTTTCGGATCCAGTCTTCGAAAATAGTGGCCACATCGCCGTTCAACCGCACCATCGTGTGTCCGACGGCCAATGCGCCAAGGGCTGCAACGGTTTTCACCAGGGGCAGCACTTCGTGATCGTTCAGTCCGGGGATCACAGGAGCCATCATCACCATGGTGGGAATGCCGGCTTTGTGGAGGGTTTCGACGGTTTTGAGGCGCTGGCTGACCGTGGCGGTGCGCGGCTCCAGGTATTGGCGAAGTTCTTCCTGCAGGGTGGTGATGCTGATGACCACATGGCAGAGATTTTCGGACGCGAGTTTTTGAAGCAGATCGAGATCCCGAAGGATGAGGCTGTTTTTGGTGATCAGTCCCACGGGATGGCGGTATTTCCAAAAAACCTCGAGGCATTCACGGGTAATGTTGAACTTCCGTTCGGCAGGCTGATAGATGTCCGTATTGCCGGCAAACATGATGGGTGCGGCTTTCCAGTTTTTCTTTTTTAGTTCATTTTCAAGCAGTTGCGCAGCATTGCGTTTCACCAGGATCTTTTGCTCAAAATCGAGCCCTGCGCTGTAACCCCAATAGGGATGGGTGTTGCGGGCATAGCAATAAATGCAGCCGTGCTCGCAGCCCTGGTAGGGGTTCATGCTCCATTCGAGTGGGATGTCGGGGCTTTCTACCTTGTTGAGAATGGTTTTTGGGTGGGTTTCCAGGTATTGGGTTTTGATCTCTCCGTCGTCCCAGTCATCGGCTACGAGCGACCAGTCGACGGGCTCCTGGCTGCGCACCATTTTCTCGTATTTGGAAGTGGGGTTAATTTGCGCGCCGCGACCTTTGAGGAACGGTTGGCTGTTGGAGAGGGACTCTTGACTGTTGGCCATTGACTTTTTTACACGCCGAAGCTTTAGCGTAGGAGGGTGACTGTTGGACACAGGGATAGATTTTGCGCAAATTTAAAACAAAATAAGTTATTTTTACAAATTTTTAAAACAAAAACATTCAATAAGTGAGCGCAATTAGTTTATTTGGAACACATAGTCACAGTAGGACACATAGCGTTGAAAACCAAAACTATGTGTCCTACTGACTATGTGTTCCATAAATTCGCTGTTGTTGTTAAAAAAAGATTTTTCTGGCCCCACAGCCAACCTATGGCAAGAAATTTGCGTAAATATTAATGGAGTGTATGAACTGACCTGCTAAACGCGTTGTTCACTAAATGATGTATTTCCTCCCTGCTGAACAGCTGCGGCTTTACCGCAATTTTAAGTCCATCGAAGTCAATGACTTTCATGGACTTATCCGTTATTATGAGCAAAATGAGGATGGCATCCGGGCGCTGGATTTTGACGAATATTTAGACTGCACCCTCACGTATACCAACGCACTTTTTGAATCCGCCGATTACGGCAAGCATCTCGTTATGAGCGATCATTTGCTGGAATTGGTCATCATGCAAAACATTGACCACTGGTGCGGCGAAGACCTTTATCATCGCTTGTTGTTCAAAAAATCGGCCTCCCTTTATCACCTGCAGGAATTCGCCAAATCGGAGCGAATTCTCCGCGAGATCATCAAAATTTATCCTCAAGACCATCTGGCCGCTTTGTACCTGAACAAGGCCTTGCTGTTCCAGAAACCAAGGTGGCTCTTTCGCGCCCGGGCGGCTACGGTCGCT
Source organism: Saprospiraceae bacterium (assembly GCA_030645295.1). GTDB lineage: Bacteria > Bacteroidota > Bacteroidia > Chitinophagales > Saprospiraceae > M3007. The sequence continues at coordinate 12,128 of JAUSMG010000260.1, read as the reverse complement.
TTTGCGCTCATTGCTGTAGTGGTCATTGCCCTGGAGATTTTGGCGGTTCCGAAGTTTTATCCCGAACTATTGCAGCCCATGCAAGTCGGACACAACTTGTTGATTGGATTGAGTTTGGCATCGCTTTCTGTTGGCGAGGCGTCCCATGCACTGCGTTGTTGGCTCAAGACCCGCCAATGGGTGCGGCAGGCCAGGAACAGGAAAGTTGAAAATGACAGGTAGCCAGGTATAACTAGGAACCTGTTGTCTGGAACTTTACACTTGGAGCTTTATTCTGTCTGGCTTTTGGTACTTTTGCGCTGACAAAAAATAATTTCTAAGTGCATGAAAAATCTCTTGTTATTACTTCCTGTGTTCCTTTGGTTGCAGGCCTGCTCCCAGTCTCCTGCTCCAAATGCTGCGGACAAGTCGCATTCGGTTCTTACCGATACAACGGGCATTGTTTTGGGCGATTCTCCAGGCAAAGAATTCCGGCTGTTCAAATTTACGCGTATAGACGGCGACCAAACCAAAATGGACTTAAAACTCCTGCGGCTCAGCGATTTGAAGGAGGCTTTGGTTTGTACATTGCCCGCTGAAGATGATCTGAAGGTAATGGCTCCTTACCCCCGGTATTACTGGTCTAACGATTCGAAGTTCCTCGTTACGGAGAACAGTATAAACGACAGTATCTATAAGCGCGAAATGGTGATTTTTGACCTGACAAGCTTCAGCGTGGGAAAACGAAAAGATGGGAATCTATTGGGTTTTGATCCTATGAACGACGTTGCATTTCTGTACCGGGAGACTCCAGAGCGCCAAGGTATCTGCTACTTTCCTATAGCATTTCCAGAGAAAGAACTTGTACAGGAAGTGCTGATTGGCCCCAGTGGTCGGTTGCCCACCGTGATCATTGTGCCCCGCGAAAAACGGGCAAAAGTGAAGGCTTACATGACAGATGGGGTGCCGGTTAACTTTGTTATACAGTACTGAGGGAGTCCTTTTTTAAAAACTATGCAAACCGAAGCACTCCATTTCCAGTCCGCCATTTGCGTTGGTATTCCCACTCAACTTCCGCCCCCTCGCGCACTCGACCCCTCCGTGAGCCACGCGCCACGTCGCGTCGTTGAAGGCGTGTTGTCCGAAAATGAAAAAGTGCTGGCGGTGCAGAATGCGCTTCGATACTTCCCAACGGAGTGGCATCAGGAATTGGCGGCCGAGTTTGCCGACGAACTTCAGCGCTACGGACGCATTTATATGCACCGTTTCCGGCCTGAATATGCCATGCATTCACGGCCCGTATTGGAGTATCCGCATCGCTCCAAACAAGCGGCGGCCATCATGCTGATGATCCAAAACAATCTGGATCCGAAGGTGGCCAAACATCCGCACGAACTGATCACTTACGGCGGAAACGGGGCGGTATTCCAGAACTGGGCGCAGTACCTGCTCACCATGCGTTACCTCTCGGAAATGACGGATAATCAGACGCTTGTGCTGTATTCCGGTCACCCAATGGGCTTGTTTCCCAGTCATCCGGATGCGCCGCGCGTGGTGGTCACAAATGGCATGATGATCCCCAATTATTCCAAAAAAGGGGACTGGAACAAGTACAACGCGCTGGGCGTGACGCAATACGGTCAAATGACCGCGGGCTCCTTTATGTACATTGGCCCTCAGGGCATTGTTCATGGCACCACCATCACCTTGCTCAATGCTGGTCGGCGGATTGGACTTGGCGATGATCTCGGCGGACGGGTGTTCATTACCTCCGGACTGGGCGGCATGAGCGGCGCGCAGGCCATTGCTGCCGTCATCACGGGCTGCATCGGCATCATTGCAGAGGTGGATGGCGACATGGTGCAGCAACGACTGACCGATGGATACATCAAAAAAGAGAATGTATTCAACCGTCTGGATGCGCTCATCAAACGGCTGGAGGAATGTCGCCGCGACAAAACTGCCATTACATTGGTCTACCATGGAAATATCGTGGACTTATGGGAGCGTTTTGCCAAAGACCAGATAAGGGTAGAACTTGGCTCCGACCAGACCAGTTGTCACAACATCCATGACATGGGTTATTGCCCGGTGGGCTATACGTTTGAAGAAGCCAAGTTGTTGTTGATCAAGGACAAAGAGAAGTTTTTAGAAGAAGTTCGTGCCACGCTTCGTCGGCATGTTGCAGCGGTAAATATGATGAGCGAGCGTGGGATGTATTTTTGGGATTATGGCAATGCATTCCTCAAAGAAGCGGGTGAAGCCGGGGCAGATGTGTTCAAATCCCCCGCCTTCGCCCAAACGGGCTTCGGCGGGCAAGCAAATCCCCAAATCCCCGAATCCCCAAATCCCCAGATAGCCGAATCCCCGGATTTTCGATATCCCTCCTATGTGGAGGACATTATGGGGCCGCTCTGTTTCGATTACGGTTTTGGGCCGTTTCGATGGGTGTGCTGTTCGGGAGAACTGGCCGATCTGGTAAAAACAGACCTGATCGCGGCGAAGGTTTTGGAAGAAATGCTCTCCGAAGCCCCCGATGAGATCAAAGGCCAGATCCGTGATAACCTGAATTGGATCCGGGATGCGAAGGTCAATTTGCCAGTGGTGGGCTCGATGTCACGCATTTTATACGCTGACTCAGAAGGCCGGATGCGGATTTCAAAGGCATTCAACGACGCCATTGCGAGCGGTGAATTGCAGGGTCCGGTAGTGCTGGGTCGCGATCACCACGATGTGAGTGGCACGGATTCACCTTTCCGTGAGACCGCCAATATTTATGATGGCTCTCGGTTTACGGCGGATATGGCCGTGCAAAACGTGATCGGCGATTCGTTCCGGGGCGCTACCTGGGTGAGCCTGCACAATGGCGGCGGGGTAGGATGGGGCGATGTCATCAACGGCGGCTTCGGTATGGTGCTCGATGGTTCAGCTGATGCAGAACGCAGGCTTAAGTCCATGCTTTTCTGGGATGTGAACAACGGCATCAGTCGCCGGGCATGGGCACGCAACCCACACGCTATCAGCACCTTGGAACGAACGATGGAGGCTTATCCTGATTTGAGGGTTACGGTGCCGTATTTGGCGGAGGAGGGGATGGTAAGGGAGGCTGTGGCAGCGAAATTCATTGCGCACTAGCCCGAAAAAAATTTTTATTACCAATTTTTCAGGCAGATTAGGAATTCAATTCCTAATCTGCCGGGTTTTTTAGTGCCACCCACATCGCTGGCGGGTTAAGATCATCCTTGTCAAAAAAGGTTGAAACAAGGTTTGTCACCCCTTTCCCAAAAACCACTGTACCGCCAGCCTATACCCCTCCAAACCCAGCCCAACGATACTCCCAACACAATGCGCCGACAAAAAAGAATGATGCCGGAAGGGCTCCCGACGGTGGACATTGCTGATATGCACCTCAATAACAGGCGTAGAAATGGCCGCCACTGCATCCGCCAGGGCGATGGAAGTGTGGGTCAATGCACCGGCGTTAAATACGATGCCATCCGCGCCGAAACCCGCTTCATGGAGCTTGTCGAGCAGTGCGCCCTCGTGGTTGCTTTGGAAATATTCGAGTTCAACATTGGGCATACCGGCTTTTAAGGCTTCAAAAAAAGATTCGAAGCTTTGGCTGCCATAAATTTCCGGTTCGCGCGTTCCAAGCAGGTTGAGGTTGGGGCCGTTGATGAGGAGAATTTTCATGGGTGCAAAATTCCCTTTAATTTTACATGATTTACAGTTTTGAACATGATTTACATGATTTATGCGAATCAGGGGTTATCACAAAACTCCCATCCCGTAATCCTGTTTATCCTGTAAATCCTGTCCCTATACTGTCCAATCGGATCAAATATGCTAAAATTACCGCTCTTTTTTTCATTTTTCTGTCTGGCTTTCAATGGCTTGTACGGACAATCGGCCATGGTTTCCGATCCGCTCTTCATCCGTTCGGATTATGGCTACGAGATCATTGGGCGGCTGCGCGACCGTGTTTTGGTCTTCCGAGATCGATACGACGATTTTGTGGTGCAGGCTTTTGACAATCAAATGCGCCTCAGCTGGAGCAAAGATCTGGATGACCTCGACCGTCGTGGAATGCGTGTGCTGGGGGTGGTGCCGGGGCGCAATGATTTTTCCGTGGTCTACCAGATGCGCCGGCGTGGTCACACGATCCTGCGCGTGCACAAGTACGATCCGGGCGCCAACCTGATCGATAGCATGGTGATCAAAGACTACGGCGAACGGATCTTCAACACGCCCGTGCTGGATATGCTGAAAAGTGAGGATAGAAATTGTATCGTAGTGTACAATACCGCTGAACGGGATCAGATAGAGGTCGTCGCTATTCATTTGGACAAAATGCAAGTGCTGTGGGATGCCGTGGCCGTGGTGGATGACGCTTCCGATTTTTTTGAAGACCGCCAGCCTGAAATTGCACTCAGCAATGCGGGCGCGTTCTTTTGGATAGTAGAAAAAAACAACAGGCGGGGGAAACTCGACAAACATGAGCTCAATATCCTGCGTTTCGATGGTACGGGGATACGCACCAACCGGACTCCGATGGGCGCTTACTTAACGATCGACTCCAGGTTCATTTATGACAATTTGAACGATCGGCTCGGTGGAGCAGGACTTTGGGCCGAAAAGGGCCGTGAACGCGCCAACGGAGCTTTTTATCTCAGTGTTATACCGGGTAGAGATTCGGCGCAAGTGCTTCGTTATGAGCCTTTTGATGAAAAATTCATGTCCATCCTGCGACAAAAAGATGTAGGGGAAGATTCCCGTGGAATTGCCGATGCACAGCTGCGCGAATTGCTGGTTCGTCAGGACGGTGGAATTATTTTGGTAGCGGAACGGTTTCACGAAGTTCAACGTGGGGCGGCGGCAGGGCGCGGTTTTTTTCGGGACGGGATGCGGATGATCGTGGACTATTATTACGATGATGTTTTTGTGGTGGCTTTCCAGCCCAATGGTCAGTCCCAATGGAAATCCGCCTTGCATAAAAAGCAATATTCACAGGACGATGATGGCACTTTTTCTTCTTATTTTCTCATGCGTAATGCTGACCGGATGCGGTTCTTTTTTAATGACGAGATCAAGTACGAGAACACCTGCAGCGAGTACGTGCTGAGTGCCATCGGCGAATTTGATCGCAACAGCCTGCTCAATACCCTGAACCAAAATCTGCGGCTGCGTTTTCGGGATGCACTGCAATTGAACGCTACGGAATGCATTGTGCCCTCTGAATATCGGGGGCGGTTGAAATTGGTGCTGTTGAGATTTTGAACTGCCGTTTTGTCGCGTAAGCCCATCTCCCATCTGCCAAAGGGGGCTGTTTTTCGTGCTGGCAAGTTGTTTGCCATGGGGGGAATGGGGCGTAATGGAACTATTTTGTTGTCAGTTTGACACAAACCCATATTTCCTACCCTATTTCCCAGCGATATTTCCCATGTTTGCGTCATTGAAAAACGCGGCGTTTTCAATTTTTACTCCCCAATTCGTTTCTACTCGTATGTTCGATAACTATTTAATGTCACAGCAGTCAGACGATGAGCCTGATTTCGTGCCACTTTTCTCCCTTGAAGAAGACGACGAAAAGGCGGGCGAGGTGTTCCCGGATACCGTGCCACTCCTTCCGTTGAAAAATACGGTGCTGTTCCCCGGCATTGTCACTCCCATAACCGTGGGCCGCGACAAAAGTATCCGTGCCGTTCAGCGCGCCTATGAAGGCGACCGATACATCGGTGTGCTTTCTCAAAAGGACCTGAAAATTGAGTCCCCCTCTGCCCGCGATCTTTACCGTGTGGGTACGGTGGCACGTATTTTGAAACTCCTCAAAATGCCCGATGGCTCCACCACAGCCATCCTGCAAGGCCGCAAACGTTTTCACCTGGACGATCTGATGCACGACGACCCCTACATGGTCGGCCAAATCAGTACGCTCGAATACGACGCACCCAAAAACAAACTGGAGTTCCGCGCCATGATCAGCAGCGTACGCGACGCTGCAAGACAGATCATTGAATTGTCGCCACAGATCCCGTCTGAGGCCGTTGTGATGTTGAAAAACATCAACAATGACAATTTTTTGCTCAATTTCATTGCTTCCAACCTCGGAATCCCGGTCAACCACAAGCAGGAAATACTCGAGATCAACAACCTCAAGGACAAGGCCAGCGCCATTCTGCAGCACATGGATTCGGAGCTGCAATTGCTTGAATTGAAAGATCAGATCGAGTCGAAAGTGCGGGTGGACATCGAAAAACAACAGCGCGACTACTACCTCAACCAGCAGCTCAAAACCATTCAGGAAGAGCTGGGCAACAACCCTCAGGAAGAGGAGATTGATGCTCTGGTGCGCCGTGCCAAAAAGAAAAAATGGCCGAAGCCGGTAGAAGAAGCGTTCAATCGCGAAGTGAATAAGATGCGCCGGGTAAACCCCCAGATCGCCGAATACGCCATCGGGGTCAGCTACCTGGAAACGCTGCTTGAACTGCCCTGGCAGGAGTATACCAAAGATCAGTTTGACCTGAAAAAAGTACAGCAAGTGCTGGACCGCGACCACTATGGACTCACCAAAGTGAAAGACCGGATCATGGAACACCTGGCGGTCTTGAAACTCAAGGGCGACATGAAAGCGCCGATTCTTTGCCTCGTGGGCCCTCCAGGTGTTGGTAAAACGTCCCTGGGCGCCAGTATCGCGCGTGCTTTGAAGCGCAAATATGTCCGCATGAGCCTCGGTGGTCTCCATGATGAGGCCGAGATCCGTGGTCACCGTAAAACATATATCGGCGCCTTGCCGGGCCGTATCGTACAATCCTTGAAAAAAGCGAAGGCAGGCAACCCTGTTTTCATCCTCGACGAGATCGATAAAGTGGGCAAAGACTTCCGGGGCGACCCATCGTCTGCGCTCCTGGAAGTTCTTGATCCTGAACAGAATACATCCTTCTACGACAACTACCTGGAGCTCGAATTCGACCTTTCGAAGGTGCTGTTCATTGCCACCGCCAACACCTTGAGCACCATACAGCCAGCTTTGCTAGACCGTATGGAGATCATTGAGATCGCGGGTTATTCGCAGGAGGAAAAGGTGGAAATTGCGAGGCGTCACCTTGTGCCTTCGGAGCGCAAAGGCCACGGCCTCAAGCCTGGTCAGGTGAAGATCAATGAAAAAACACTGGTCAAAATAGTGCAGAGCTACACCGCCGAAAGCGGCGTAAGGAACCTGGCCCGGGAAATTGGCTCTGTAATGCGTTCTGTGGCTAAAAAAGTGGCCATGGAAGAGGCTTACGAAGTGACGGTGAAGCCGGAGGACCTTCCAAAAATACTGGGTCCAACCAAGTTTGACTCAGAGGTTTACAAGGAAAAACAATCCCCTGGTGTGGCCATTGGCCTGGCCTGGACCTCTGTGGGCGGAGAGATCCTGTTCATTGAGGTCAGCCTCAACAAAGGCACAGGACGCCTTCAACTTACCGGCAACCTGGGTGATGTAATGAAGGAAAGCGCCACGACAGCACTCAGTTACATCAGGGCCCATGCCGAACAATTGGGCATTGATAATGAGGCGTTTGAAAAGAATGACATCCACATCCACATCCCGGAAGGCGCCATCCCGAAAGACGGTCCTTCTGCCGGTGTGACCATGCTTTCATCCATTACTTCGGCCTTTACCAGGAAGCCACTGAAACCCTTCCTGGCCATGACTGGCGAGATCACCCTGCGTGGCAAAGTGCTTCCGGTGGGCGGCATCAAGGAGAAGATCCTTGCGGCCAAACGCGCAGGTATCAAGGAGGTCATCCTTTGCAAGGACAACAAAAAGCACGTGGAAGAAATTGAGCAGGAATATATCAAAGGCCTGAGTTTCCACTATGTAGACCGTATGGTCGAGGTTTTGGAGATCGCCATTGGCTTGGAGAAGCCGGCGAAGGCCAATGGGAATGGCGAAGCTAAGACCAAGCGGGTTAGGGCGGAGGCTTGAGGGATTAACAATCAAGATTCTGAAATATAGACGGCGCAGCGGGTATGTCCCTTCTGCGCCGTTTTTATTGCGGCTAGAGTGCCAAAGCAGAATTAATCTCTTATTTCCCAACCTTCACCACTCTATTCCTCCCCAAGGTTCTTCCCTCCCCATCCAAAACCTCCACCCAATAAACCCCGTTCGGCATCACATCGCCCAGCGTAATTTGATTCCCGGAAAGTCGCTGCACAAACCATGTCTGTCCAAGCGCATCCGTTATCCGGACGCTGATAATTTCCCCTGACCACTCCGCTGGGATTTCCAATTGAAACACGCCCGTAGTCGGGTTGGGGAAAATCCTGACTTCCATGATCGATTGATTTTCAATGGGTTTGATGCCCGTCGGAGTTTCTACGCACTGTGCCATCTGGTCGATCAGCACCTGAAATTTTGGTCGGTCAGTCCAGGGCGCCGGGTCGTCTTCGTCGAAGATATGTCCCCAGGAACCGTATTGACTTTGCCAGGGGCCCGTGAGTACAAATGCCAGGGGCAATTCGCTGCCCAATCGCCGAAGACTGTCGAGCATGCGGTCGTAGAGATCGTACATCCCGGGCAGCACCTGGGCATCGTACATGGATTGAATATAGGGTGGAATACTGAAATCTGTAAAGTGCTGACCACCTTCGTAGTTCACCACTTTTTTGCCGTAGAGTTTGGCCGTGTTGTACACCATTTCCCAGTGGGGATAAAAGTTCAGGAAAACGTTGTTGGCGTTCTCCAACACGTCTTCCGGCGTAGCCGCTGCGCCAAGTGCCTGTAAATTGGGATTGCCCGTAGGCCCGTGATTGAGGCCGACGTACCAGGAAGGCGAAATGTAATCGTACTGGTCCTGGTCGGCATGTGCCAATATTTCTTCGGTAATCCAATCATAACCATTTTGTGTGCCGAGTACCCGGCGCAAGCGGGTGTTTTGACTGCCCCAAACGTTATTCCATATTTCAAAAGCATGGGTGGCGCGCTCGACGTAGCGACGGGGATAACTGATGTTTTGCGGTCCGTTTTCTGCCACCCAGATTGCCTGCGGGAAAATCCAGTTCCAAACCTCATTGCTGTATTCGATGTACACGGTGATGCCGGGTTCAAGTTGGTCTAGCAACATTGCAGCCATTTGGGCAATGTAATCGTCGTCGGCCAGGTGCGGAATGCAGACCCAGATGTTTTTGTCCAATTGATTTGCCAACTGAATGATGTACTCATAAGCCAGGCCGCCATTCGGGCTTTCGGCCTGAGAATAGTAGTTTGGAAGCGTACGGTCGGTCCATTGTGCCTGATCGCTGCCGTTGGTATGCGACCAGTCCATGAAACGCAGGGTGTTGAATTCCGAGCATTTGTCCAGAAAACCTTGCCGGAAGGGCTGGCTTTGGTAAGTATTGATATTGCTCAATTCCACTACACGGATATTGCGCACAGGATTGCCCGATTGGGAAGCCGTCAGGTTAAAAAAGATGTTCCCGTCGTCGTTTACCACGAAATCAATTTGCCCGGGCTGGTTGTTGGTCACCGTCACATTGCCCTGCATTTGTAAGGTTCCCACGCCTTCGTAAACCAAACGTATCGGCACACCCTGCGGGATAAAGCCGCTGGCTGAAATGATACCACGGAGGAGATTCTGACCACTTCCGTTGGGTACGTTGAAGGGAATCTGGGTGGCATAACCGTCTGCGTTGGTCGGGATATGGGCTTGATTTTCAGTGTTCCACACAAAATTTCCACCCGGCGGATTGGGATCATAGGTGATCCAGCCGCCGCAGGATTTGAAAAGATCCTTGAACGGGCGACTCGGCGTCCAATACGCCAAGCCTTCGATGCCAACCCCAATTTTCATCGCACAAGGATCAGGCGTCCAGCCCGGACAAGTGTTGCTGTCGCGCTGGATAAATACATTGAATGTATCGCGACAGCCGTTCGCTCCACTGGCCGTGAGTTGGTAAATGCCGGGCGCCAGATTGTCATAAAGGTTCGGGTTTCCGTTTACCGGGGCTACGGTGGCGCCGCCGCTGTTTTTCAATTGGAGGGGAATGTTGTTGTAATTCGTGACGCGAAAACGTCCGTCGTTGCCGGTGCAGGAGGCCAGTTTTTCATTGACCAGACCCAGTTGACAACTGAATGAGCCGCTTGCGTTAAGTACCGTAATCGTTTTAGCATGAGCATGTTGAACCCCCTGATCGTCTTCCACCGTCAGGGTGACGGTCAAGGTTCCGGTGGCTGTAAACGTGTGCTGAACCGTCTGCCCTGATGCGTCGGGGGAGCCATCGCCAAAGTCCCAGGAATAAAAGACGATGTTGCCATCCGGATCGCTGGAGGCGGAGGCATCTAAAGCGACTTGAAGGGGCCCCATGCCTGCAGGCGGGTTCATGCTGAAGACTGCGTTGGGCGGTTGATTCACCGCTACTGCAGGATCCGGTACTGTGCAGGCATACGTTGCGCCCATGCGGATCTCATCGGCCTGGCCGCTTGCTGCATCGTCACCGAGGTAGAGCGCAAGGCTTCGGATAAGCACGGGATCATTCGTCGTTTGGGTTAAAGTGGGTGTCGGTGCTGGCGCATCATTGCCCAGGGAACTTGGATTGACAAACAGCGAAACACTCGTGGAACCCGCTAAAAACTCAAATTTTAATACAAAAAACGCGGTTTCATTCGGCGTCATCGGCACGGAAGTGGGGTAGTACTGATCGTGGATGCGCAGGGTCCAACGACGTTGACCACCCACATTGGAGTTGGCGCCGAAATAGCCCACCGCCACTTTGTTGGACGTACAGCCCTCGCACCATTGCAGGTTGCTTTCATGCCAGAGGACGGCAACCGTCTCGTCGTTGTTCTGGTTTTTTCGAAGTAAAATGCTGGCCCAGAGTGTGGTGCCTGCTTTGCCAATCGTACCGTCCTGGGTCAGCCAGTCGGCGAAAGGTCCATCCGTGCTGGTATTCAGTCGGCGTCCCGCAGTCAGATAGGCAAAGCCACCGGAGGCGTAATTGCCTGCTGCTTGAAGGTCGAGCCATTGGAGCGGACTGGCGGCGGTTATTTGAAAGCCCGGCAGGGTAGTGTTCTCGCTTTGCACATTCCAGGGCGCCTGCCAGCCGGTACCGCCCTGCAAGCCTTCGAGGGGCGTATTGGCGGAATAGGCAAAGCCATCATAGACGAGGTAATTGCAGGTTTGGGCGGAAGCGTTTTGGAGGAAAAAGAGAAGGAGGGGAAGTAGGAATAGGCGCATAGATCTGGGTTTAAAATCGTTAAAACCGCAAAATGTAAAACAGGAGAACCGGAAAATGTAAAACCATGCAATTTGATCTGAAAAAGGCAAAATGCTTGCATTTTCGGGTTCAAATGCCTCTCGGTTTTACATTTTCCGGTTCTCCTGTTTTACATTTTGCGATTTTTTTATTTCCGCAACGACGGCTCTACCGCATACGCCTTCTCAAACCACTCCACCGACTTCTCCGGTTGTCCCATATCCTTGTACGCCGAGCCAATGTAAAAATAGAGTGTCCCCGACTTCGTATTGTCGGCGTATTTCAGGGCTTCTTTCCATTGCTCGATGGCTTGCGGAAACTTCTTTTGCATGGCAAGTACTGCCCCCAGATTCCTTCGGCCATCCACAAAGCGCGGGTCGAATTCTACCGATTTTCGGTACACCTCTTCGGCTTTTTCGGGCTGACCGCGCGTGAAATAAATTTTGCCCATATTAGAAAGCACCTCTGAGTTGTTGAAGCGGTATTTGAGTGATTCCTGGTAGTCGAGCAATGATTTATCCCAGGCGGCGCGTTGCTCTTCCGGGTTTTTCAGCACTTCTCCCAGGCGGAAATAAGCGAGGCCACGGCTGCCATACGCGTCGTGGTATTGCGGGTAAAGTTGGATGCACTTGTCGTAACATTCGATGCCATGTCGCACCTGTTCCACATCCTTCACAATGCTCTCTTCTTCGTCCATTCCTATGCGCACCTGTTCGAGTGCATTGTGGTAATTGAGCTTGGCACAGTTGGGCGAATTGATCAGATCTGCTGCGTAAAGTGAAGCGCTATCGTACCAGGCGCCGTTGCGGGTCACTGTTTTGAGCGCATATAAGCCGAGCAGGATGCCAACGGCCATCCACAAGGCCGTCCCTTTTCCATTGGGGTTCCAGATCTCCGTCAGATCATTGATCTTG
>JAUSMG010000259.1 GCA_030645295.1 Saprospiraceae bacterium | reverse complement strand
AATTTACGACCAATAGAGCAATACAGGTAATGGAAGATGTTGCGCATTACCGATCGATGGTCCAACTTGATGAACGAACCATATTTACTACACCAGACTGGAAAATTCCCTATACGAATGGAGCATGGATACCCGCGCCACATGCAATAATGAAAAAAAGGGAGGGCCTCGATAGGGTAGCAGATATGAAGAAGGACTCCCTTGGAAATATCTGGCAGTTGAAGGTGAACTTTGGAAGCAAACCAAATCGATCCATTTTACTGCGTATCAATATGACATCTCAAACTGTCGATACCTTCTTCCTGGACCAATTTACCCAAAGATTTGATTTTAAGGACAGGGAAGATATTGTTTTTGCAACCGACCAGCATGTTTTTCTTTTCAATACAAGGAGTGGCGCTACCCAAAGCATAACCAAAGTAGCCTATGCTAGTGAGGTCAATCAAATCCTTGTAGCTAAAGATGGTACCATTTGGGTTGCAACGAGGATTGGCCTGTTGAAAATATCCCTCAGCAAAGGCACTGAACAATGGATCAGTTTGCTAAACGAAAAGACTGGAATCCTCCGCATTCATGAAGATTCCAGGGGACGATTGTGGCTGGGTACTATTATGAAAGGAGTGTTGATCTATGAACCTGAAACCGGACATCTCAACATTGTGAACCAAACGAAGGGTTTGTCCAACAATATGGTTGTCAGCCTACTTGAAGACAATGACGGCGTCATTTGGGCAGGAACATTCATAGGTATTTCGATGATATCTCCGGAGGGCGAAGTGATTGGGAAAGTATTCAAGGAAAACGGGCTGGTGGACAATGAATGCAATCGATGGTCGCAATTGAAATTGGCTGACGGGCGGCTAGTTTTTGGCTCAAATAAGGGACTTAGTTTTATCGACCCCCAAGGGTATAAAAAACAAATACAGGAGGGCGCCAGACCACAGATATACCTTACAGGTCTGAACAACCAGGCCGCAGACCAATCTTCGGCGCCGATTGATCTGTTTCAGAAATTTAAACAAAACGAACCCATCGTGTTGCCTGCGAGCAGCCGCAACCTTGAGCTCAGCTTTGCACTCTCCGATTATTCCGCTCCGGAAGGCAGCACCTTTGCCTACCAGATAGAAGGATATAGCCACGACTGGAATTATATTGGGAGCCAACGCAAACTGAACTTAAATGCTCTCCCGGCTGGCAATTACAAAATATTGTTGAAAGGCGCCGACCGATGGGGACAATGGTCGGAAACCCCTGTAGTCATACCGGTGACGGTGGAGGAGTTTTTTTACAACCGATGGTGGTTTTACCTGCTTTGCGCCCTGCCATTCGGTGCCTTTTTCCTGATGTGGCAACAACGACAACGCGGAGAGCGTACGCGCCTGGAACGGGAAGTGCAAAACCGTACCGCCATCATTAAAAAACAGGCCGATAAATTGCAGGAAGTGGATCAAATGAAATCCCGCCTGTACACCAATATCACCCACGAATTCCGTACCCCGCTCACCGTCATTTCGGGGCTGGCTGACATGATCGAACAACCCGCCAATGCCAAAAACCTGATCAAAAACAACAGCCAAAGCTTGTTGCGCTTAGTCAATCAAATGCTGGACTTGGCGAAACTGGAATCAGGCCACATGAAATTAGAGCCCATGCATGCCGACGTGGTGCCCTATATCCAATATCTAATAGAAGCCATCCAGTCTTTGGCCGCCAGCAAGGAAATCAAGCTTGTTTTTACCAAAGAGGTGAACCAACTGGCCATGGATTTTGATGAAAAAAAATTGGAGAGCATTGTGTTCAACCTCCTATCCAATGCCATCAAATTCACGCCAAAAAATGGCCAGGTCATACTCCAACTGCGGGAAGCAAACGGTCAGCTCCAGCTCCGGGTAACCGACAATGGCATCGGTATTTCGCCGGATAAACTGCCGTATATTTTTGAACGCTTCTACCAGATTGATGATTCTTCTACCCGCAAGGGGGAAGGCACTGGCATTGGCCTGACGCTGACTAAGGAGTTGGTAGAATTGATAGGTGGGGAAATAACGGTTCAAAGCCCGGGACCACAAGGAGTAGGCTCGGAATTCCTTGTGGCGCTACCCATTACGCACAAAGCGCCGTTGAGCCTGCCAGGTATCACCCCCAAATCTGCTGCGCAACCGGCAAAGCATATTGAACAGTTAACCGGGGAATTGGAAGAAAACAACCTTCTCCCACCCGCTGACCTGCCTTTGTTACTCCTTATCGAGGACAATGCCGATGTGGCCACTTATATAAAGGCTTGTCTGCAAAACCGTTATACCGTCGAATGGGCAGAAAATGGAGCCACCGGCATCGAAAAGGCGCTCGAAATCATTCCCGACATTATCATCAGCGATGTGATGATGCCGGAAAAGGACGGCTACGAAGTGTGTGAGACCCTGAA
>JAUSMG010000258.1 GCA_030645295.1 Saprospiraceae bacterium | reverse complement strand
GTCATTGCTTGTCCTTGTGCCCTTGGCTTAGCCACTCCAACGGCCATTATGGTGGGTGTAGGTAAAGGAGCAGAACAGGGTATTTTGATCAAAGACGCTGAAAGCCTTGAATTGGCCCACCGCATTCAGGCGGTCGTCCTGGACAAAACGGGCACGATTACCATGGGCAAACCCAGTGTGGAGGCCATGCTTTGGATCGACGAGTCAACGGCGTCAAAATGGGAACATGTGTTTTACAGTTTGGAAAAAAGCTCCGAGCATCCCCTGGCAGATGCCGTGGTTGCCTACCTCGCCACCAAAACTGCACCCATTCAACTTGACAAAATAGAAAGCCTGACCGGAAAAGGCATTGAGGCGGAATTTCAAGGACAAAAGGTGTTTGCCGGGAATTGGGCGATGATGCAGGATTTCAAGTTGACCCTGCCCGAATCCTTGCAAAAACAGGCAGAATCCTGGTCCAACGAGGCAAAAACGGTCATTTACTTCGCCAATCATCAGCAGATCTTGGCCATAGCAGCCATTGCCGACCCGATCAAACCCTCTTCCGCGGCTGCCGTGCAGGAACTTCAGAACATGGGCGTTGAAGTGTATCTTTTGACGGGTGACAACAGCCAGACTGCTGCTGCTGTGGCCGCACAGGTCGGTATTGAACACTTCCGCGCCGGGGTTATGCCTGCGGACAAAGAGACTTTTGTACAAGAACTCCAAAAGCAGGGAAAGATCGTGGCGATGGTGGGAGACGGCATCAACGACAGCCAGGCCCTTGCCCGTGCTGACGTAAGTATTGCCATGGGAAAGGGTTCGGATATCGCCATGGAAGTGGCTAAAATGACCCTGATGAGCAGCGACCTGCATAAAATTCCCGCAGCCATCCGCTTGTCTCGCCATACGGTGTCGGCGATTCGGCAAAATTTGTTTTGGGCCTTCATTTACAACCTCATCGGGATACCCATTGCTGCCGGAGTGCTTTACCCTTCCACTGGTTTTTTGCTTGATCCTATGATCGCCGGAGCCGCCATGGCCTTGAGTTCTGTGAGCGTGGTCAGCAATAGTTTGAGGTTAAAATGGCGTAAATAAACGCTTCGTATTAAGCCCGCCCCAAAGTGTTCGGGATCATCGTGCTGGCCATTGGTATTCAGATGCTTTATACCCACCTGCTACATGTGTCAACTGCATCTGTGGCTCACCATTAAATACAAATCTATTCCCTAATTTCGTAACAAGCGCCTCGCTCTTGCCCCCTAATTTTGTATCGTAAATGCACGTAAGCAAATACATCAACCATAAATTTTACAGTCATGAAACAAGAACTTAAATTCAAAACAAACATCAAATGTATGGGCTGTGTCAGCCAGGTCACTTCTGCTCTGAACGAAGCCGTAGGCGCCGACAACTGGGAGGTGAACATTCAAACTCCCGATAAACAACTGACCATAAAAGGCGAAGACCTGGATGCAGATCTGGTGATCGCCGCAGTCGCAGAAGCCGGGTTTAAAGCAGAGACAATTCAGTCATAATTATTAGAAGCCATTATCAGAGGGCTATTCAGCCCATTGGGATGGCTTCTAACCATTCACAAATTTTGCTATGAAAAGTACCGTCACCCTCTTAATTCCTTTAATTTTACTGAA
>JAUSMG010000257.1 GCA_030645295.1 Saprospiraceae bacterium | reverse complement strand
TGCGCTTGTCGCTGACATAATGAGGCAATGGAATGACCGCAAAACCCAATTGCATACTCAGAATAACCTGACTCATGATCAGCATGTCGCCCGTAGCGTGTTCGCCCATAAGATTGACCACCAATAAGGCCGGCACAACTGCCAACAAGCGTGTGATGATACGCCGCAACCAGGGGGCAATGCGCAAATCCAGGTACCCTTCCATCACGATCTGCCCGGCCAAAGTACCCGTTACGGTACTGCTTTGTCCCGCTGCAATGAGCGCAATGGCGAACAAGACAGGGGCATAACTTTTGCCTAAAAGCGGCTCCAGCAATCGGTGAGCATCCTGAATCTCTGATACGCCGTTATAGCCGTTTTTATAAAAAACTGCTGCCGCGAGGATCAGAATGGCCGCATTGACAAACAACGCCAGATTGAGGGCTATGGCCGAATCAATGATATTGTACTTAATGGCCCGCTTGATTCCTTCAAAAGTGCGGGTCACTTTTCGGGATTGTACGAGGGCGGAGTGGAGGTACAAATTGTGCGGCATTACCGTTGCGCCGATGATCCCGATGGCAATGAAAAGCGCTTCAGAATTGGGAATGCTGGGCACAAAACCGCCGACGATACCACTCCATTCAGGTTTTGCCAGGAACATTTGAACGGCAAATGCGCCGCCAATGACCAGCACCAAACCGAGAATAAATGCTTCCAGTTTTCGGATGCCCAACTGCATCAGAAACAACAGCAAAAAAGCATCGAGTACGCTGATGGTGATGCCCCAGGTGAGTGGCAGGCCAAACAGCAGTTGCAAGCCGATGGCCATACCCACCACTTCAGCCAGATCCGTGGCTGCGATGGCGATCTCTGCAAGGATATAGTTGAAAATGTTTGCCGCAGGGTGGTAAAGTTCGCGACTCGCCTGGGCCAGGTCGCGTTGCGCTACCACGCCCAACCGAACGCACATGCTTTGCAGGAGCAAGGCGATCAGATTCGACATGAGCAATACCCACAACAGGGAGTATCCAAAACGGCTGCCACCCGCAAGGTCAGTGGCCCAGTTTCCGGGATCCATGTAGCCCACACTTACCAGGTATGCCGGACCCATAAAGGCAAAAAGACGTTTGAAAGAATTGCCTTTTACGTTGGTCTCGACGGTGCTGTGCACTTCGGAGAGCGATTGTCCGCCTGGTCGGTCAATATTCTCCGGGACTGGAATGGCTTCTTTGTTTTTCATATAATCCTATGATTATCAAGGTCTTAAAATCAGATTATTCTCACGAAAAGGTTCTGACCCACCTTCTCGCTCAGCACAGCTTCGCGTTCGCCGATGCGCACTTTAGAGGACTGATCGTAGGGAGTGCGTTCGATCAAGGCTAATTCAGCGCCGAGGCTGAGTCCGAGTTCGGCGAGGTATTGAAGGAAACTTGGGGAGTGGTCATCGACGCCGGTTACAACACCACGCTGGCCAGGTGTGAGCGTTAGTAGCCGGGATTGAGTGCGGCGCATCCATTTGCCCTGTGCATCGGGGATGGGGTCGCCATGCGGATCAAATCGGGGATGACCAAGGAACTCGTCGAGCCGTTCGCTAAGGTGCTCGCCCTGTATATGCTCAAGTTGTTCGGCGAACTCGTGTACCTCGTCCCAGGCGAAGCCGAGTTTATCCACGAGGAAGACTTCCCAGAGTCGGTGTTTGCGGATAAGGTCCGTGGCAATTCGATTGCCCGTTTCAGAAAGGGTGACGCCGCGATACTTTTCGTAGGCGACCAATTGCTTGTCGCTCAATCGTTTGAGCATGTCGGTGGCCGAAGCCGCAGAGGTACCCATTTCAGCAGCAAGCGCGTTGGTAAGGACGACACCGGGTTCTTTTTCGGCGATCTTAAAGATGGCTTTGAGGTAATTTTCCTCGGCGGAAGTAGTGAAGACGGAGTTCATAGTGGATTGTTTACCCGCCGTAGCCTTTTTACCTGCCGAAGCTTTAGCGGAGGAGGGTGGAAAATTTCAGCAAAAGTATGTTTTATTTTTAGACTAGACTAAAAATATTTTTAAAATAAATTTACTTTTTTACTTTTGGTGAAATTTCTATATGTGCTCATAAAACTGTATTATATCTTTTCACATCATTGATTTTCAGGCAACACTTCACGACACTACAGAAAACGGGCAGCATGACTTACGTCGTGCTGCCCTATTGTTCTACAATTAACCAAACTAAACACGTCTTTTAAAAATGCCCCTGCCGATACTCCAACCAGCAGGGGCAACTAAAAAATAACTGACACGCTTTCTAAGATTTGGGCAAGGGAAATACAGGGTGTTTTTCTGAATACGCTGAATTGCTTTAATTCTGTATATTGTCAGGACAAAGGTCATGCAGTAAGCTTGCCCGGATAAGCGCATAAATACGGGGTTGGAAAAATCAGGGGTTTTTACGGGGGAGAACAAATGCCTCGCAAGCCCGATCCAGCATCTGAAAAACCTCCTCAAACCCGTCGTCATCATAATAGGGATCAGGGACTGAGCGGTCTTGTCCGGGGTGGGAGTAATCTAAGATCAGCTCAACTTTAGCCCGATGTTCTTCATTCCTGGCCAGCCGCAGCACATTGCGCAGATTCTCCGTGTCCATCACAAAGATCTTGTCAAATCGTTCAAAATCAGCACCCTGGAATTGTCGGGCACGTTGTTCCGTTATGTCAATTCCATGTTGGCCGGCCGTTACGATGGAGCGGCGATCAGGTTGCTGACCTGCATGCCAGTGTCCGGTTCCGGCGCTGTCAACCTCCCAATCAAACCCGGCTTCGCGGATCTTTTGTTTCATAATGCCCTCGGCGAGCGGGCTTCGGCAGATGTTGCCGAGACAAACCATTAGGATTTTCATGGGATAAAAATGATCCTTCCGATGGCTAAGCGGCCATTTTCCAGCATCAACTGACACCAATAAACTCCAGCAGGCAGACCATTCCGATGGATAGAGAAATTGGAAGGCTCTGATCCACCTGATCGGAGTACTTGGCCCCTCAGATCAATGAGTTTCCAGGATTGAATGGGCGATGCTCCATCGGGCAAAAGCAATATAACCCTTTCCCGGGCAGGGACTGGCCAGGTTTTCACTTTGAGGAAAGTCAGTGGTTCATTTGTGCGGACAGCATTGGAGATGACCAACTTGGATTCATTGGTAATTACCGGCAAGTTATAATCGAAAAAGATGGCAGCCGTGTTGCTTATGGTGGCGCCAATTGGGTTGCCGGGAGTCTGGCGAATATAAAACTTTACAAAGCCATGCGACGCTGCTTCGTTCGTGTTAGAGTCAGGAAGTAAAATATTGTTGAAAACAAAACGCAGCACGTTTCCGTCGCGTAGTTCAAAGAAATATGGATGACTGGACGCGCCCGGCACTACGCTTGTAGCATTCAATCGTTGGAAGAGCGTGTCTGCTATGACGATATTGAAAGCGGTGTCATTGCCCGTATTTTGAAAACGGATGACATACTCAAGATCTGCATCAGGCAAAATCTTGGCGGTTTCCAGTTTCCCATTTACGAACGCAGTTTTATCGTTGGGATCATAAGACGCCACCACTGGAAGACAAAAACGATTGGCAACCCGAGCGCCAGCCGTTGGAATACAAATTGTATCGGGGTAAATGTGGCTGTCCACACAGAGAATTTCTCCTAAGGTAGCATCACAATCTACTTTGAAATTAATCGTAAAAAAGCCGCTTTCGCCAATACCCACCGTGCCGATGTCAAAATTGTACGTTTGTCCGTTTTGGCTCAGCAAGCTTGCTGTAGAAGATAAATAGAGCAGTTTAGGGTCAAGTGTTACACTTACATAAGCGTTTATAGCCGCTGCGGTGCCAAGATTTTGATATTGAACCGTCAAATAGTTGTTGTCAAAACACCGGCGAAAAACAGGGCTTCCAATGGAGACAAACAACTCCGGGCAAAGGACCGTCGCCTTTGCTCCAATGTTTAGCAACACTGTATCGTTGGAGGCCTCCATAATTACAGGATTAGGAAAGCCACAATAATTCCAATAAGAGCCTGGTTGGGCAATAGAAAGGGTATATTCTCCACTTGTGGTAGCCATTGAAAAATTGCCATCACCGTCAGAAGTGGCAGAGTATTTTTTGGTGCCCGATTGCGCAATGACTGAAACCTGTTTCAATGCCTTTTCGGACGCATCGGGGAGGCAGTCATAGTTTTCGTCCCAGTAAATTTTCCCTGCAATTTGATTGGTAATGGTATTGCCATTGGGGTCTGTGCGAACTATGAGTACTCGAGGGTCAATAGAGGTTCCGCCAAAACAAGCCAAGATACCACCGTCAGGCATTTCCATTAAAGGGCCAATTAAAAAGGAATACTCTAAGTCCGTAACAATATTTTTAATCCAGATTATATCTCCATTCAATGGATCAATATTGATAAAATGAGGAGTGTATTGACCAGTAACTAAATCATAATTAGAAATAACTACGATAACACTTCCATCTTCTCTTGAGATAATACCTTGATAATCAATACCATTAGATTCAGGAAAATACGACACCCCATTACGCTTCCATTCAACATTCCCTGCTGCGTTTAATTTAGTTAAAATATTGCCACTCGTGAAGTAGGTAGTACCATCGGGGAATGAACCAGAAAGAAAGTGGATTCCTGGATTCCAGTCTTTTGCCCAAACTATCTGGCCAGATTGATTCTTCTTAACCCAGTGAATTTCATTTACTGGAAGACTTTCCTCACAATAAATCAGGCTATTGTCATACCCCGGGAGATACCCTGAATTACAGAAGTCTGTGAACTGAACACTATTAACCAGTTGGCCTTCGGAATTTACAAAATCCATGGTAGGACGATTCAAACTACCGTAATAAGCCAAACAAGTAAGCCCATTCGGTGCTGCTTGTTCCCAAACAAAGCCATTATTGGCTGGAGAATCGTATGTCCAGGCAATTTGGTTGTCCTCTGTTAACTTCCTCAACTTGTAATAATAAACCCAGTAGGAAGCGCCGGTATTATCTACATTTATTAATTTCCAATTCGCTTGCCAGTTTACAATATTTTGTCCAATCAGATTACCATTTTTATCAAAAGAAAAAATAGGTTCTTTGTCGGGGATAAAATCATAAGTGCCGGAAAATCGAACGCTATTGTTGGGGCCTGGAAATACAAAATGATTGAAAGATTGACTCACAAAAACATCATCAAAAAGAATCTCCCAAGACTGGGCATTTGTAGTGGGAATCAAGAAAAAAAGTTGAATAACATACAGATAAAATTTCATAATTTAGAATTTAAGGTGAAAAGATAAGGCAAACTAATCCAGGAATCTTTACCGGTGTAAGACCATTATGTGAATGAAATTTTTCATTGGGGTGGCGTTTTTTATATGTTTTTTCTTTATTCAGTATATATCATAGATTATCAATAGATTGCGAGGATACCCTTTTGAATGGTGTAGAGTATCGGAAGTTCTTCACACGATAGGAGACCTATTGAACGCTCCTTCTCTCTACTTTTGCCGCATGAAACGATTCATTTATTTACCCGCCGTAGCTTCAGCAAAGGCGGGTCTCGCTTTTCTGCTCCTCTTTCTTCCCATGATCTCCGAAGCACAAATCAACTACGCGCCTTACCGCCAGCCACTCAACACGGGCCAGTGGGAATTTCGTCAGGCCAATACGCCCGCCTGGAAACCCATTAAAATTCCGGTCAGCGCCCACACCGCGCTCTTGCAAAACGGCATGATCGAAGACCCGTTCTGGCGCGATAACGAGGAGAAATTACAATGGATCGAAAAGGAAGATTGGGAGTTCCAAACCACATTTGACGTGAGCGCAGAGGTACTGGCGAAAAAACACATTGAATTGATCTTCAAAGGTTTGGACACTTATGCACAGATATATTTGAACGATACGTTGCTGCTGGAAACCGACAATATGTTCCGGACCTTCCGGGTCGATGCTAAACGGTTTTTGAAACCCACCGGGAATAAACTCCACCTTTATTTCGAAAGCCCGCTGAAAAAGACAGACGAGTCCTGGAAAAATCTCGGATACGAACTTCCCGGTGGCCAACGCACCCTTAGCCGCAAAGCGCAGTTCCATTATGGATGGGATTGGGGTCCGCGGTTTGTAGGTTGTGGAATTCTCCAAAAGCCTACACTGGAGGCCTGGGACGACTTTATTTTTGAAAATTTATTCATTACCACGCAGAGCGTCACTCCGGAAAAAGCCCGCATGGTGGCCCGATTTAGATATCGCTCGGATTCAAAATTCCCGGTCACCGTACAGTTCAAGGAAGGCAAGCGAAAAGCGGTGGAAGATCGGGTGCTTTGGCCCGGTACGCATACCGATTCCGTCACCTATGATGTTGAAAACCCAAAACTCTGGTGGTGCGCCGGTATGGGGGAACAACCCTTGTATGACTTTACCATTGAGGTAAAAAAAGGCGTACAAACCATTGAAAAACAAGACATTAGGATGGGAATTCGCAGCATCCAGCTGGTGACCGAGAAAGATGAAAAAGGCGAAACCTTCTATTTCAAACTCAACGGGAAACCCGTATTTGCCAAAGGCGCCAACTTCATCCCCCAGGATATTTTCCAGGACCGTGTAGATCCCAGTCACACCAAACGATTGCTCGACGACGTGGTAGGCGCCAACATGAACATGCTCCGCGTATGGGGCGGCGGAATCTACGAAGACGACACCTTTTACCAGCTCTGCGACGCGCGCGGTATCATGGTCTGGCAGGATTTTATGTACGCCTGCGCACTCTACCCCGGCAATGGCCGATTCCTGAAAACCGCGGCTTTTGAAGCGCTCGATCAGATCGAACGCCTGCGTCAACACCCCTGCATCGCCCTATGGTGCGGAAACAACGAAAACGACGAGGCCTGGAACAACTGGGGCTGGCAAATGCAGTTCAACGAAGCGCAACGCACCCAGCTTTGGCGCGAATACAAGTTGCTGTTCAACGACATCCTGCGCACATATGTGGAGAACAACGCCGATGGGGTGCCGTATTGGGAAAGTTCGCCGAAGTACGGTCGCGCCAACCCAAAATCTTTGACCGAAGGAGACTCCCACTACTGGGGCGTTTGGCACGATGAGGAACCTTTCGAGATCCTGAACAAAAAAGTGCCGCGATTCATGAGCGAATTTGGCTTCCAGAGTTTTCCGGAATGGCGCACCATCCAGTCCTTCACGGAGCCCGAGGACCGCAAGTTGGACAGTAAAGTGATGCTATTACACCAAAAGCACCCGCGCGGTAACGCCCTCATCGCAGAATACATGAAGCGCGATTACGACACCCCGAAGAATTTTGAGGATTTTGTATACGTCAGCCAACTGTTGCAGGCCGAAGGAATGCGCACGGGTTTTGAGGCGCAGCGCCGCAATAAGCCCTATTGCATGGGCACGCTTTATTGGCAACTCAACGACGTATGGCCAGTGGCCTCCTGGAGCAGCGTGGACTATTACGGGCGCTGGAAAGCCCTGCATTATTACGCCCGCGAAGCGTTCAAACCCGTGGTGGCTTTGCCGATCTTGGAAGATAACGTGTTGAAAATCTATGGCGTAAATGATCGGGCGGATAGCATAGGTGTGACCTTGAATGTCCGGGCTTTCACTTTTGAGGGGAGCAAATTGGGAGCGTTTAACCAGCCTGGTTTGGTGATTTCACCCGATTCGAGTAAACTACTGTGGCAAACACCCCTCAAAACAGTACTTGACGGCAAAAAGCCCGAAAACTGCGTGGTCGAAATCGAACTGCGGGATTCGTCGGGCACAACGGTGTTAAGCCGCCGACTTTTCTATGCTGTTCCGCCCAAAAAAATGAAGTTGCCCAAGCCAGATTTGAAAATTACGGCGGTAGAAAAAACACCCGCAGGTTATTCCATTTCCCTGCAAACGAATGGCAATCTTGCTAAAAATGTGTATCTCCAGACAGACGAGGAAGGTTTTTTCTCCAACAACTATTTTGACCTGCTTCCCGACGAACGTGTGACGATCTTTTTCAAAACCGACAAGGTTTTGGCAGATCCGAAAAAGGCGTTTCTGGTGAAAAGTCTGGTGGATGCGGTGGATTGAATTTGCGAATTTCTCCGACCTTCGCCCCCTGAATGAATTCCGCACTACTTTCTCGACTCTACTCGTCCAATTTCCAAAAGGCAAACCCCTGGTTTTGGCTCGCGCTAGGCCTTGCCGTGGTCTATTTCCGCGGACTTTTTCTCGACGTCATGGACGTAGACGCGTCTCAATACGCCTCCATCTCCATGGAAATGCTGCAAAACGGTTCCTGGCTTCAGGTGCAGCACAGGGGGGTCGACTATCTTGACAAGCCCCCGCTACTGTTCTGGATGTCCGCCTCATCATTCGGGGTTTTTGGACTCAGCAATTGGGCCTACAAACTCCCCTCTTTACTTGCTGCCTTCATGGGCGTGTGGGCCACCTACCGTTTTACCCTGCTTTTTTACGGGCAAAAAACAGCCCGTCACGCGGCCTTTATCCTGGCTTCCTGCATGGGTCTCCTGGTCATCTGTAACGACGTCCGCACCGATACCATCCTGCTCGGATTTTCCGCCTGCGCGGTATGGCAACTGGCTGAATATCTGGAGCTTAAGTGTTGGCGAAACTTATTGGCTGGTTTCTTTTTCATCGGACTGGCCATGCTTGCCAAAGGTCCGATTGGCCTCGTGATGCCTGCGTTTGCGGCGGGCACTCATCTGCTGATTCGCCGCAACTGGCACGGTATTTTTCAATGGCAATGGTTATTGGGTCTGGTAGTAACGGCCCTCGTACTCGTCCCCATGTGCTGGGGTTTATGGCAGCAGTTCGACCTGCATCCAGAGAAACTGGTGAATGGGCGCCACGACGTTTCGGGCTTGCGTTTTTTCTTTTGGGAACAAAGTTTTGGCCGTATTACCGGCGAGAACGTCTGGAAAAACGACACTTCGGGGTTCTATTTCATGCACGTTTATCTGTGGGCTTTTTTGCCCTGGTGTTTGTTGTTGCCGGGGGCGTTGTGGGGGCATTTTCGAGGCTTGTGGTATTCAATATCCTCCACTTTGCCGTTATTGGCGTCCTCGCCAACGACAAGCGGCGAACAGGATTTTCATGCAGAGATATCAGCAAGGGGTGTTGTTGGCGAGGACGCCAACAACGGCAGCAATAGTGAGGCGGTGACTTTAAGTCACCGCCTCACTAAACGCGAATTCTACGCCCTCGGCGGCTTCATCCTCACCTTCATCGCCCTCTCCCAATCCCAATACAAACTGCCCCATTACATTTTTATCACGCTGCCCTGGGCGGCGGTGTTAGTGGCTTCCTCCTGGAAGAATGTCGGCAAAGGCCTGTGGGGAGTGCTTTATTTCTCGGCCTTTTTTGCGCTGCTCACCGCTTTTGCCGCCCTCTTTTTTGTCTTTCCAACGGACCATGTTGTAGTGTCTGGAATCGCCATCCTTATCACGGGCGGGCTACTCTGGAAAGTTTTCCGCGATCCATTTCCCAATGATACTGAGGTGTTTGTACAACGTGGGACCTGGGCTGCGCTCATCTTTGGCTTTGTGCTGAACTTTCATTTTTATCCCGCTTTGCTGCCGTATCAAAGTCCCCCCCAGGCGGCGCGGTTTGCGCGCTCAAAAGGCATTCCACCCGAAAAAATGTACTTTTTTAACAGCAGCAGCCACGCCATGGATTTTTACAACGGGGATATCATGGAAAACCTGGATTCGCCTGAAAAAGCGAAGCAGGTGGCGCAGGAACAAGGCGGAATTTGGGTTTTTACAACCGAAGCCGGCAAGGATATTCTGGAAAAATCGGACGTAAAATCGGAGGAATCCGGCCAATTTCGCCATTTTCAAGTCGCCCTTTTGAAGCCAAAATTTTTGAACCCCGCTACGCGTGCGGAGACTTTGGGGACGTATTTCCTGCTTAAAATTTTACCTGAATAGGTAGCTTGGCTAAAATATATTTTTTAAACACATAGTCACAGTAGGACACATAGTTGTGCTTTTCAACGCTATGTGTCCTACTGTGACTATGTGTTCCATATAAACTAATTGCGGCCACTAACTTAAGAGCCACTAATCGCCACTAATCGGGTGCCCTATCAGAGAAAATTAGTGCAATTAGTGGCTAAAATAATCGATTCCCAATTTTTTTTCAAAACATTACGTCCCGAAATGCAGACTACTGGACATTTTGACATTAGACACTGGACATGCACCCTGAAAAATTAAAAATCATGCATTTGCTGAATCGGGTCTAACATCCAATGTCAAAATGTCCCGTAGTCTGCATGAAATGACTTTAATGACTCATTGACCTATTCCATGGAAAAACCTTGGCTCAACAACTACCCGGCGGGCGTTCCCGCCAATATTGACCCTTCGCAGTACAACCGCGTCATCGACATGGTGGAAGAGTCCTTTCAAAAATTTGCCGACCAACCTGCCTTTATTTTCATGGGCAAATCCATGACATTCAGGGAGTTGGATGAAAAAAGCCAGGCATTCGGGGCCTACCTGCGCTCGCGTGGTCTGGAGCCTGGCGACCGGGTGGCCTTGATGATGCCCAACTTGTTACAATACCCCATCGCCATGTTCGGAGTGCTGCGGGCTGGAATGATCCTGGTGAATACCAACCCGCTTTACACCCCCAGGGAAATGAAACACCAGTTTGTGGATTCCGGAGCTAAGGCCATTTTGATCGCAGAGAATTTTGCGGGCAACCTCCAACATATCATTGAGGAAACGCAAATTAAGACTGTCATACTCACCTCTATTGGCGAGATGCTGGGTTTGAAGGGCGCCATTGTCAACTTCGTGGTGCGCCGGGTCAAGAAAATGGTGCCTAAATA
>JAUSMG010000251.1 GCA_030645295.1 Saprospiraceae bacterium | reverse complement strand
TTGAAGGTGACCAGATGGCGGTACACGTTCCATTGAGCCAGGCCGCTATTTTGGAAGCGCAGGTGTTGATGCTTTCAAGCCACAACATGCTGAACCCACAAGACGGTTCGCCTATCACCCTGCCTTCGCAGGACATGGTATTGGGCTTGTACTATCTGACGAAAGAAAGAAAAAGTATACCTGATGCCCCGGTGAAAGGCGAAGGCCGCCGATTCTATTCTGCCGAAGAAGTAGGCATCGCTTACAACGAAGGCCAGGTTGACTTGCATGCTGCCATCGAGTGCCGCGTACCCGTAGAAGAAAACGGTGAAATTATTCAACGCCGTATCCAATCCACAGTCGGCCGGGTGCTGTTTAACCAGGCCGTTCCAGAAGGTGTTCCTTACATCAACGAGTTGCTGACCAAAAGGAACCTGAAAGGCATCATTAGTGGAATTTTGAACCGTACCAGCTTCAAACAAACGGCTGAATTCCTGGATGCGATCAAGGAACTGGGCTTTGGTATGGCATTCAAGGCCGGTTTATCCTTCAACCTGGGCGATCTTGTTATCCCTGAGTTGAAGAAAACAGCCCTCGCCGCTGCACAAGTAGAGGTAGATGAGGTGTGGGACAACTATAACATGGGTCTTATCACCTACAACGAGCGCTACAACCAGATCATCGATAAGTGGACCTTTGCGGATAACCGCATCACCGACCAGTTGATGAAAGAATTGACCACCAGTAAACAGGGCTTCAACTCCGTCTTTATGATGCTCGACTCTGGTGCGCGTGGTTCGAAACAACAGATCAAACAGCTCTGCGGTCTTCGTGGACTGATGGCAAAACCCCGTAAATCGGGCGATACCGGCGGTGCGATCATTGAGAACCCGATCCTTTCCAACTTCCTGGAAGGCCTGTCGGTTCAAGAGTTCTTTATCTCTACCCACGGTGCGCGTAAAGGTCTTGCCGATACGGCTTTGAAAACGGCAGATGCCGGTTACCTCACCCGTCGTTTGGTGGACGTAGCCCAGGACGTGGTGATCCGCGAAGTGGATTGCAATACCTTGCGTGGTCTTGACACCACGGCCTTCAAAGAGGGTGAAAAAGTCATTGTGAACCTGAAAGACCGGATCAAAGGCCGTTACAGCCTGCACGATATTTACAACCCGGATACGGAGAAACTGCTCGTTTCTGCGGGGGAATACATCACCGACGAGATCGCAAATGAGATCGAAGCGGCTGAAATTGAATCGGTTAACATCCGTTCCGTACTCACTTGCGAAAGCCGCCACGGTGTGTGCGCCAAGTGTTACGGAAAAAACCTCGCTACAGGTCGTATCGCCGAAATGGGCGACGCGGTAGGCATTATTGCTGCACAATCCATTGGTGAGCCGGGTACACAGTTGACCCTTCGTACCTTCCACACGGGTGGTACGGCTATGCTTTCCCAAACGGAAAATACCCTCACTGCCCGTGCGACGGGTAAGTTGGAGTTCGATTCTATCCGTACCGTTGATGGTACCGATTCCGATGGCAAACCAGTACAAGTGGTGGTGTCGCGTACCGGTGAGATCCGTATGATCGACACCAAAACGAATCGTGTACTGGCCAACAACTATATCCCTTACGGTTCCTTCCTCTTTGTGAAAGAAGGTCAGGAGGTGCAGCGGGGTGATAAGATGTGCGAATGGGATCCTTTCAACGCAGTCATTGTCAGCGACTTTGCGGGTGTGATTCGTTACAACAATCTGGAAGAAGGTACCAACTACCGCATGGATCGCGACGACCAGACAGGTTTCGCAGAAAAGATCGTAACAGAGAGTAAGAACAAAAAGAAGATTCCTTCCCTCACGGTGTTGAATCCAAAAACAGGCGAGGAATTGAAAAACTTCTCGCTCCCGGTTGGCGCTTACATCACCGTTGAAGACAACGACGAAGTAAAATCTGGTCAGCAAATCGTGAAGATCCCGCGTAAACTTGGTAAAATCGCCGACATCACGGGTGGTCTGCCACGTGTTACGGAACTCTTCGAGGCACGTACACCTTCTAACCCGGCCGTTGTGGCGGAGATTGACGGTGTGATCACTTTCGGTGGTATCAAGCGTGGCAACCGCGAAGCGTTCATCAAGGCGAAAGATGGCCAGGAGCGCAAATACATGGTTCCACTGACGAAGCACGTTTTGGTGCAGCACGAAGACTTCGTGCGCTCTGGTACGGCGCTGACCGAGGGAACTATTTCGGTGAAAGATATCCTTGCCATTCGCGGACCGTTTGCGGCTTCGCAATACCTCGTAAATGGTGTACAGGAAGTTTACCGTGCTCAGGGTATCAACATTAATGACAAGCACCTAGAGGTGATCGTTCGCCAAATGCTGCGCCGTCTTGAAATTGTGGATCCAGGCGATACACACTTCCTCACCGGCGAACCAGTGGAACGCAACGAGTTCGTGGATTACAATGACTGGATCTACGACAAAAAACTCGTGCTTGAAGCGGGCGAAAGCACCAAACTGAAGCCAGGGGCTTTGGTTACACTGCGTCAGATCCGTGAAGAGAACTCCTTCCTGAAGCGCAACGATAAGAAGCTCGTGGAATACCGCGACGCCATGTCTTCCACTGCGGTCTCGATGCTCCTGGGTATCACGAAGGCATCGCTTGGAACTGAATCCTGGATTTCTGCGGCATCGTTCCAGGAGACCACCAAGGTGCTTTCCACCGCAGCCATTGCTGCAAAGAAAGACTTCCTAATGGGCTTGAAAGAGAACGTTATCGTGGGCAAGAAGATTCCTGCCGGTACGGGCATGCGTCAGTACAACAACCTGCAAGTCACCGGTTCTGGTCGCCCTTTCAAGGAGCAGACGGAGGGTGTTGCTGAGGAGGTGGAATAAGGGATGTCGGACGATAAACATTAGACATTGGAAATAAAAAAGCCCCCGAGATTTGATCTTGGGGGCTTTTTTGTGTGTGCTGCCTACGCTGGCGCAAGGCTCCAGCCTTGTGCCCACCATTCAAGTCGGCTCTGCCGACGAACACAAACCTTAAACCAAACTAGGAAAATCCACATCCCCAAAAAACCAGGCATCCTCATCAAAACTTGACCAAAGTAAGTTTACATCATAAACCCCATGCCCTTCCGCATAATTGCTGGCGCTACTATACACCCAATCTTCAGGTGGTCATGATAACATAGCCCCAAATCTGCAAGCCTTTGTGGTGGCTGCAATACTTCCAACTTTCTAAAATGATGTTTCGGTATTCTGACCGACTGAAGAGATCAACCCACCCGCAGATAGTGCAGGTGAGGAAATTCTGACCATGCTGATCGCGTATTTTGTATTTAGCACTCATTTGGATTTGGAAATAGGTTTCTACAAATTTAGTAGGTTATTTCCAAAAGTGCAAATGGTAGGTAAAATGGTGCTGATGTTGTTGCGCTTGTCGGCAGAGCCGACTTGAATAGTGGGCACAAGGCTGTAGCCTTGCGCCAGCGTTGATATTTTTTTGGGGAAGCCTGGCGGCGAGCGGGTGCCAACTACTCCGCTGCCACCTTCTTCTTCAACTCAAAATGTTTCCCCAAATATACCTTCCTTACCATCTCGTCCGCTGCAAGTTCTTCGGCAGTGCCTGCCTTAAGGATGCCGCCCTCGAACATGAGATAAGCGCGATCCGTGATACTCAGCGTTTCCTGCACGTTGTGGTCGGTAATGAGAATACCGATGTTTTTGGTTTTTAATTTTTCTACGATGGACTGAATGTCCTCCACAGCAATGGGGTCAATACCTGCAAATGGCTCGTCCAGAAGAATGAATTTAGGATCTGAAGCAAGTGCCCGCGCTATTTCAGTCCTCCGGCGTTCGCCGCCCGAAAGCGTATCGCCATTGCCTTTACGCACCCGGTTGAGGTTGAATTCTTCGAGCAGTAATTCCAGTTTATCATGTTGCGCTTGTTTGCTCAATTTGGTCATTTCCAGCACTGCGCGGATGTTGTCTTCTACCGAAAGTTTTCGAAACACGCTGGGCTCCTGCGGTAGGTAGCCAATGCCTTTTTGGGCACGACGGTACATGGGCAGATCTGTAATCTCCTCATTATCAAGGTAAACATGGCCATCTGTTGGCTTGATAAAACCGACAACCATGTAGAAGGAGGTGGTTTTACCTGCGCCATTGGGACCCAGCAAGCCCACGATTTCGCCCTGCTTTACATCGAAAGAAACGCCTTTGACGACGGTGCGCTTCCCGTAGGTTTTGATAATATTTTCAGCTCTTAAAATCATTTTTTTGAACGATGAACGATGAACGATGAACTATGAACTATGAACTTTGAATCGCATGTGTACTCACATGGTTCATCGTTCATAGTTCATCGTTCATCGTTAAGAAAGTAGTTTTTTCACAATCTCCGAAATCGCCCTGCCCTCTGCTTTACCTGCCAGTTCCTTGTTGGCGGCGCCCATCACCTTGCCCATGTCTCGGGCAGATTCAGCGCCCGTTTCGGCGATGATCCTTTTAATAATGGCTTCCAGCTCTGCGCCTTCCAGCATGGCGGGCAGGTATTTCCGAATGACCTCGATCTCCTCGCGTTCTATTTTAGCGAGTGCGGGCCGGTTGTTTTTTTCATAAATATCGAGCGATTCCTGGCGGGTCTTCACTAGTTTCTGGAGCATTTGTACTTCCCGGGTCTCATCAATTTTTTGGCCTGAACCGTCGGTTTGGGCCAACTGTATGAGTGACTTGATGGCACGGAGGCCGCGAAGGGTAACCTCGTCCTTGGCTTTCATGGCAACTACGAGGTCTTTGCTGATTTTTTCTTCAAGTGTCATAATAAATGTGTAACTGTTTATTTGGGGATTTGGTTATTCGGCCACCCAGGCTTGGGCACTCGAATAACCAAATCACCAATTTAACGAATAACCAAATCACCAATTCAACGAATCCCCCAAAGGAACAAACGTTTTTCCTGGATCAAATGTGCCACTTCGGGCGGTACTTTTTCTTCCCAACCGGACTCGCCCTGCTGGATCATCTTCAAAACTTCTTTGTGGTAAATATCGAGAATTGCAGGATTAAACCCCTGGATGTCAACAATGTTCCGGTTTTCCAGCAAATGGTCGTATAAGAAGTGGATCGTTTGTGGGATGTTTAAATTTTTTGAACTGAGCAGGTCTTGACTATGATCCGCGCTGGTGCTAAGGGAGCGCGCCGGGTAGACATAAAACCGCACATTGCGCGGAAAAACCTCCCCAAAAGCTACGAGCAGGTTGTCAAGATTTGCTTCACAGGTTTCACGCAAGATGTTTTGGAGTTTACGGGCACCCATGGCCAAACCAATATGCGGGATCTTATAATCGGCAAAATACGAGATCAGCCGCTTGTGCTGCACACAGTCCGACAAAATGACCGTTTGTCCCATTGCGCTGAGGATCTCGGCGCGGTCGAGGAAATCGCGCTCATTCAATTCGCCCTCTGCCCGCAGGTTTTCGAGCGTGATCTCCGCTAGAAAAAAAGTGTTCTTTGAATCCACATCCGGTTCCGCCTGAAACTGTTTGTAGGCACAGTGGATCATGTCCTGCTGTACCAGGGTGGGTGGCCGGTAACTCCCGCGGGCAATGAGAATGGATTTTTTGTACAGGAATTCCCCTGCGTGAAGACTGTTGCCATCGGGGCCAAAAATAGCGACTTCCGAAAGTTGATTTTTCACCAGCCAAAGGCACACCAGTCTATTGTCAAGGTCTTGAAAATCACGACCTTGCAGGCGAACCATGTCAATTTTGACACGCCCCCGAAGATTGTCTATCAAGGAATGGAGCAGGGTTTCAGGGTCGTTGTGGTACCGGTAGCAGGCGTAAAGCATATTTACGCCGAGTATACCCACCGCTTGTTGCTGGAGGCGATTGTCCTGATCCAAAAGGCGGACGTGCAGCACCAGATCATTGGGGGCAGCGCCGGGATTCAGTTGAAAACGCAAGCCCAGCCAACCATCACCCTTAATCGTTTTTTGATAATTGATGGCGGCAACCGTGTCGGCAAATGCAAAAAAACACTGCTCCGGGCGCAGGGTACGCAATCGGCCCTCCATCAGTGCATATTCGTGTGCGAGCATTTTATACAGCCTTGATTCGCACACATACCGGCCTTTCCCTTGCTCCTCTGTGCCATAGATCTCGTCGCTTACCACCTTGTCGTAAGCGCTCATGGTCTTGGCGATCGTACCCGCCGCTGCGCCTGCCTGAAAGAAATGCCGGGCTACCTCCTGCCCCGCGCCAATCTCTGCGAACGCGCCATAAACGCGCTCGTCAAGGTTGATTTCCAGTGCTTTTTGTTCTGTTTCGAGGATTCTTCGTGTCATAAATG
>JAUSMG010000249.1 GCA_030645295.1 Saprospiraceae bacterium | reverse complement strand
GGCCACATTTATCACATTGGCCACATTTATCACATTGGCCACATTTATCACATTGGCCACATTTATCACATTGGCCACATTTACAATTATCTTTTCGGAAGCATTACCCAAAGCCGCCCATAACTGTTTATTTTTCGGGCTTCCTGCAAGCCTTTTAGGCCAATGCCGCAGTAAAGGTCCATACGTTTGGTGGTAAGGATCGCGCCACCCCGGTCTTGTGCAAAAAGAATTCGGTAAGTGTATCCTTTTAAATGCCCGGAGGCGTCAAGATCAGGCAATTCGGCCAACAGCGTGGCTCCGAGTGGGATGTATTTCAAATCTACGGCAATCGAATAACGCGGGGTGAGCGGGAAAGTGCCGGCGCCCAGCACTTTCTCGTCCACCGCTTTGAAAAAAACATAGGCTCCTCCCGTTCCACGTACCGACCGACCAAAGCCAAAGTACTTACGCTTTCCATCCGGAAATTCGACCAGGCAATTACCCTGTAATTGTGCGTTGCGCAATTCTTTTCTGGAGCGCAGCCACGCAAGTTCAAGGCCTTGTCCATCCAGGGCGCCGGCTTCAATGGCTGCAGGGTTGGGGATACCAGACTCCGGCGCCCTAAGCATAGGCACCTGATGTTCAGGAGTTTGCACCCGACTAGCGTGAACAACGGGCGTATAATAACCGGTCATGCGTACCCGGTCATTGCGCAGATCCGTCTTTACTTTATAGAAATCAAAGGTGGTGAGCAGTACGCTGGGGTCGAGTAGGTTGATGCCCTGTAAAAGTTCGATGGTCCGCTGCATCTCTGCTTTTTGGATGCCCGATGCGCCGCGTTCTTTTACGTCCTTACGGCGCAAGTAATTGGCCTGTTCAACCATGGCCTGCAACAGATCCGGCTCGAAGGTCAGATATGGTGTGGTGTCTGGAATGCCTTTAATGAGTACTTTGGACGACACCTGCCGTGGACCCAACTGTGCGGCAGGCATCTCGGCGATCTCAGCGGTATTGCCGGGAGTCGGCATTTCAGGGACGTTGGCCACGCCGTTTCCAATCTTAGGTTTGGACAAATAACCAAACACCAAAATCGTTGAAACACAGACGATTAAGGCCAAAACATCCAGAAGGATCACCCGTTTGGCAGTGCGCATACGCAGGGGGGAGAGGGGGCAGTCAGCGTGCCGGTATTTTTCGTTTCCACAAATGTAGATGTTATGACGCAAGCGGAGGTAGTGAATTAGGAGAACAAAAAATCGCCCGCCTCCACAGGCGCATAAAAGGGGTACAAACTAATTGTATCCCTTCGTTTTGTACACCAGCCAACCCACCCATTCCGTCAAATTAAACCGCAAAACCGGAAAACCGGAGAACCATAAAATTTAAAACCGAGAAAAGAAACACTCAGCAGCAGGGCAGGTCCCATCTCCTCCCGGTTTTAAATTTTCCTGTTCTCCTGTTTTACATTTTTCGGTTTAATCACCACTCAAGTGTACAAAATCCACTACTTTTGTACACATAATTATACAATATGGCTTCTATTACTGTTAAAATTAAATCTGAGGAACTAGACGAGTCCTTCCTTAAAAGCATCCGCGCTCTTTTCAAAAACCGTCAAGTAAGTGTAACTTTTGAATCTGACGATACTGTTGCGCTTGGACAAATGAAAGAGACACTGACCACCAGAGATCTAGAGGGCGCATCTTACACTATTCCTGGTGATGCATTCGATGAACTTTTGCAAGCGGCCGAATCGGACGAAAATTATGATGTAATCGCTTCTTTGAAAGAATTCAAAGTCAATTAGGGCCATGCGCGACGTTCAATTTCACAATGACGCTATGGATGAATTGGCTGAGTGGTTCGAAGAAGATCGAAAAACAGGACTTCGGGTAATGCGATTGATTAAAGAATGCAGACGTACACCTTTCGAAGGTATTGGCAAACCCGAACCGCTCAAAGGCAATAAAAAAGGTTTGTGGTCACGCCGAATTGACGAAAAACACCGCATGGTGTACGCCGCTACAGACGACCACCTCATGATTTACGCACTCAGAGGGCATTACGAGGTTTAATCACCACTCAGCCCCGCCCCGCTAACCAACTTCGAAAAGCCTGCTCCACCCCTGCCCCATTCCACTCCGCTTCTACATTCTCCAGATTTAAAATTTCGCGGAAAAGCTCATTTTGCGCGTCGTCTTCCCGTAGGGCAACGTGGTACGGCGTGTTGCTGAACGTTACCATCGAATACACGGGCAGGAATTCCTGCGTGAATTTGGCGTGCAGGTCAGCAGCGATCTTCTTGCGCAGTAAAAACTTGGGGTCAGACACTAGGTCCCTCATTTCTATGAAGTTGCGTTGAGCCAATTCAGCAATTGCATTGCCGTCTTTTACTCGTGACGCTGCAAAAGCAGAAATCGTTTTTGACCAGTCGCCGTCCATTTCATCCAACATTGCATCGAGTATGGTACAATCTTCAAAGCCTGCATTCATGCCTTGCCCGTAGAAGGGCACAATAGCATGGGCAGCGTCGCCGAGCAGCAGAATACGGTTCTGCCATTGCCAGGGCGAGCAATTCACGGTGACCAACGAAGACGTAGGATTTGCCCAAAAATCGCGCAGCAGCGTGGGCATCAACGGTAAAGTATCCGGGAAGTGTTTTTGGAAAAATCCTAGTACGTCGTCGTCGGTTTTCAATTTTTCAAAAGAAACCTCGCCTTCAAACGGAAGAAATAAGGTGCAGGTGAAACTCCCGTCCGCATTGGGCAGCGCGATGAGCATGTGATTGCCCCGCGGCCAGATGTGCAAGGCGCCCGGCTTCATCCGGTGCTCGCTATTTTCTTGCGGCGGTATCGTCAGTTCTTTATACCCGTGATCGAGGTAATACTGCCGGTAATTGAAACGATCGGTGCGTTGAAGCACATTGCGAACGGCGCTGAACGCCCCATCGGTCGCGAAAATGAGCGGCGCTTCAATGGTCTTCATCTCCCTGGTTTTCAAGTCCTCGAAGGTGATGGTCGGCTGGTTCAGGTCCACTTCGGCACAGCGATGGTCAAAGAAAAATTCGACATTGGGAAAACTACCGGCAATGTTCAGCAGTTCCAGATTCAAACCACCACGAGAGACCGAATAAATGGCCTCGCCTTCTTTACCATAGGCTTGGAAGGTTAGTTCACCGCTAATGCTGTGCATCATACGGCCGGGCATAGGAATGGCGACTTTTTCGATTTTTTCGCGGATACCGGCCTGTTCAATGGCTTTCCAGCCCCGTTCGCTCATGGCGAGGTTGATGCTTTTCCCGCCAGCGTAACCAGCAGCCCGCATATCACTGCGGCGTTCAAAAACTTTTACGGCGTAGCCACGACGGGCCAAAAAAACGGCCCAAAGAGAGCCCACCAGGCCTGCGCCAACGACGATTGCTGTTTCTTTTTTCATGGCGCGAAAATACCGGTCGAACCGCAAAATCCGATATAAAACGTATTATATGTTATCCTTCCAAAAAGGCCGTATCCATCCAATATCGTTTGGGGTTATTGGGGTCTATCAGAACCCGCAAAGTGGCTCCCGGAGCGATCAAGTCCGAAGGGTTTTCGGATATGTATCCACTTTTAAAGGTGTGCATCGTGTTGGTATAGGGGTCGATCCATTCGCAATGCAGGGAATAGTACCGTCTTTTATTCATGATATTTGAATGTTATACAGTTGTAAAATATTTCCGCATTGGCTTAAAATAAAAATCTTCCCAACCTTCCTCATAATCCGGTTGTCCCGCTGGAATTTCAGTGTGTATTAAAGTCAACTTTGTTCCCTTAGACACGGATGTCAATAAAATTTCAACGCTGGAATCCTTGTCCTTTTCTTGAAAATCGCCAGTGCGCCACGATTGCACGATGCGCTTCCCTGGTTCCAACTCAAGGTTTTGGCCCGATATATAGCCATCCCACGCCGAGAAGGTTGTACCCAGAGCGGCATCTATGACGGCCGCGCCTCCTTCCGTCATTGCAGCGTGGGCTTCGCTATCAAGCCAAGCTGCGTAAAGTGCATCGGGTGTAGTGGGAAAGATATCGGAAATGGTGAACGACTTTTACATGTTCAATAATTTGAACGCCAAAATACGGCGGTTTTCAAAAACTCCTCATCAGC
This sequence comes from Saprospiraceae bacterium, assembly GCA_030645295.1. Classification (GTDB taxonomy): domain Bacteria; phylum Bacteroidota; class Bacteroidia; order Chitinophagales; family Saprospiraceae; genus M3007. The sequence continues at coordinate 2,565 of JAUSMG010000249.1, read as the reverse complement.
AACTGTCTTCTATATTTGCTTCCACAAAACCCACTACCTATGGTTCTCGCATCCATCTTTCCATTCCTTGTTCCGATTATATTTTCGCTTTTTGCGCTGGGGTTCGCCGGTACAATGCTTTGGTATAAACACAAGGCCGCGATCGCCCGAACGGTTTCCATGGAAAAATTGGCCGAACAGCTTGGCTTGACCTTTTCTGCCAAAGACGCTTTCGGAATTGTACGACAGCTGCAAGGATTTGATCTTTTCAAACGGGAACGTTCGCGCTGGCTGCTACTGCCAACTGCTACTGCCAACTACTACTGCCAACTGCTACTGCCCACTGCTACTGCCCACTGCTACTCACTTCACCGCCTTTTTGAAATACTCATACGTAATATTCAGTCCCTCTTCCCGGTCAAATTTTGGATTCCAGCCGAGGATGGTCTGAGCTTTTGTGATGTCCGGACGGCGCTGTTTCGGGTCGTCCACCGGCAGCGGACGATAATCAATATACGCCTTAGGGTTTTGCACCAGCGCGAGTATCTCATGGGCAAATTGCATGACGGTGATCTCCGAAGGATTCCCGACATTGACCGGAAGATGATAATCGCTCAACAGCAAGCGGTAAATACCCTCCACCAGATCATCCACATAACAGAATGAACGGGTTTGCGAGCCGTCACCAAAGATGGTAAGTCCCTCACCGCGAATGGCTTGTGCAAAAAATGCAGGCAGAACGCGCCCGTCATTTACCCGCATACGAGGACCGTAGGTATTGAAAATCCGGATTATGCGGGTTTCGACACCGTGGTAATTATGGTAGGCCATTGTGATGGCTTCCATAAAACGTTTGGCCTCATCATAAACGCCGCGAGGGCCGACAGGGTTTACATTTCCCCAGTATTCCTCGGTTTGTGGGTGAACATGCGGATCGCCATACACTTCAGAGGTGGAGGCTACCAGAATTCGTGCGCCTTTTTCCTTGGCAAGACCCAGCAGGTTGTGGGTACCGTGTGCGCCAACTTTCAAAGTCTGGATCGGCATTTGCAAATAGTCGATCGGACTGGCGGGCGAAGCAAAATTCAGAATATAGTCCAGTTTACCTGGCACGTGAATGAACTTCGTTACGTCGTGGTGATAATATTCGAAGTCTTTTTCCGGGAATAGGTGCTCAATATTGGCCAGGTCGCCCGTAAGCAGATTGTCCATGGCGATGACCTGATAGCCTTCGGCCATGAAGCGGTCGCAAAGGTGCGAACCAATAAAGCCAGCGCCGCCAGCGATGAGAATACGTTTTTTAGTCATTGATATTCAAACAGATAGGAATGCGCAAATAAGTACTTGGTTTTGAAAAGGGAAGCAAAGGTAAGTCTATCCAAGTGGGTGCAGTGATTTGAGCAGAACTTAAACGCGCTTTTTCATTTTCAATCGTAAAAAAGATGGAGTTTTGCAGGGATCGCTACTTGACACGCGATGAACCTCCACATTTAAAACAGGTTTACGATGCCTAACAACATACCCAAGGTGTACATCGAAGAGCATTCTACTATTCCACCAACGGTGGCAGGTGTTGAAACCGGAGTTCCTGCTTTTGTGGGGTACACAGAAAAACACGCGACCGCAGCGGGGGTTTCGCTCCTAAACAAACCCACGAAAATCGAATCCATGCATGAGTATGTCCAATGCTTTGGCGAAGCTCAACCTGAAAATAAAAGCATCAGGGTCCTCATTCAGGATGTGGTCAAGAAAATTCTGGTCGATCCATCAAAGGAAGCGCTGATCAGCAGAACCATCCAGGCCCAATTTGATGCGGCAAAACGATCAAAATTTAACCTGTACTATGCCTTGCAGTGGTACTTTATCAATGGCGGTGGCTCTTGTTACATCGTTTCCGTGGGTACAACCCCTGCCAATGGAACTGGCAAACCGATGAAATCCAGACTCCTGAAAGGGTTGAAGGCCCTGGAGCAGGAAGACGAGCCGACTATTCTTGTAATCCCGGAAGCGCTCAACTCAGGCTATGCTGCAGAGATTTACCAGGCAGCGCTGGCGCAAGCCGCCAAATTGCGCGACCGCATGGTCATTATTGATGTGAAACAAAGTTCCGGTGTAGAGGACGACCTTTCTGCATTCCGGTCCAGTTTGCAGGATAATCTCATGTATGGAGCAGCATACTACCCTCATTTAGACACCCTTATCCAGTTCCAATATCAGGATCACGCCATCAGGATCGAGCATAAAAAACAAGAACAGGCCGGCGTCTCTAAAAGGGGCGAATTTGACCGAAAGACCTTAAAAACCATCACAGATCATGGGGTCCAAAGCGCCATCAAAGCACAAATAGACCAGTTGCCACTTCAATTGCCCCCAAGCCCTGCCATGGCAGGGATATGGGCAAGGGTAGATGCAGCACGTGGAGTCTGGAAAGCGCCTGCAAACGAATCTGTAGCCAGCGTGATCCGACTTGGCATTCTAATCGATGACAATACAGCGGCAACAATGAATATCGATGCAATTGGTGGAAAGTCCGTCAATGCCATCCGTAGTTTCACAGGTCGTGGCATCCTCGTATGGGGCGCACGC
>JAUSMG010000236.1 GCA_030645295.1 Saprospiraceae bacterium | reverse complement strand
CGGGAAAGGGACATTGGACCGTTGGACATTGGATTATTAGACATTGGACTGGTGGATGTTTGAATACTAACCTGTATGCCGCGCAAAGTCAGGCAATCCAATTTTCCAATGTCCCACAGTCCAATGTCTAACAGTCCAAACATTCAATGTCAGACACCAACTTAATATACGGTCACCATCCGGTCACAGAAGCGATCCGTGCAGGGAAGCCGGTTGAAAAAGTATTTTTTCAGCAGGGCGAACGGGGTGAAATGGAAAAAGAAATCCGCCACCTGACCAAGGAATACGGCATTCCGCTTCAGGTAGTGCCCAAAGAAAAACTGAATAAAATGGTGCGCGGGCAGCATCAGGGGGTGGTGGCACATCTTGCATTGGTAGCGTTCCAAAATCTTGAGGAAGTACTGCCTTTAGTGTTTGAGCAGGCCCAAATCCCTTTGTTAGTGATCCTAGACGGGGTGACGGATGTACGCAATTTCGGGGCCATATGCCGTTCGGCGGAATGTGCGGGGGCGCATGCGGTAATTGTGCCGCAGTCAGGCTCGGCACTTGCCAATGAGGAAGCCATGAAAGCTTCGGCAGGTGCGCTGGCCCGAATGCGGGTATGCCGGGTACGCAGTCTTTTTAGTACGGTGGAATGGTTGCAAGCGTGTGGTGTTCAGGTAGTTGCAACGGCTTTGAGCGAGCGTAGTATCCCGCTTTTTAAAGCAGATCTGACGGTGCCTACAGCAATTTTGATGGGCTCAGAAGGCGAGGGAGTTCACCCAAAACTCCTGAAAATGGCCGATAAAGTGGTGAAAATCCCACAGGCCACGGACTTTGACTCTTATAATGTGAGTGTGGCGGCCGGGATAGTTTTATATGAAGCTTTGCGACAGCGGGGGTAATTTATTCGTTCATCTTTGTTCAATTTGTACCAGCGCTACAAAAGCGGCCTTCCTAATTCGCTTTCGGGTTTCGCAGGAGTTTCATTCGTTGGCTCCTCTATATCCTCCCCAACCTCCGGGGCTTCAGCAACAGTCTCTTCGCTTTCCTCGGCAACTATTTCTTCGTTCGCAACGACCGTTTCGTCTTCCGGCAATTTCTCAATTTCAGCCAAAATCTCCGCATGCGGTTCGGGTTTTTCCTCGATGAACCCGTCGCGGAAAAACCTGCGTTGGAACAGCAAAATGCTCAGCACACCTGAAGTTATGGCTGCGTCGGCTACGTTGAAGATCGGGCTGAAAAACAACCAGGTGTCTCCGCCCAGCCACTCCGGCATTTCAAAATATTTCATCGGGAAATAGAGCATATCTACCACCTTGCCGTGCATAAAACCGCCCATCGGCAATTCGTTGGTATGGCCGTAACCCGTCCCCCAGGGGACCAATTGTGCGATATGGTGCGTGGAATCAGAAAAAATCATCGCATAAATAGTGCTGTCGATGATATTGCCCAAAGCACCAGCGGTGATCAGCGCGATGCTCATGATGAAACCAGTTGGCGCTTTGGCTTCCAAAAGCAGGCGGGTGTACCAAATCAGGCCTACCACCATTAAAATGCGGAAAAGACTGAGTAGGAGTTTGCCGTATTCCCAGCCGAAGGTGATGCCGAAAGCCATGCCTTCGTTCTCCACAAAATGCAGTCTGGCCCAATCCCGGCCAAACATCAACAGGTCTTCGTTGTACTCGAAATGGGTTTTGATATAAAACTTCGAGGCTTGGTCAATGAGCAGCACAACCAGAACAATGAGTGCCGCCAGATATCCTTTTTTCAAGGTTAGTGTAAGTTTTTGCGTGAAAAAGTCGGCAAAGAAACGCAGAGTCCGCGAAAAAGATGTACTTATTTGCCTTCAATGGGTATTGGGCTCATCCTTACGGGTATTGTCTTTCTGGTTTTTTGGCGAGCGCCCTGCCTCCCGCAGCATCTTGTCAATGAGCCATTCCAGTTGCCCGTTCACGCTGCGAAATTCGTCGGCAGCCCACTTCTCTAGTGCGGCGTAGGTGGCTTCGTCCATGCGGAGTACGAATGATTTTTTTGCTGCCATGTTGTGTATGGGAATGGATTTGCAGGGAGCTGCGGGAAAAAGTTTTTTTAGCAAAAACTTTTTCCCGCAGCTCCCTGCAAATCCATTTACGGTTTAAAGTTTAAACGAATCATAATCCTGCGCTTGTAAATGGGAATATTTTGGGATAGTGGCGCTTGAGATTTTTGGAAAAAATCCAAGCGCCACTATCCCAAAATATTCCCATTCCCCTAACACCCCCTATTGATGTAACGTTCCCGTGTTGAGTACCGGCTGCGCATTTCTATCGCCGCAAAGCACGACCAGCAAATTGCTGACCATCGCGGCTTTTTTCTCTTCGTCGAGATGGATAATTTTTTTGTGCGAAAGTTGTTCGAGGGCCATTTCGACCATGCCGACCGCACCTTCCACAATTTTGCTTCGAGCCGCTACGATGGCGGTTGCCTGCTGGCGCTGGAGCATTGCCTGGGCGATTTCGGTTGCATACGCCAGGTTATTAATCCGCGCTTCAATGATTTCGATGCCGGCGATCCGGAGGCGCTCGCTGATCTCGTGGGCAAGTTGGTGGTTTACCTCATCAAAGCTGGAGCGCAGGGTGATCGTGGCGGTTTCATCCTCCCAGTTGTCGTAATTGTACATCCCGGCGAGTTTGCGAAGCGCGGTTTCACTCTGGATTTTCACAAAAACCGAGTAATCTTCCACGGCAAATGCGGCCTTAAAAGTATCCTGAACCCGATACGTCACCACACCACCAATCATGATGGGGTTGCCTTGTTTGTCGTTCACTTTGATGGACGGGACATCAAGCGTATCGGCTCGTAGCGTCACCTTCTTTTTGGTGTAAAAGGGGTTGGTGTAAAAGAAGCCACTCTCTTTGACACTCCCAGTGTAGGTGCCAAACAGGGTCATTACCCGGCTGCTGTTGGGCTCTACGGCGATAAAACCCGGTGCGATGATCAGGAATGCAATGGCCAAAGACACTGCACCCAGCGGAAATTGCTTCATGACCAAGAAATAAATGCCGACCGCTACTAACAAGATGAGTAGTAGCAACATAGCCCAGCCAGAAGTTGGTTTGATTGTTTTTTCCATGGTGTCGATTGATTTTGATATGATATTGATTTGATAGCAAATGTAATCATATCAAATTGGATTATGCAAGTGTTTGGGGCTGGAAAGTTGAAATTTAACGACGAAGGGCGGGTGAGGGGGGACGAGGGGAGGATTTGAATCCTCCGGAATTTTAAAATGCAGGTATTAAACCGCAAAACAGGAAAACTAAAAACAGGAAAATTTAAAAACCGGAGCGGCGCTAGATCTCGAAAAGGGGAAGGTTTTGCCTGCTAAAATCGCTTAGTATCGTTATTAAAACCGGGCGTAGAAATCCTTAAGTGCTAGTCTACGTTCAGCGGACCGTAGAAGTGACCCTTTTTTAAAAAGTGTCACTTCTGGCGTTATTGAAATTCGCCTTTGCGTTTCTCCAATAGCAGTTTCTTCCGTTGTTTGGCTTTGTCCAAGGCTGGGCGAAGCGATTCGGAAACTTTTGTCCAGGCCTCGTCTTTGTCTTTAGCCAAAGTGATCCACTCACCAGGTGTGCCTTGGATTTCAGCTAGGGGCAAGCCCGACCAATCCGTTTTTCGCAGCATGATTGGGACGATGGTCTTTTCGCCCTTGCGGTGGGCCTCTAAAGCGGTACCAAACTCCTTTTTATAACAAAATTCTGAAGCCACAAAATCTGCGCTCACGAGGCACAGCACGATGTCCGATTCTTCCAATTGCTGGAAAATGACTTTTTCCCATTCGTCGCCTGCATCAATATCGCGGTCGTCCCAGATCTGGAGTTTGTTCAGCCGAATAAGTGGAGCGAGCGCAGTGCGGAGTTCTTTCAAGTATTCTAAATCATTGTGCGAGTAGGAGACAAAGGCTCGAACGGGCAGTTGCTCCACCTCGTCACGCATGGCGGATTCCTCTACGCCGTCAAGCAAATCTTTGATTTTCAAATCCTTCTTCACTTGCCAGACAAAAATTTCTTCTTTTTTGGCCTTTGATTTAAAGGATTGGTAAGGAGGGGAAGTCTGTCTGTTGGATGGGGTTTTTAAGGATTTAGCTTCGTAAATATGATGCACAGAACGCATCTCGCAAAATCCTTTCAACATAAGGAGGATCGTGGTTCAATCTCCCGTTGCATTTTCCAACGAATCATTAAAACAAGCCTGCTATCTCGAGTAACGCATCCAATCGCTGCTCGTCAATACTAGATTGCTCAGATTTGTCGTAAAGTGTCAGGAGATAGACTTTATCGTCCAGAATTTTCACGCAGGTAATCACCCTGCCGCCGCCACTTTTCCCGCGCCCTTTTGAGGCGATCCGCAGTCGGATTTTAAAGCAATCTTTGCCCAAGGGAATTCCTTGCAGCGGGTCTTCCATCAGGCTTTCCACCAAATCGGGAAATTCAGATCGCAACGATGGGTATTTTTTGACAAGCCGTTTCAAATCGCGCTCGAAAGTTGGAGCAACGACTATATTCATAATTCAGCAATCAATTGCTGGGCTGTTTTCAACTGGATTTTGCCCTGTTGGTGCAAGGTTACATCCTTGAGCGCGGCACGTAGGTTGGCTACAAAACGGCGCTCTTCGGCAGTCAAGTTAGAAGCGTTCGGAAGGATATCCACGAAATCCAGTTCAGCGAGCAATTGGAGCAAGAAACGTTTGCGCTGCTTGTCATTGACTTGTATGGTGATGAGTTCCATAAATTCTTGTCGAAGTTTAAACACAAAAGTAAGTTCAATTCCTCAAAAAACCACCCCCTCAATCAAACTCAATCGTATCCCCAGCCCGAAAAGTCTTCTTGTCCGGTGCATCCGGCGCTGGCGTTTTGGGCGCCTCATGGGCCGGGCTGGGCGTTTCTTCTTCCTCACCAAACAGGCTCGCCTGCTGGGCTGTACCGGCGGCTTTAGCCGCAGGAGTATGCTCTGGATCTTCGGCTGCAGGTTTCGGCAACAACCTCGATTCCCCTGCTTCAATTTCCTTGATCCCGCCCAACATCTGATCACTCAACCGGTTGCCAACGGCTTTCCAGCCCTTTACATCCATGAAATCACCAATGGCGACTTCGCCCGTCATGGGTTTGCCATTGATCTTCAGCGTGTATTTGATGCGCGGATTCTCTTTAACGGAGGCAAAAAGGATCTTTGACTTGGCGTGGTCGGTCAGGAAGGAAAAACGTTCCTTCAATTTGTTGGTCTCGATCTTGAAACGCTTTACCATGGTCCAGCCCTTGTGGCCGTCGTAGTGGACGGCATTCACCACGAGATCCGGGGTGAGTTTGCAGAGATGGAGGATTTCTTTCATGTCGAAACGCTGCTGCACATCCAGGTCGGTGACCTCATAGGAGCCGTCGTTGTAAAGCACGAGCAGACTGTCGCCCGTGTCGAATTCGCCCAGCAGTGCGCCGCGTTCGAGGGTGTTCAAACGCCCGGTGATATCATCAAACCAGAGTTTTTGCGCACCGATGGTGCTTTTGCCTACCTCTTTTTGTTTGATCTGTTTGACCGGATATTTGGTCAAAACATTGCCTTGGGAATCGCGGCCTTTGATGGCAAGATCCGCAAAATCGTAATCGAAGATCTTCACACGGGCGGTACTGGCTGCGGTGAGGGTCACCTGTACCACCTCGCTTTCACCGTTGGGATTCACCGTGAGGTACAGCATTTTAGAGCCTTTTGCATCGGATCCAAGTTGGTAGTCTTTGTCGCGGGTAATGGCCGTCACGTTGAAACGTTTGACAAAGGTCTTGCCCGATTTCGCATCCACATAGGCCATGTTGTAGGTGGTGCGTTCATCATTTTTCTTCCACACCGCTACGTGTTCTATGTCCTTGCCGACGAAGGTTTTTTCGCCCACGCGCACCACTTTCATCACGCCGTCACGGCGGAATACGATGATATCGTCAATGTCGGAGCAGTCTTGCACAAAATCATCCTTTTTCAGGCCTGTGCCGACAAATCCTTCCGCGCGGTTGACGTATAATTTCGCATTGTTCGCCACCACCGCCGACGCCTGAATGGTATCGAAGGCCGCAATCTCTGTACGGCGCTCACGACCTTTGCCGTGTTTGCTCAGCAGGTTTTCAAAATAAGCGATCGCATAGTCGGTAAGGTGTTCGAGGTGGTGCTTGGTTTGCAACAGTTCCTCATTCGTTTTGGCGATCTCTTCGTTGGCTTTGAAGGTGTTGAATTTAGAGATCCGCTTGATACGGATCTCTGTGAGGCGCGTGATGTCTTCTTCTGTGACATCGCGCAGTAGTTTAATTTTCTTTGCCTCTTTAACATACCCCGGGTCAGAAGGTGTACTCACAAACTTCTTCAAGCCCACATCAATCGTCTGGATCACGGCCTCCCAGGTCTCACATTCCTCAATGTCACGGTAGATGCGATTCTCGATAAAGATCTTCTCCAGTGAAGCAAAATGGAGTTTCTCCTCCAGATCATCTTTCAGGATCTCCAACTCCATGCGGAGCAGTTCTTTCGTGTTTTCGGTGGAGATCCGCAGCATTTCGTTCACGTCGGTGAACAGCGGTTTGTTGTCCACAATCACGCAGCAGTTGGGACTGATGCTCACTTCACAATCCGTGAATGCATACAGCGCGTCAATGGTCACATCGGGACTAACGCCGGGCTGGAGTTCGATCTCAATGTCGATCTCCGCGGCGACTTTGTCTATCACTTTTTTGATCTTGATCTGGCCTTTGTCGTTGGCTTTCAGGATGCTTTCGATCAGGTCGCCGGTGTTGACGCCGAAGGGTATTTCTGTGATCTGGAGCGTTTTCTTGTCCAATTCCTTGATTCTGGCCCGAACACGAAGTTTGCCACCTCTACCGCCGCCGTTATAATTTGCCGCATCGATCAATCCGCCCGTTGGGAAATCCGGGATCAGATCCGACTTCCGCCCTTTCAAACTGGCAATGCTGGCCTTGATGATCTCGATGAAATTGTGGGGCATGATTTTGGTGCTCAAGCCCACCGCGATGCCCTCCGCACCGTGCGCCAGCACAAGCGGGAATTTCATGGGCAAATTCACGGGTTCTCGCTTGCGGCCATCATAACTTAATTGCCAAACGGTGGTATCGTGGTTGAATGCCACATCGAGCGCAAACTTGGTCAGACGCGCCTCAATGTATCGCGGCGCTGCCGCCGAATCGCCCGTACGATAATCGCCCCAGTTGCCCTGGCAGTCGATCATGAGTTCCTTCTGGCCCATGTTTACCATTGCATCGCCGATGGCCGCGTCGCCGTGCGGGTGGTACTGCATCGTTTGTCCAATGAGGTTGGCCACTTTGTGGTAGCGCCCGTCGTGCTGCTCAAACATGGCATGCAGAATACGCCGCTGCACGGGTTTCAGTCCGTCTTCGATGGCGGGCACGGCACGTTCAAGGATCACGTAGGAAGCGTAATCCAAAAAGTAGTTCTGGTACATCCCCGAGAGGGTGATGACGGTATCTTCCCCGTTTTGAGAGGTGGTGGGAGGTGGTGCGGTATCGCGCTTTTGCTTTGCCATTTTTTGCAGGGGAGTTCGTTTCCTCTGGCCGTTCAGCACCTTATTCGACCTCCGGTCAAATCAAGGTGCTGAACGGCCAGAGGAAACGAACTTACAGATTTGGGTGGTCAGTATAGCTTGGGTTTTGTTCGGTTTTTTGGGCTGTCTTTTTGGGGTGAGGGCAAAAGTAGTGAACTGAATTCACCGGGGACTGCCGTTCACCCTCTGAATTCAGCTCAGGATGGTTCGTTTTCACTGAACAGCAATTTATTCTCGAACGGGTCGGTCAAATACATACAAATACCGCCCCAGAATGCATCTTCTCATCGAAGATTCGAACGAGTGGGATGGTTTGGAGAATGACTGGAGCGTTCATTCCGGTTTAAATGCTGGATTTTGAATAATTCCAATAATGTTCCCCCAAGGGTCTTTCAGCATGGCCACCCAGAGGTCGCCGCCGACATTGTTTGGTTGCTCATAGGCAATGGCTCCGGCAGAAAGCAATTGGGCAAACGCAGCCTGGATATCCTCTACGCCCCAATAGGTTTCCAAATTTTCGCCAATTTTGATATCTTCAGTACGTGGATGCAAGCCGAGCTCGTAGCCGCCCACTTCAAATCCGACGTAGAAAGGCTCGTTGAAATAAGGCTTGATGCCCAGCGCATTGGAATACCATTCCGTAGCAGTGGCCAGTTCGTTGTTGGGAATGCGGTAAATGCAGGTACGGAGACCAAGAAAGGGAGTTGCCATAGGATTCAAATTTGGAGGCGAAAGTAGTGCAATATGTTTTTTAAAATGAAACTTTTTGTTTTTAAATTTATTCTTCCCCGCCCAATACCTTTAACAACCAGGCGCGTTCGGCTACATCGGTTGTGCGCTCTATTTCCTGTTGGATGGAGGAACGTATTCGTTTGTCCTTCAAATTGGCGCCAAGCAGTTTCTTGGTAAATACCAGCAGGTTTTCGTTCGTAGTGCGGTGATAGCCCAAGTTCTTTTGCCTTCGGAGGTAAGCGCCGAAACTTTGTAAAAGTGATTCCAGTGCGTCCCATTCTCCGAGTTCGTAGTAGCTGCGCAGAAGCATCCGCCGGGCATCCAGGTTGTTGAGAGTGTCTTCCAGTTCAACCTGACGCAAGAGCGGCATTGCCCTGGCGTAATCTTGTTTCTGGAAGTGTAGGAAAGCCCGGTTATAGCGGTAAAAATTGTCGCGCTCACGTGCATGAAGCATTTCGCGGTATTGTTCGGCAAACTGTTCGGCCCATTCGTGTTCGCTCAAAGCGGCTGCAATGCGGATGATATTTTTGTAAGTGAAACCACTCAACACCCCTTCCTCAGCCAGCACATTGAGCGCCAAGGCTGATTTGTACAGATCGAATGCCTCCCGGATATAGGCTCGCTGGCCACTGTTCATTCGGCGAATGCAGACATTGATGGCCTGCAAGTGAAGCCCCCGAAGTTCTTCCACCGAAAAGCAATTTCCATGGGCTGCCAGTAAGATTTTCAAGGTGCCAAAATGTGCTTCTCCATCGGGTTGAAGCGATTTGTAGAGCTGGTGGTACACGGCCACGACGGGGGTTTGCAGCAAAATTTTCCAAGATTTTTCCCTCGTCATACTTTCAAGCAAATCAAATTCGTAAGATTGGCCTGAAGTGGCTTGGTGCGAAAGTGCAACACAAGCGTGTCGGAGCATTTCGGCAGCGTAGTATTGTGTAAGTGTTTCCGGAAACAATTGCAGGTTGATTTTGGTAGAGCGCGCACCTCGCGATTCCTGCTCCAATTGCTCTTGCAAAATCTGGTACCGTAGATAATGGTGTCTGGCATCGCGAACGGGGCTTTTTTCGAGCTCGGCAGTGGCTATTTCCCAGGTTTTGTCAAAAATGCGGTCAAGGCCACGTTTTCTGGCAGCCCGGCAGAGGTTGCGGTTTTGAGCCAGGGGATCGGCGGCCCAATCGGAGTAGGCCAGATATTGCCGGGCTACTTCGAGCAGGTATGACATGCTGTGTCGAAGCCGGGCATTGTCATAGGTTTCGCCCGGAAATGCGGCCTCAAACTGTCGTTCAAGGCTGAGACTGGCAGACGAACTGCGGCCAATATGTTGGACAAGATGCCGACAAAGCCGCGACACCTCGGGGCGGCGGTTGAAAAGGGCACAAGAGGCAAAGTCGCTCAAAGCCGAGCGTTCGCGCGTATTAAGGGCGCGGATGGTTTGTAAAAGCTGATTATCAGGCATTTTGCGCAAAGGATTTGGGATGTTTTTCGACAAAAATATAAAATTATTTCTTGACTATCAATATTTTATAAAAATCTACTCCCGACAAGTTCCAATTTTTGTATTTCGTGACCAAGGACAATTGCTGCCATCTTTGTGCTGTCAAAAGCCTCCCGATTAACATCATTCAAAATTACCTGAACTATGAACAAGCAACTTTTTACACTTTTCGTGCTTTGGCTACTGGCTCAGAATGGGCTTCGGGCACAAAACGGTGTCTATTGGGAGGAAGTGCCGGGACCCGATGGGGGCTGGGTGTGGGAGATGACCGCCACTTCGAGTGGTCGTTTGTATGCACAAATGTACCGGGGTGATATATACCGTTCTGATGATGAAGGAGCAAACTGGACAGCGGTAGATAGTCTCAACTTAACCGTTTTTACTGATCATTACTCCATTTACATTGGTAAAGCGGGTACTGCTTTCGCTCAAAAATCGGACATTTGGTATCGGTCTGAAGACGAAGGGGCCAGCTGGCAGGCACTAGGTCCTGCCGTTATCAATGCTCCCCCATTTGAGGCGCAGATTGTTAAGTTTGTAGAAAGTGCCAGTGGTGTCTTGACGGGATTTGCCAATGGCCAGTTTTTCTTTTCCGAAGACAAGGGGGATACCTGGATGGAGGCCAGTGCTCCCGCTGCAATTCCTTACGAATTTCCTACAATCAAATTGCTCCAAAATGGGGTAGCGATGATTACTCCAGAGGCTTATTTTCAAAAAGATTCTCTTTATACTTTTTTTCGCTCGTTTGATGAGGGTCGGTCCTGGAGTGAGTATCAGGTGGTTTTCCCAATATCTACTTCTGGAGACCTCTCCTTTTCACCCTCTGGGGCTGCGTTTATATTTAATGGGTCCACGCCAATTTTGCGCTCAGCCGGAAGCGGGCAACCTTTTGTCCAGGTGCCCTGTGATAGCCTGCCTATCTATACTCAGCCTTATTTTCCTTATCCACACGATCTGGTCGTTTTGCCGACTGGGAGGCTGTTGAAGCCCGAATCCTACAACATGCTTTATTCTGATGATGATGGCCTTACGTGGCACAGATTAGAGGGCTATAACCTGGAGGGTGCGAATCACGGCAATACTTACCTTTTCCCCAACAGCGTTCTGCCTGATGGCCAGATTTTTATGAATAAAGGAGCTGCTGGAATCTATAAATCAAGTGACTTGGGCAAAACCTGGAATTTATCCTCCAAAAATATTCGGTGCAGCCAGGTTTTTGAGATGGCTTTCGAGACAGATAGCATCTATTACGCGGTTGCGCCCAGTGGATTATGGAAAACAGAAAATAAAGGGAATTTATGGTATCGTCTCACCAACCCTATATCAGAATTACAACAACAATCTAACGGGGGGGGCTTTTGGAACTTTCTTCACCTGGACAGGCCGGATAGATTGCTTATGGGCGAGAACGACCAGTTGCTTTTCTCTACAAACGGGGGGGATACATTTGAAAATGTAAAGCCAAGTGGCTCCAATAATTATTATTCAGGATTTTGGGATCCATACATTGTTTCAACATCGAAAGACCTATACATCAACAACTATAAATCTTCAGATAGCGGGGTGACCTGGCAGTACTCGGGAGCTCCTTCCTCCGTACTAAGGGCTCCATCAGGCAAATTCTTCGGTTTGTATTTTGGTTCTGGTGTGGCTTTAGCCAGTTCAGATGATGAGGGTAATACATGGACTTCGCAAGATCCAATCCCCGGCATAAACTGGGCTGGCAAATTAAAAGCAGCGCCGGAGGGAACGCTCTATTTTATTGCAGGATGGAATTTTCCTCGTTCAGCATTTTTGTATAAATCAGAAGATGGAGGTGAGTCCTGGTCAAAGCAATTGATTCCCTCTGTTTTTTCTTCAAACGATGTTTATTTCTTTTTTGAAGTCACAGACCTGGGGCATTTGGTTTTAAAAACGAATAGTAATACTTATTTATCTTTAAATAAAGGAGCATCCTGGCAAAATTTACCTAAAAGACCCGTGAATTTATATGAATACAGTCAAGAATTCATACGATTTTCGATATCTCCCGATCAATATTTATACACGTGCACTTCTACCGGTCGCCTGTACAAAACCCGCAATCCAATCTCCTCGGGCAGCTACCTCCGTGGCAGCGTCCGGCTTGATGCCGACGCGGATTGCAGTACCGAAGATGCTACGGCCCCTTTAAAAAATTGGATCGTAGAAGCAGATGGTGATGGTGGCCAGACTTACACCACTTCTGATAGCTTGGGGCACTACGTGATGTTGCTCGACACAGGAATTTACAACATTTCACTCCAAACACCTAACGCGATATGGTGGGAGGCTTGCGATTCGGTAAAAGTTTTTCAAGCGGATACGTTATACAGTAGTGACACGCTCAATTTTTCCGCCGCTGCCCAGTCAGAATGCCCACTCATGTCAGTAGACGTATCTGCGCCTTTTTTGCGTCGCTGTTTCGACAATACGATCTACTTCCAATATTGCAACCTCGGCTCAGAACTCGCCGACAGTGCCTGGATAGATGTCACACTTGACCCTTTTCTGAACCTACAGAGCTGTCCCTTGCCATATACTTCACTGGGCAACAACGTTTTTCGCGTAGCCCTTGGCGATGTGGCGCAAGGCGATTGCGGCCAATTCAGCATGGTCGTCAATGTCAGTTGCGACTCCACCATAATAGGCCAGACCCATTGCATCAGTGCACACGCCTTCCCCGACACGCTCTGCACTATTCTGCCTGATTGGTCGGGTGCTAACATCGAAGCCGAGGTAATATGTCAGGACACCATCATCCAATTGCAAATTCGCAATACGGGAACATCGACCTCTGAAACGCTTGAATATATTATCTTTGAAGACGATGTTGTGTTAATGACTGGACAGGAAACCTATGATGCCTTTGAAGATATAACACTCAATTTTGCAGCCAATGGCCACACTTGGCGCATTGAGTCAGAGCAGGAGCCAGGTCATCCATTCTCTACGCGAGCCATCGCCTTTGCGGAAGGTTGCGGCGGATTTGAATCACTGGGCTTTATCAACCAATTCAGCCTGAACGGCATTCACCCTTCTGTGGATGTTGATTGTCGCGAAAATATTGGCTCATACGATCCCAATGACAAACAAGGCTTTCCCCTTGGAACCGGATCGGATCACGAAATCCGTCCAGGCCAGGAGTTGGAGTACATGATTCGATTCCAAAATACGGGTACTGATACGGCATTCAAGGTGGTGGTGTGCGATACACTTTCTGCGCTGCTTGACCCTGCTACGGTACGGCCAGGAGCCTCCTCTCACGCCTATACCTGGGATCTGAGCGGTAATGGGACAGCAACTTTCACCTTCGCCAATATTGCACTGCCTGACAGCAATGCCAGCCAAGCCGGTTCGCAGGGATTTATCACCTTCAAGGTGCAACAGCGTGCAGCGTTGCCACTTGGTTCGGTGATCTACAACAGTGCCGGGATTTTCTTTGATTTCAACACAGCGGTCATCACCAACCAGACCTGGCACACGGTGGCGCTTCCCTCAACAAGCACTGTTACCCATTCGCCCGCCTCGGCGGATACTTACTTCGATCTGAGGGTATCACCCAACCCTGCTTCGGATTTTCTGCTTTTAGAGAGCCCGTCAGCAGCTATTCGGGCGGTTGAAATTAGCAACGGTGACGGATCATTGCGAGCGCTTACCCAAATTGGTAACCCAGCAAGGCAAATCCGGGTAGCATTGGGTGATATGCCCTCAGGCACTTATTTCGCCCGTGTTTTTTGCGGGGAAGGAGTAGCTGTGAAAAAATTTGTGATAACACGCTGAGGTAGTTAGCCTCTTGGAAAGATAGTAAGATCACTTGAATCAATAATAAGGCATGTCCGGCCAGTTCGGATGTGTCTTTTATTTTTCTAGAGTACTCTGGTCTATTACAACTTGAACTTTATCGGCACACACAACTCCGACTTTACCACTTTGCCTTCTTTCAGGCCCGGCTTCCATTTAGGCATGGATCGTACCACCCGAAAGGCCTCTTCAACGAGAGCAGGATGAAGTGCCTCGTCGGTATTTTTTTGTTTGATATTTGCCAGTGAGCCGTCTTCCTGAATGATAAAACTGACTACTGCCATGCCTTCTGCTTTGGCTGTTTTGGCTGTTTCGGGATAGCGGATGTTTTCGGATAAGAATTTACCCATTGCTTCCATGCCGCCTGGGAACTCGGGATCCACTACGGCTGATTTCGCATCCGTATTTGCCAGCGAAAAATTTATTGGAAGCCGAAGGGAACAAGCCACCTTTTTACCCTTGTGCTGTGCGGGAATCCATTTTGGCATGGATAGGACGACACGTTCTGATTCTTCCAGCATATCCTCGCGCACATTGAATCCACTCATAGCAATTGCCCTGACTTTGCTGATGGTCCCATCATAATTCACAACGAAACGAACCAATGTACTGCCTTCTGCACCGGCCTTCCTCGCTCCCTCCGGGTACTTCAAATTGTCCTGCAAAAACTTGACCATGGCCTCTTGTCCACCCGGGAATTGCGGCTGCTGCTCAGCATATTGGTACACGAGTTTGCCGCTTTCATCCAATTCCGGCGCACTGCTTTTTGTAATAAACCGGACGGTCTCGGTATAGGTCTTGGGATCGAAGGTTATCACGGTGTCAATTTCGGTCCAACCGTTGGATTCCAGTTCGCGCACGAACGCAAGGTGCTTTTCGTCCACCGCCTGCGCAATGGCCGGGGCCTGCCGGAACAACATGGCAAACAGGATAGCAACTGGAGCCACCAGGCCAAATTTAAGCGCCCTCAAAGGGGCAGAAGTTTTTTTCGTCAGCATAACGAGTCTTTGTTTGAGTGGTGATTGAAAAAAATGATTTGCAAAGGCAATCGGCATTCCGGACTGCGATTGCCCTATCAACAACAGGCCATATTGTTTTCTGTCCGCCTGGCGCGATGCGGCTGCATCGGCCAGGTATTCGTGTACCGTGCGCAACGCGCGTCTGTACCAGTGCGCTACCGGGTGAAACCAAAATACTATGCACAAAATCTCGGCGAGTAGCACGTCGGCGCTGTGCCAGCCTTGGGCATGGGCGCGTTCGTGGGCGAGCATGAGTGCGCGTTCATTTTCAACTGAACTTCCCGATCCCGATTTTATCGGGATTAAACTTTCGGGAAGTTGGGGTAATGCGGGCACAAACACCCACCTAAAAAATGAAAACGGCACTTTTGCTTCTGCTGTCTGGATCAAAAGACAGCCATCCGGGAGTCGCTCGGACTGGCCACGCACCGCCATTTGCATGATTCTAAAAAGTCCCCACAACACTCGTGCCGTCATCAAGGAAAATCCTGCCCAATAGATAATCCAAAGAAGATCAAGGTCTTGCCAGGTACTGGTGGCCGCTTCTACCTGCTGAATGCCAACGGTAAATTCTGGTAAAGCAATCATTCCTCCATCCATTTCCGGTACTGGCATCTGTTCCCCTGGCAATGTCGCCAACAGAATTCCAAGTATCGCCGTGCCGAGCAGATACGCACGGTTAGCACGAAAAAAGGTTTCATGCCGCAGAAGAAGTGCATAAAGCAGGGCGAAAAAGCCCCAACACAGGGTTAGTTTTAATAAAAAGATGGTCATAAGCATTTATTTTTCAAGGATTTTCAACAGATCGTCCAATTCCGCTTTGCTCAACTTTTCCTCCTCAGCGAGGTGCGACACCAGCCTTGGCACGGATCCTCCAAAGTAATTGCGCAACAGATCGCCCAAGGATCGGCTACCGTAAGCCTCGCGCTCTACCAGCGGAAAATACTCGTGGGTTTTCCCATAGGCCTTGTGGCCCACGAAGCCTTTCTTTTCCAGAATGCGCACCACGCTTGAAATGGTGCTGTGCGGGGGCTTGGGTTCCGGACATCTTTCGAGCAGATCGCTCACGGTGCCTCGACTGACTTCCCAGAGGAGCTGCATTACGTCCTCTTCTGCTTTGGTTAGTTTTTGCATAGTTGTGGATTTGTGGATTTGGT
>JAUSMG010000224.1 GCA_030645295.1 Saprospiraceae bacterium | reverse complement strand
GTTCATCTTCTTTTTGAACAAAGCTATCAACCAGCCTTCCATACTTTCCTCGACCTTGACTAAGGTGGAGCCGTTTTTGTACTCAAAATACCAATTGTGGATGGCCGAGCCGCCAAAAGTTTGCCCGCTCCAGCCGAAAGCCCGGTTTGTATCTGCAGTGTGCAGGACCAAACGAATGAGTAGGGCAATTCTACCCATTTTCTACTTTTACTGCCGTCTTTGCACCCTATTTGTTGCTATCCTATGCACGAACCCATTCTCCGCAATCTCCTGCAACAGGAACTCATAACTCCTGAAGACGCCGAAAAAATTGCACTTTTTGAATCAGAAAAACCGTTTTCGCTGCACTGGGAACTAAAAACCCTGCTTTATCTCGGTGTAATTCTACTGAATCTCGGCCTGGGTTTTTTGATCTATGAAAACATCGACACCATTGGCCATGCGGTGATCATTGTATTGATCGGGGCAGTCAGTGTGGCTTGCTTTTGGTATGCTGTTCGGCATAGGAAGCCTTTTTCTTTGGGAGAAATCAAAAGTCCTACACCTTATTATGATTATATTTTGCTGCTGGGCTGCCTTACTTTCCTGATCATGGAAGGTTATTGGCAGTTTCAGTATGAGATATTCGGGACACGGTATGGCCTCGCGACCTTCATTCCGATGGTATTGTTTTTTGCATTGGCTTATTGGCTCGACAACAGGGGAGTGCTGTCGCTGGGCATCACTGCAATGGCTACCTGGCTGGGCATCACTGTTACGCCGCAGGACCTGCTTTCTCAAAATGATTTCAATAGCGCAGCCATTGTTCATGCAGGTGTTTTCCTGGGGGTATTCTTAACGGTAATTCCATTCCTCAGCGAGCACTGGGGTGTGAAAAAGCATTTTTCGCTGACCTATCTCAACTTCGGGGTGAATATTTTAATGATCTCCACCCTTGCCGGCATGATGGCATTGAGACAGACCGTACTTTATTTTCTACTGCTGTGCCTGGGCGTTGGCTTTTTCTTGTGGTATGCCCGCACCCGCAACTCCTTGTATTTTCTCACAATGGCTGTGCTGTACGGCTACATTGGCCTTACCTACATGCTCATTGTACATACGGAAAGCCTGAATTTTGGCTTCAAATTCTACCTGTTTTATTTTGTGCTTTCCTGTGCCGGAGTGATCCTCTTTCTGACCAATTACAAGCGCTTCATCAAAAACGACCAGCCATGATCGCCTACAATACAGACTGGTTAGATGCCTTGCTGACCAAAGATACTGCCCGGAAATGGCACGAAAAAGGCCTGCTTTCGGATGAAAAGTGGCACATTATTCAGGAAAGGCATGTGTCCAATTTTTATTCGCCCAATGTATTTATCCGCATTGGACTGGCGATCTTTACCTTAATTCTATTGCTGGCAGCCGGTGGATTGGTGGCGATTGTCCTCGAACCCAATTCAGATCTGGGGCTCTCGATCTTTAGTCTATTTTGTGGAGCGATCTGTATCGTTGTACTGGAATTCAAGGTCATCCAGCCAGGTCGACATTTTGGAAGCGGTATAGATGATATGTTGCTCTATGTAGCAGTGTGGGCAATCCTCCTCGGTATATGCAACCCTTTGCATTACAGCACCCCGGCCCTGGTATATTTCAGTATTGCCTGGCCATTTTTAGTAGTGGGTACCCTCCGTTATCTGGACCGGTTGATGGCGGTCGCGGCCTTTATTTGCTCGATGGGCGTTGTTTTGCTGTTGGTCGCGGAAATTCCGCATCTGGCAATTTACCTGCTGCCCTTAGCCGGAATGCTGTCCTCCCTTGGGTTTTACATTTTTTCAAAACAGGGACAAGATCGCTTTGCCTGGCGGCATTGGCATGGGATACTGCTGGTGGTAGAATTGCTTTCGTTGGCGACTTTTTACGCCAGTGGCAACTTCTATGTAGTGCAGCAAGTAGGCGTGGAGTGGTTTCAAGTGGAGCAGGCGCCATTAGCCTGGTTCTTCTGGGCCTTTACGTTTGTGGTTCCCCTGGTCTACATATTTCAAGGGGTGCGACAAAAAGACCGTCATTTGCTTGATGTGGGACTGGCTTGTGTCGCAGTGGCTGTGTTCTCGTTCCGGTATTATTATCATGTGATGCCCCTGACCTGGGCTGCAGTGATCGCCGGGGCAGTTTTGTTCCTAACGGCTTATTTTTCAATCCGTTATCTACATCGGAATGAGGGTTCATATTCCTACGAAGCGGACTCCGAAACGTCCCTATTGCAAGAGATTGAGCAGCAACTGATCGAGCAGACCATTGTCAACCAGCCGGGGCCGAGGCCCGAGAAAAGGGAATCTTTTGGTGGCGGGCAATTTGGGGGTGGGGGAGCAGGTGGGGAATTTTGATGAATAAAAATGGATTATCCTGATACCAGACTACTGGACATTTTGACACTGGACGTTAGACACAATTCAGCAAGTGCATGATTTTAAAGTTGTTAGAGTGCAGGTCCAATGTCTAAGGTCAAAATGTCCAATAGTCTGCTCATTTACCCCATCATTTCATCCATATCGGGCAGTCTGCCAAAACGTCGAAGGGTGGCAAAATGTGAGCGCAATGCGTGTCCAAAAGTTTTATGCTCCAGATACGGGACATTGAATTCGGCTGCTGTGCGTTCCACGATGCCCGCAATTTTGGGGTAGTGAATATGGCAAATTTTGGGGAAAAGGTGGTGTTCCACCTGGAAATTCAAGCCACCTATATACCAAGACAACAGGCGGTTTTGGCGCGAGAAATTGACCGTGGTATTCATTTGGTGAATTGCCCAGTCATTCTCAATGATTCCATTCTCGTTAGGCAATGGATGGCTTGTTTCTTCCACCGAGTGCGCCAATTGAAAAATGATCGTCAGGATAACTCCACAAATGGCATGCATCAATAAAAAGCCAGCGATTACTTCCAATACGGGAATGCCCGCCAACATTGGCAAGGCCAAAAAAATAGAGAAGTAGATGATTTTGACCCCGATAATCTTGGCCAAGAGTACCCGGTTTTGGGCTGCTGTGTTTTTGTTGAGCCCAGTGCGCCGATACCGGACAAACTGCATAAAATCTTTTGCCACTGCCCAATATAGCGTTGTCAAGCTGTAAATAAACACGGCGTGCAGCCATTGAGAACGGTGGGCAGGCCTCAGTTCCGTATGGGGCGAAAAACGCAAGCCCGGTTTGTCCGCAATATCGTCATCGTAATGGGTGATATTGGTGAAGGTATGGTGCAGGGTGTTGTGCTGAAATTTCCAATTGCTTACCGCCCCTCCTAAGAGTACCAGCGAGTATCCGAGGATTTTATTGATGCGAGGGTTGGAAGAATACGCCCCATGAATAGAATCGTGCATGACACTCATCCCCACCCCGGCCATAGCAACCCCCATCAAAGCCCACAGCGCCAACGACCAACCCAGGGCAGGTTGAAGCCAGGACATCAAAAACAGGGGAAGAAGGTAAGCTGAAAGTAAAATGATGGTCTTGATGACCACACCAGCATTGGCGTGTTTGGACAAGTGGTTCTCTTTGAAATAGGCATCTACCCGATTGTGTAGGGTAGTGAAAAATTGAGATTTGTCGTTGCTAATAAAACGGATCGGCTGAATAATCGCCATGCAGAAATTAAGAGTTAATTGGCGCTAAACAGCGACAAGATGAATGTAAAACGCACAGATTGCCGCAATGTTCCTTTATGGCGTGCAGTACAACGAATACCGTCCAGCTGGGACAAATTTGACTGAGGTGCTTTTTATGCATTTGCTGCTACCGGTTGTGTTTTTGCCAACTGTGGCAGCAAATAGTCCACTCGTCGTCTTTTGAGGTTAACCTATTTCCCTTTTTTCATCCCGCCACCTTTCATTCCACCACCTTTCATTTTTGAAGAACCGGGCTTCGGCGACAAAAAGCGATTTTTGTTTTTGCTGAAATCACTCACGGTATTCTTTTTGGGTGCAAGAATTTTAGGCTTTTTCGGCTCAGAAGATTGTTCGTTCGGGGTCGGATCGTTTTTTTCTTCAGACATGGCTGGATGCTTTTTTGTGTTTTGTAGCGTGCAAAGTTCAACTTTTTTTTGGTAAGTTAAAAAAATGGGGATTGGAAGATTATGGGCGATCTGCCAGACATGGTAAAAGGTTGAAAGATTAGCGCTTTGGTTTTCTCGGAAATAGCCAAACCTTTTTCTACCTTTGCGCTCCGAAATGAAGAAACGACTGTCTGGTACATTCACTTCGGCTTTGCCGCAAACTGGTTCAATAGAAACTAGTTTGCGGCATTTTTTTAACGCGGATTGCGCGGATCAAGCGGATAAACGCGGATTCCAAATTCGTTTAAAAATTCAAGTCTTAGTTTCACACTACTGTAAAATCTGCGGAATCCGCATTTCATAAATCCGCGAAATCCGAGTTTCACCATGCCACGAGATATCTCCATCCAATCCATCCTCATCATCGGTTCAGGGCCCATCGTCATTGGTCAGGCCTGTGAATTTGATTACTCAGGCACTCAAGCCAGCCGTTCATTGCGTGAAGAAGGCATCAAGGTGAGCCTGATCAACTCCAATCCGGCGACCATTATGACCGATCCGGTCACGGCGGATCATATTTATCTCCGACCCCTTACGCCGGAGAGCATTGAGCAGATCCTGCAGGAACACCAGGAAGATCCACACTTGCCACCTATTGATGCCGTGCTGCCTACCATGGGTGGCCAAACCGCGCTTAATCTGGCCATTGAGTGCGAAAAAATGGGCATTTGGGAACAATATGGCGTGCGTATGATCGGCGTGGATACTAAAGCCATCGAGACGACCGAGAATCGGGAAGAATTTAAAAAACTGGTGCTGGCACTGGGCCTGGATGTAGCGCCATCCTACATTGCCAACTCTTTTCTGGAAGGCAAGGAAGCCGCACAAAAGATTGGGTTTCCATTGGTTATACGACCATCTTATACCCTTGGAGGAACCGGCGGAGGCTTCTGCTTTAAAGAGGATGAATTCGATGAAGCCCTCAAACGCGGTCTGAACGCCTCGCCCACCCACGAGGTGTTGGTGGAAAAAGCCGTGATGGGTTGGAAGGAATTTGAGCTCGAACTCCTCCGCGATCATCTGGACAATGTGGTCATCATCTGCACCGTCGAAAACGTAGACCCCATGGGCATCCACACCGGCGACTCTATTACCGTTGCCCCGGCTATGACGCTCTCGGATACCGCATATCAGGACATGCGCAACCAGGCCATCAAAATTATGCGGGCCTTAGGGAATTTTGCCGGTGGATGCAATGTGCAGTTTGCACAAAACCCTGTTGATGAGAAACTTATCGCCATTGAGGTGAACCCAAGGGTATCACGCTCCTCAGCCCTGGCAAGCAAAGCCACAGGCTATCCTATTGCTAAGATCGCGGCCAAACTCGCCATTGGCTACTCGCTGGATGAATTGAAAAATCAGATCACCAAGACTACTTCAGCTTATTTTGAGCCAACCCTCGACTATGTGATCGTAAAGATGCCACGTTGGAATTTTGACAAGTTTCAGGGTGCTGACCATCGACTTGGATTGCAAATGAAATCGGTCGGCGAGGTCATGGCCATTGGGCGGTGCTTTAATGAGGCGTTGCAAAAAGCCTGTCAAAGTCAGGAAAACAACCGCACGGGCCTCGGCGCCGACAAGAAGGAGTGGTTGCGGACGGACGACATCATGGAGCGTCTTGAAAAAGTTTCAGACGATCGGATTTACAGGGTAAAAGATGCCCTCCGGCTTGGTATTCCGTCCAAAACGGTTCAGAAATTCACGGGCATTGATCCATGGTTCATTGGCCAGATCAAGAATCTTGTAAAAATGGAGGAGCAACTTCTGCGCTACAATGTGCCGGAGGATATCCCCACTGATTTTTTCATCGAACTAAAAAAGAACGGCTACTCCGATGCCCAGATCGCCTGGTTGCTTCGGATCGAGGAAAAACCTGTCACCCGTGAACGCAAAAAGCGCGGCATCCGGCGGGTATATAAAATGGTTGACACCTGCGCCGCAGAGTTTGAGAGTACGACCAATTACTTCTACTCGACTTTCGAAGGGTTGACAGTCGAGGGAGCAGCTTTACGCAACCTTCAAGGTTTAGAAGATGTGGATGGCTCCATAAATGTGGAAGGATTAGAAAACGTGGAAGCCAAAAACGAAAGCATCGTAACCAACAAGAAAAAAATCGTTGTGCTGGGCTCTGGTCCCAACCGTATTGGCCAGGGCATTGAGTTTGATTATTGTTGCGTCCATGGCTTGCTTGCTGCAAAAGAGGTTGGTTATGAGGCAATTATGGTTAATTGTAATCCCGAAACGGTCTCTACTGATTTCGATATGGCCGATAAACTTTACTTCGAACCAGTATACTGGGAGCATCTGGAGGAAATCCTCGAACTCGAGAAACCCGATGGTGTGATTGTGCAGCTGGGAGGCCAAACCGCCCTCAAACTTGCTGAAAATCTGCACAAAAATGGTTATAACATCATTGGCACGAGCTACAACAGTATGGACATTGCAGAGGATCGTGGACGCTTTTCAGAATTGCTGCACGAGTTGGAGATTCCGTACCCGAAATTTGGGGTAGCGCACGATGTAGATGCTGCGCTGGATATTGCCAAGCGATTGCCGTACCCCCTGCTGGTGCGCCCCTCCTATGTTTTGGGTGGACAGCGCATGAAAATTGTGATCAACGACAACGAGTTAGAGCGTCAGGTACTGACCATTTTCAAGCACCTGCCGGACAACCGGGTGTTGATCGATCAGTTCCTCGAACGTGCCAAAGAGGCCGAGATCGATGCGATCTTTGACGGCGATGATATCCACATCATGGGTATCATGGAACACATCGAGCCTGCGGGTATTCACTCTGGCGACTCATCGGCGGTATTGCCGCATTATTCGCTGGGTCCTATTGTGATCCAAAGTATGTTGGAGTATGCGGAGAAGATCGCCAGGGCATTGGATATCAAGGGATTGATCAATATCCAATTTGCCATCAAGGACGATCAGGTGTATGTTATTGAGGCGAATCCCCGGGCTTCGCGCACCACGCCATTTATAGCCAAAGCCTATCAGGTGCCTTACCTTAACATTGCGACCAAAGTTATGCTGGGTACCCACAAGTTGAAAGACTTTGACATCAATCACAAACTGGAGGGTTATGCCATTAAAATACCGGTGTTCTCGTTTGATAAGTTCCCTGGCGTTGACAAGCGACTTGGGCCGGAAATGAAAAGTACGGGTGAGGCAATTTACTTTATTAAAGATTTAAAAGACCCGTATTTCAGGGAGTTGGAAAGAAATAGAAGCATGTATTTGTATAATTGATTGACTATGAATCTGATTATGATCGACTTATGCAGGTTTTAAATTAACGACACCTCAACTTCAGGCAAAAACAATAGGAGGTTTTGTCCAGAGTTTTTTGTGGTACAACTTTATTTGGTAATACCTACCCAATTTATGGCACAATAGTTGCTAACAACTAGTACCCCGAAAAGGGTATTTCTAAATATGGGTGGTCAAAAATTGACGCAAACGCCCGAGGGCTCTCTAAGTTTGTGCGATTATTATCAAGCCCTTTTAATCCAATTGACTGTTTCCCGCCTTTCGGACGTTCATTGTCCGCCTGTCTCCTCTGGAGTTTTGTCAACGCTATACCGTTGACAATCAGATTTTTGTAGACCATTTATACCACATTGTGCCGCAGACCTGCCGTTTGCTGCTGACATGCCATTTCCAATTGCTTATCATAGTTATATCCCTTCACCTTTTCTCTCACACCGAAATAAATTAATTTTATGAAACCAACCCTACCCA
Organism: Saprospiraceae bacterium; assembly: GCA_030645295.1. Taxonomy (GTDB): domain Bacteria; phylum Bacteroidota; class Bacteroidia; order Chitinophagales; family Saprospiraceae; genus M3007. Next base: position 11,201 of record JAUSMG010000224.1, on the reverse strand, counting down.
CTTGTCTTCGCAGACAAATGACGACACGTTTGGTCCTTTTTACCCTGGTTTTACTGGGGATTAGCCAAATAAGGGGCTTTGCCCAAACCATTTATAACTACACCAATGCTTCTAATGGCGCTCCAGCCTTTGTGGCGGCCAATGTTACAGGAACCTGGATAACACCAGGCGCAGGCGTGGTCATGGACCCCTGCGGCCCTACAGAGGGATTTGGCACAGAAGGCTGGCCTACTACCAACATTTTTGATGTAAATGCATTCAATGCAGCGGGTGATTTCGTTGAGTTCACCCTTACACCGGATGCACCGGTTGGATTGAAAATTACGGGTATATCAGCCCGCTCACGCCGCGAGAACCTGGCCCCGGGCACTCCGCCGGATGGCCCTTTAGCGATACGCTATGGCTATAGCATCAATGGAGGACCGTGGACGACCGTAAACCCTGGCAATCCACAAGCAAGCAATCTCTGTACAAGTGGCGGCGTATTGCGTGTCTGGCCGGCAGGAACCTTTCCGATCAATACCAGCGACCCGATTACCTTTCGGATCTACGGCCTTTCAAGCGGTTCGGCTGGTACTGGTGATTTGTTTTTGCGGGATGTGGTAGTAAGTGGTGAGGTATGTGCTGACGCACCGAGTATCACTCCGTCCCCAGCCAATTTTCTGGTTTGTACCGGAGAAACGGCCTTTGATTTCGATTATACTCTGGAAGATGCCGACACCTATTCTATTGACTTTGATGTTGCGGCGGAAGCAGAAGGATTTGTAGATGTCCCATCAACGGCTGTGCCAGATGCCCCGGGTACCATTACCTGGACGATTCCGGCTGGCGCTGCTATCGGCGACTATAATGCTGTGATTTCGGTGATGAACGATTGTGGTTTTACGACGAATTATTCAATTATTATTACGGTGTCGGCATTGCCCAGCGATGCATTTCGAGCTGCCGGTACCAATGTTACCAATCCTTTTACGGAGACCCTTGATTTTGACGCTGACCACGAAATTTGTGAAGACGGTATCGTAGAATATGGCGCAGAGGCTCCTGCATCAGGCCCTGGAGCATGCACTTTTGTCTGGACGATTTCCGGCGGTGGCACTATTTTGCAGGGCGTCAATTCTCCTAATGTGCAGGTGGAATGGACCACATCAGGGATCTACACCCTGACATTTGTGGCTACCAGCGTTGCAACGGGCTGTCAATCAACAAATTCCATTGAAGTAACGGTGAATGCACTTCCAGTAGTGACTTGTCCTGCCGACTTCGCAGTTTGCATCGACATTGGTACTATATTTTTGGAAACGCTTAATGGGCTTGCACCACCTTCGGTGGACCTTTCCAGTTCGTTTTCAGGTGCTGGAGTGACGCCTTTCGATGCTTCTTTGGGTTTGTGGGAGTTCTCCCCAAACAGTGCAGGTTTAGGCACCCATACGATTACCTACACCTATATTGATGGAAACGATTGCACGGACGATTGCACTTTCGACATCACGGTGAATGCAATCCCGGATGCCTATGCTTCGGACCAATCAATTTGTTCTGCTGAGGCTACGGCATTGCTGGTTACCAATCCCAATTTTGTAGGCGGAGCTTTTAATTGGATTGCCGACTACGCTGGAGTAACCGGTGGAGCAGGGAGTGGAATTGAAGTCGCTTATGGACCGGATGCCATCAATGAGACCCTGATAAATCCAACGAATGCCTCCATTGTAGTTAAATATACGATCACTCCAATTGGTCCTTCGCCAACTTTCTGTGAGGGCAGCTTTTTTGATGTCTTCATTACGGTGGACCCTGCACCCTATTTCGAATTTTCAGCAGCGTCGAATTCAGATGGCCCACATGGCGGCAATAATGGGGCCGGCCCGAGCACTTTGGACATTCATTTGTGTGCAGGTAGTCAATTGACCCTTGCAGATTATGCCGACAATGGCGAGGTAGGATACACTGAATCCTATACGACCACAGGCAATGTGACTGAAGATGGCGGCGGACCTCTGCCACTATCCAGCGGACCGAGTAACGTAGCCCCAGCAGCGGCGGCCGGATTTTTCGGCGCTGTATACGGTGGCGCTCTGGGTTATGGTTTAACTACTGGTACATCGGGCACCATCAATAAAACCTTTGTTCCTTACCTTGATAATGACGCCAGCGGGACTTTTACACCCGGCGATTGTGAGGGTACACCAATGTACCTGAACTATCACATCCATGCAATACCGACTGTAACGGTATCGCCTTCTTCGGATATCCAGGTTTGCAACGGTTCAGAAACTATGGTTACCTTTTCTGGTAACTACGATGCTGGAGTGAGCTATTTCTGGGAAAATGACAATACTGACATTGGGGTCGGGACTGATGGTTATGGTAATTTTACATTTACGGCGACCAATACTACCAATGCCCCGATCATGGGTAATTTGACCGTGATACCCGGCACGGATTATTGCCAGGGAGATCCGGTCAATTTTACCATCACGGTTTATCCGGAGGCAATATTAAGTGTGGATGCTACCGTAGATGGTGGTCCGACACAAAATTTGAACAATGATGGCGGCCCTAATTCGGCTGTATTGAATTTTTGTGACGGCCAGTCCTTCAGTTACAGTAATTTTAGCAACATGGCAAATGTTTGCTATCTCGAAGAGATCACAGGTGGTTCCGGTAATCTTTACTACGGTGCTGTTATCCCTGCTAATGCTATTCCATCTACCCGACCGCCCCAGGCACTTTCTTCAAGTTACTTCCTGGGCTCCCCTTATGGCCCATACAATCTGGGCCCAGGCGAAACATTTGGGTTTATCGAAGAGACCTTCACGCCTTTCTATGATGCCAATGGCAACTGTATGTATGACGATGGTGATTGCCTGGGGGAAACCGTTACTTTAATATATAAGGTGTATGCGCCAATCAGCCTCAGCATCACCCGCAACAACCCCCTCGAAATTTGTTCAGGAGACGCATTAGACTATACCATCAGCACCACCTCTTCACAAAACGTGAGCTTTGATCTGGTTTTGGAAGAAAATACCGATGTCGGAAATCCAGCTGATCTGGACGACGACAATTCGCTTCCTGTCACACTTACGGGTTTGATCATCAATAGTTCAACAGATTACGACTTTACGCAAGCCATCAACAATGCAGTGGGCTCTTTCGACCGTGGCCAGGTGCGTGTAAGTGCCATCAATATCGGCTATGTCGATGCTGATGTTTGCACGACAGCCGATGTAACCGGTCAAAATACCCAAGTGTATCCTGAGCCAAGACTCCTGAGTTTGGATCCCTTGCTCTCTTGCGATGAGAGTGTACTCGAATTGGACATTGACCTCCAGGGCTTACCGTCAAACAATGCCGGAACAGCGGGCTATCCTGTCCGTATTGACTGGACTTTGAGCGCCCCTGATTTCGTGGAGAATGGCGCTACAGGCAGTACAGTAATTTATGACAATGCTGGCCTTGAACTGAACGGAGGAATTGACATTGCTCAAATACTAACCCTTCTGGATCCACTGGATGGACCACAGACAGCCACTTTCACGATCACACCACGGGCATCAGGACCAAGTGATGAATTCAATGGTGACGATTGCTACGGTGATCCTATTACAGTAGTAGTAACCGTTGTCCCCCCTGCTCTTCCCACCATCACTGGCGTGAATACGGTCCACATGGGTTCGCAAATACAACTGACTGGTACACACAATGTTCTGCCTCCAGCAACGGTAGTTTCTGAAGTTTGGTCCGTGCCTGCAAATCCTGTTCTTACAGTAGACAACACTGGTTTGGTCACAGGACTCAACATGGGCGGCCCGGTCACCATTACCTATACCGTGACAGATGATGCTGGTTGTGAATCTGAGGCTACCCATTTCATCAACGTGATCCCCAAACTCGAACTTGCTACAATCGTAGTAGGTACCGGTGAAGTGGCTTGTGGAGATGAAGTAACCGTGCAGGTTACGACGACCAACTTTACCGATATTGGTTCCTTGCTCTTTAATGTAAACTGGGACGAAACAAAATTTGAACTGGTGACCTTCTCTCCCACGGTCATTGGCGGAAGTAACCCGACCATGGACATCTCCTGGGTGGCCAATGGTGACCTGAACTTTTTCTGGATCGATGGAGTACCTCCATACAGCACAACACTGCCGCCTGGCACGGTAATCTTGAGCTACACCCTGCGCGCAATCGGTGCCAATGGTTTTTCCAATTTAGATATTTCAGGTGTGCCAATTCCTATCGAGGCATTCAATAGCTCTTATTACGAGGTGCCTGTGCTGGTGTTTGGCGCGAGCGTCGAGATCGTTCCAATTTCGCTCTCGCTGAATCCCAACCCGGTGGTTTGTCCCAGTGATGATAATGCTTACCTGGGATTCTCGTCTTACCTGGGCAATCCGAACCACTTCTTTATTGATTTCGACAACTGTCCTTTATTCCCGGATACCTACGAGGCTGATTTTGATCCGGGTACCGGACAAATCGTTATTCCATTGATGGATGGTTTGCAAAATGGTGCATGCAATGCTACCCTGATCGTAAGCAACATAGACAACGGCTGTGTAAGCTTGCCGATGCCATTCTCCATTATTATTGATCAAACGGATCCAACTGCCAGCAATCCTTATCCTCTGGCCTTGGAATGCATTGCGGACATCCCTGCGCCCGATGCAAATGTTGTTACCGACGAAGACGACGACTGCACAGATCCTGAAGATCTTGTGGTAGTCTTGAACAGTAGTTCACAATCTGGCACAGGCTGCATGAGCAGTCCTCTGGTGATCAATCGCGTGTATTCCGTAACGGACGAGGCAGGCAACACTACCTACGTTACGCATACCATCACTGTTTTGGACAATGAAGGTCCAACCGTGAATACCTCCGGTATGGCGACCTGTTATGACAATGTACCGGATGCCGAAAACGCTGCCATCGCGCTGGCAAATGCCTCTAAGCAGGACAATTGCAGTCCTCCGGTGGATATCACAGTCACCATTAATACACCAACAACTTTCATGGGTTGTGAGGCTACGATCCACCTTGCACTGACGGATGGCTGCGGCAACGTAACGCTTGCCAACTTCAGCACCATCGTAGATAGTCAAGATCCGGTCATCACAAATCCGGCTCCTTTAGACGACTGTTATAGTGAATCAGATGATCCATTCTCGGAGCACTATCCTTATCAGGATGCCGTAGATGCTGCAATTCTTGCAGTTAGATTGGCATCCAGTGACAACTGTACCACTGATCCCAATGATCTCGACATCACAGCAGTGACCTCTGGCACTGATTGCGACCTTGATATCATCGTAACAGTAGCAGATTTTTGTGGGAGAACGACTAGCTACACCTATAATACCCGTGTAGAAAGTGATCCGCCGATCATTTACTCCAACTCCAACGAGATGGAAGGCGATTGCTACAACTCGGAGGCAGAAGCAATCGCTGCGGCCATACAAGTGACGCTGGTTGGTGATGATTGTACTTCACCCAATGATTTACAATACGACGTATATGTGTTGGGTGGATGCCCGACTGAGATTCTGGTCGTTGTGACGGATTATTGTGGCAACCCAGCCTCCATCACCTATACGGGAGTACTCATTGACACAGAAGATCCACAAGTAGATCCGGAGATCCCTGATCCATCTTGCTACAAAACGCTGGAAGAGGCATATGCTGCCCTGGCAGTGGCCGCCAATCCTTATGACAATTGTACTTCTGAGGCAGACTTGCTTGCATCTGTGATCGGCTCTGCAGTGGAAGTTGGGATTTTTGAAGATCAATGTTTTGAGTACGATATCACCCTCACCTTTACTGACAATTGTGGGAATATGGTCGAATATACCTTTGGGTATGTTGTAATTGACAACACCGCGCCAACAGCAGAGGCCTTGCCTGATCTGGTGTATGCCTGTTTATCCGAGGTAGATGAATATGATACGAATGTGGTGGAACCAGATGACAATTGCGGTGTACTGGAAGTAGTACATATTGGGGATGATTTGCCAACATCTTGTCCAGGCACTGGAACACGTACATACCGAGTTTACGACTGTGCAGGCAATTATTTTGATGTTGTTCAGCTCATTATCATCAATGACGACCAGCTGCCCAGCTTCACTTCTGTCGCACAGGATCTGGATCGCACTTGCCTTTGTGGCGACGATCTATGCATGACGGCAGCCTTTAACCTGGTACCTGAAGTTCAGGATAACTGTGGTGAGCCAAGCATTGTACTGGAGTCGGAAAATTACCTTGGAGGTTGCACCGGACAATACATTCGGGTTTGGAGAGCATACGACGATTGTGGTAATGTTTCGGAAGAGACCTTTACGCAAACCATTACCATTGTAGACAACCAGGCTCCAAGCTGGTTGACACCATCGGGATGGTTGGACGAATCTGTAGAATGTAGTGATCTATTCTACCTGAATTACTTGTTGAGCCTCGTTCCTGAAGCGGAAGATGCTTGCAATACCGCAATGGTGACCCAAGTGAGCCAGGAGTTTATGCCCTACCTGGAGTGTTCTCCTTATTTGGGGTATTACCTGACAAGCTTTGTTGCAACGGATTTTTGTGGCAATGAGAGTGAGCCTTTCTATCAGTATGTTTATGTGTATGATATCACCGCTCCAGTTTGGAATACCCCGGAAGGAGAATTGGACAGAACCATTTCTTGTGAGGATGTGGATGGATTGGCATTTGCGCAAAGCCTGGAGCCATCAGCATTTGAATATTGTACCAATGCGACTGTGGTAAAATACGATGGAAGCTTTGAACCAGGTAATGATTGTCCACAGGAAGGAACTTACACCAATGTTTTTTATGCAGTTGACCAGTGTGGTAACTGGAGTGATCCGTACATCCAAGTGATCACCATCGTAGATCAGGCACCGCCAAGCTGGTCCACTCCAGTAGGTGATCTTGATATGACTGTGGAGTGTGGTGACATGTATGGTATGTACTATGCTCAATCCGTTGCACCAGCCGCTATGGATGTTTGTGATCCTTCGATCTCAGTGGTAAAAAGCCCGGGTGTGTTGGTGCCAGATAACTGTCCCAACACGGGTACCATTACCAATACCTGGATGGCAACCGATGACTGTGGCAATGAAAGTACTGCGTATACACAGGTGATTACGATCATTGATAACACTCCTCCGACGGTTTACTGCCCGGATGGTGGTCCTACCTTGCCAGATGATTGCTACCCAAGCGTAGCAGCAGCAGAGGCAGCGGCTATGGAAGCGATTGACCCATGCGACAACTGTTCAGATTCGGATGATTTGAGCATAACTGCCTCGACAGTAGGTACTTGCAATGCGGAGGTTACGGTAACGGTAACGGACTGTGCAGGCAATTCGGCGTCTTATACTTTCTATACCCGCATTGACAATGAAGCACCTACAATGGTTGTGAGCAACATCGCTACCTGCTACTCCAGCGTGGATTTGGCAGAAGCAGCGGCTGTTGCTGGTACAACGATCACGGACAATTGTGATGATTATGAAGATCTGGATATTTTGTCGGAGACCACGGGTACTTGCCCGGCTACGATCACCATTACTGCTACGGATGCTTGTGGCAACAGTCGCTCTGTCACTTACAATGGGATTTGCATTGACGGCGTACCGCCTGTCATTACAACACCTGCATCTAATCTGGCAGTGAGCTGTACTCCGACACTTCAAGCTGATTTCCAGGCATGGATTGATAGCCATGGTGGGGCAGTGGCGACCGGTGCTGCAAGCTGGTACACCATTCCTGCTGTACCAAGTTTGGCGGGTGGCTGTAATGGCGGAACACTGGTGACCTTCGTGGCAAGTGATAACTGTGGCAACACAGCTTTCACTTCCGCTAGTTTCTCCTTCACAGACAATATGGCGCCAACTGCCAGCAACCTGCCTCCGATTAACGTGACTTGCATTTCAGCAATTCCAGCACCGGATCCATCTTTGATCACAGACGAAGAGGACGATTGCGATGCATCGCCTACAGTAGTCCACTTTGCCGATGCCTCAAATGGGGGTACAGGTTGTGCAAACAGCCCGCGCATTATCGGTCGCACCTATTCTGTGACGGATGATTGTGGCAACACGACCTACGTCACACAGATGATTACAGCAGTGGACAATGTGCCTCCAAGTTTCTCCGCACCGGCCAATATTACGCTCACAGTAGATGCAGGATGCTATTATAATGCTTCTACTGCGGTAACGGGCGATGTGACCAATGAATCGGACAACTGCTCTAATGGCTTGAATGCCTTCTATACCGATGCAGTTGCACTTGGAGTTAACACGCCTGACAAGTTCATTATCACCCGAACCTGGCAGTTGGTGGACGCTTGCGGCAATGTGGCCATACCGCGTAATCAAATTATCACGGTACAGGATGTAATCCTGCCAACGGTAAGTTGCCCCCCAAGTTTCTCAGTAACAGGAGGCATGGTAGAATTATCTTCTTGTGCGGTTGAGACTTATGCGCTCCCTAGCCTGAATGCGCTTAACCCGGACGATAACTGTGATCCAGTTTACCTTGATTACGAGCTCTCCGGATTCTTCTCCGGCGCTGCTTCCGGATCAGGGAATGTGCCTGCAGAAACAGTTTTCTTCGAAGGCGAAACTACGATCACCTACACGGTAAGGGATGATGTGGGCAATGAAACCACTTGTTCTTTCTCGATAACGGTCAACTGTGTCAATATCTCGGGCAGACTGATCTGGGAGCATGACGATGTAACCGGCGTAGGAAGTGGTACCGTCAATTTATTGAATCCAGGGTTGGTAGACAGTGATATTACGCCGGCGAGTGGTAACTATTCGGTTAATGCAAATGGTCCGGACACTTATACCATTCGTCCGGTGAAAAACATTAATCGGATGAACGGCGTAACTTCTGCAGACGTAACACGGATCCAGCAGCACCTTGCGAACAACCCGCCCATTACGGATCCTTACAAAAAGGTGTGTGCGGACGTGAACCACAATGGTTTCATCACGTCTCAGGATGTCAACCTGCTTCAACAGGCATTGGCTGGTAATACGGCATCAGCATTCGATGTTTACTGGCGTTTCGTACCAACCGCCTATGTAATGCCTTCTCCGACTCCGTTGCTTACGGTGCCAACATTCCCGGACAATATCACTGTGAATGTGACCACCAATGATATTACAGGTCAGGATTTTTACGGCATGAAAATCGGTGATGTGGCTTCTCCATGGGCTAACCCTGCCATAGCGCCTAATCTTTCGCCATTGGTTTGGGTATTAAAAGATCAAATTCTAGTGGCTGGTTCAGACATTGAGTTGACGTTTGCGGCTTCTAACTTTAACGAGTTGGCATCTTACCAGTTTGCCCTGGACTTTGATCCAACACAGTTGCAGTTTGCAGGCTTCCAGACCTTGGGTGCATTGCCAATGAATATGATTGAAAACTTTGGATCGTCGAATGCCGATCTTGGCCAACTGCGCCATGTGTGGGCAGCTGCGAACGGTGCAACTTTGGTTGACGGTACGCCGGTGTTCCGCGCCAGGTTCAAAGTGCTGGCAAGCGGTAAGAAACTCAGCGATGTGTTGAAACTGGACGATTCGGAAATCGATTGCAAAGCCTACACAGAAGCATTTGTACCAACAGATGTGAGGATCGTCTTTGCGGAATCGGTGGACACGGATACGCCACTGGATCTGAGCAAGCTGCAATTGCAACTGATGCAAAACCGCCCGAACCCATTCGCGGAGGCCACTACCATCGGGTTCATTTTACCAGAGGCCTGCGATGCCCATATTCGCATCCTTGACATCAGTGGACGTGAACTGACTTCATACGATCGCAAATACACGGCGGGCTACCACGAGCTGGAATTCCGCATGGAAAATGCTGCTTCGTACGGGGTGTTGTTCTGTGAACTTGTAACGCCGCAAGGCAAACGAACGATTAAAATGATCACGGCGAAGTAAAAGATTTGGAAGTTACAAGTTAAAAGTAGCAAGTTACAAGTCATTGGGATCAAACCTTTTAACTTGAAACTTGCTACTGAAACTTGTTACTTGAATCTTGCTACTTGAAACTTATTACATACTATGAGTGATAGCCGCTCGCTTTGAATTTTCATGGCGGGCGGCTTTTTTCGTTGGAGCAGGGCCAGACTGAAATCATTGAACAGGCTATTCCCTATTTGCGTTGTTTATCAGTAAAAAATGTGACCTTGTTGGGCTTCTGCTGTCTACTACGCGAGCGATGACGTATTAGTTAAAAAACTTAAGAAAAGAACCTTTTTTTGGACGATTTGATTAGACCGATCCAACTTTTTCGCATCATAAAAAGTGGTAGAACGGAACTTTGTAGAAGCCTTGTTTCAATAAAAAATATATCTACTATAAAATTGGTACGGTTTTTGGCTCTGTGTTTACAACTCTGCAAGGTAGACGACAAAACCTCAAACAGACGCATAGAATAATACGATTTTATCAAGGCCAGAAAAGCACACAAATCATTGATAGTTAAAGACTTGTGTATAAAATGATCTGGCAACCCTGAAAAAATCGTTTCGCTGTTTGGCTGTTTTTGCAGTAACCTTGCAACTTGAATGCAGATTGGCGAATAGGGAGTTGGAATATTTTTTTTTTAATATTCCGCACTCCCCCATTTTTTTAATCCCTAATCCTCGCCGCCTTTATGGTTGGTTTCCTGTGTTTCCCTAAGTTTTTTGAAAAGTTGAGTGTGAAGTGGAGTAGTGGGTATATGGCATATGTATTAAGATTGGCATGTCTAGTTTTATTCATTGCAAATAGACCAGTATTCCCGAATCCCAACACCTCAATCACTCATCACTCACTGAAATACTCGAAATTTGAACTGTAAACATCATCTGTCAATTCCAAACCGACTAACCTTGATGAAGAGTCCCCTACACTCCTTCTCAAAGATGCTTTGCATCTCACCTTTTTCCTCATCCACTAATTTTTTGACCATGAACATCTCAACAACTCCGCGCCATGTGGCGCAAGGGCTGCTCGTGCTATGCTTTTCGCTAGCCTCCGTCATTGGAGTAAGGGCGCAGTGTGACATGATTTATGCCGGACCTCAACCCTTAGAATTAACTGCTGAACTCAGCAACACCCTGGGTGGGCTTGGCACAGTCACTATTGACGAAACTGTTATGAGTGCCTACATCGGCTCTTCAACTTGTG
>JAUSMG010000239.1 GCA_030645295.1 Saprospiraceae bacterium | reverse complement strand
ATTTTCCTGTTCTCCGGTTTTCCTGTTTTACGGTTTAATTTTTCAATCAAGGCAAAGCACCAATCCCTTCAAATACGCGCCTTCCGGGTGAAACAAACTCACCGGATGATCTGCACTCTGCGATAGATGGTGCAATACCCGCACGGGCCGACCCACTTCCATGGCCGCCGCTGCCACCGTGTGGTAAAACAATTCCCGATCCACTACCTGTGAGCAGGAAAAGGTGAACAATATACCGCCCGGCGCAACACGGCGCATGGCTTCGGCATTGAGCCGTTTATAGCCTTGTACTGCGTTGTGGCGCTTATCGAGGCTTTTGGCATAAGCGGGCGGATCAATGACCATTACTTCGTAATCGCGTTCCGAGTTTTTCAGGAATTTCAGGACATCGTCTGCAAAGCCCACATGTTCGCCACCAAACGGCGCATTGAGCGTGACATTCTCATTGCACAGCGCAATGGCTTTGGGGGAGACATCCACAGAGTGAACCAGGCTCGCCCCTGCATTGAGCGCCAGACAAGAAAACCCGCCCGTGTAGCAAAAGGCATTCAATACGGTTTTACCTGGAGCGAATTCAGACAGTAATCGGCGGTTATCCCGCTGATCAAGGAAGAAGCCGGTCTTTTGGCCCGTCACCCAATCTACCCTGAATCGGGCGCCATTCTCTTCGATTATGGCTGAGTTTTCAGGGCTTGTATTGTCTGACCAGAGGTAGCCATTCTCTTGATTTTCAGCGTATTTCGGTGGAAGACTTTCGGCACTTTTGTCATACACCGCCGTTAGTTTTTTACCTAAAACGCTTTGCAGTGCAGCAGCAATTACCATACGCTGTCGGTGCATTCCGATGCTGTGACATTGCATCACAGCGGTGTGTTCATATACATCGATAATCAGGCCAGACAGCCCGTCGCCTTCGCCATGTACGAGCCGGAATGCGCTGGAAAAATCTTTCAGTTTCCGCACGGATGCTGCATTTTGGAGTTTTTCAACCCAAAAACTTTCAGTTTCCAGATCAGCAGGGCCAAAACTCAGCAGTCTGACTGCAATACTTCCATGGTGAAAATGCCCGACGCCAAGCAGGTTACCCCGTTTGTCAAAAACCTCGGCAATATCACCGTCTTCAGGACGGCCTTCTGTGTACGCGATTGCGCCGGAGAACACCCAGGGATGGAATCGGAGAATAGGAATTTCTTTACCGGGACGAAGGAAAACTTTTATGGGTGTTATCATTAAGAAAAGATGTAGACTTGTCAATTTCAGGCAGTTCCTTCAAAAAAAGAAGGGCGTAAAATCGGGTTTTTTCCGATGTTTGGGGCAGAAAAGAATCCTAACATTAATTCCTGCCTTATTGATTATGGCAAAACGTGAAAACATAAGCGATCAGGATCAGTCAGCCGGTCGTATGGAAGATGCATAAAAAATGGGTTCTCGCTGGCCGTCATCAAGTACTCACTCGCAAAATAAGCCATGTCAAAAGCTTCCCGTATTGCCTTCCATGTTTACCTCATGCTCACCGTGTTCGGCATGACCGTAGGAGTGCTTTATTTCCTGCTTATGCGCAACGATTTTTTGACGCAAAACCCTGATATTGAGCCGTTTCTCAATCTATATGTAGGAGCGGCAGCACTCACCGCAGTGGGTGCAATTGCACTCTTAAAATCCCGACGATGGGGATTTTGGCTTATGGTGGCTGGATTGACATTAGCCTTTGGAATTGAAATAATGTCCGGTTTCCCCTGGGATAAGATGCTGCGGATACCCTTGGCCGGACTTTTGTTGTTTTTATTGATGCGTTGGAACAAAATGATCTAAGTTATATTTTTCATTCAAACCAAAACGAATTATGCCAATCACTTTTGACTGGTCGGAAACAATCTCAAATCTGCCCGGCAAACCCATTCCGGCAGCATGGCTGGAAACCAAAGGTAAGGGCGTGAAAATTGCCTTTGCTGATACCGGGGCGAACCTGGGCATTGCTTCACTGAATCATTTGGACAAAGCCGGACGCAAATTTTTTACCAGCGCTCCCGGGTTTTCAGTGGTAAAACTCACCGGACAAGACGCAGTGGGCGAAGCCTTTGGGGTAGCCGGTTCCGGGCACGGCTCCTTATACGCTTCCTTACTCGCAGGTAAAACACCGGAAGTTGCCCCTGATGACAGAGATCTGGTTACTGGCATTGCCAATGATGCGGAGGTATTCATCATTAAAACAACCGATGCAACGGGTGAAATAACGACGATCAAACATCTACTGGCCGCACTGGAGCTTTCGGCCAATCTTGGCATCGAGATCTTCATCACCGGACAATGCATCTCCCGTTCAGAAATGCAATTCGAGGGCATTACGGATGTGGAAATCAATCGTGTATTTAATTTACCCGGTGTAAAAAGGATGTTTGTATTTGCGCCGTTGAAAAACCGGAAAACCGTGGCTGCATGGACCGATATCACTACAAAAAACTTCCCCAGTCATCGAGCAGAGGTATTCAATGTAGCCGAGTTTCCAGAAATTTTTGATCAGGTTTCCGGGTCGATCAAAGTACAAAACATTCCGTTTTTGCTCCACGGATTTGTAGGAAAATTGCTGTCGAAAACAGGAGATTCAATGGATATGGATTTCTCCAATTCAGGCGCCGTAACGATCATGGGGGGTATTGCCGCACTTGCATTGAGTTCCTTTAAGACACAAAATGCCGGCGCATTGCCCGGTAGAGACCAGTTTTTACAACTTCTTGGAAATTCCTGCAAACCACTGCCAAACTCTTTTGGCGCCACAAACGCCCCCTCCATATTCAAAAATTTCTAAAACCATATACCATGAATCAACGCTTATTTTGGGCTTTTTGGCTTTTAGGAACAACAAATCTGTCTGCTCAATCCCTTCTGGAGGACGCACTAGTCTTGCGCGATTATTTTAATGTGAATGCACTGGAAGCGACTGCCAACCGCGCCTCTTTGAACAGAGGAGTCACTATTGATGGAGCACCGGCTGCTATCCTGGAAAAATATCTGAATGGGGTAGAACTTAATACCGAAACTCTGGTAGAAGCTTTTGCAAACAACCCCTTTCTTAGAATTCAGGATACCGATCAGAATCCTTTTTCTATTGGTGCAATTGGTTCCCTTGAATCAAAATCATCCGCCCCGGCAGGTGCTTCCGGTTTTTCGGTAACAAATCTTGCTGATGGGCTTTCCCGCTTTTTGGTAAAGCGGACAAAACAGGAGCTTTCCATGGCCTTTTTCAATGATTTTAAGAGAAAAATGGCCGAGGATAAATATTTGGGCAATTTCTGCCCGCTCACCAAAGCCCAGCTTGATCTTATTGATTCCGAAGTTTACCAGTTCAATGACTATCTCGAAAGTCTGCGGGAAGCGTTTACGGCCGACATGACCGCCTTGCCCGGCAGCATGGAACGATACCTGCGTGACCCGGAATTATGTGACAATTGCATTCAAAAAGCAGAAGGCAAGATCCTTACCGACCTGCTTCACATTGGCCAGCAAATGGTGAACGGCGAACCGCCCATAGACATGATCAATTATTTGGCAGATAGGTCCAGCGCTGCAATTCAAACGGTAAGCGCGACCAAGGAAGAAGCCAAACTCTACAATATGGCCGGTGGGATTCGGTTCCTTAATCTGATCTCTGAATCCTTTCGCGACCCTGCGGCAATGGAAGATTCTGTAATGCCATGGCGGAAAAGCAAAGAAATACGGGAAATTTTTAGGGACCCCATTGTACTCCGGATCTATCTTGGCCTGCTTTGGCAAAAAGTGGATGACATTCAATTCGTGGATCAAAATGGCGCCTCCACTTCCCTTCGATCACTCATTAGCAATGGGAAATCTGCCGCAGAACTGGTGGATGGATGGCGTAGATCTATTGAGTCGCTGAGCGAAATGACCCACGCGCTCCAATACTCGCTCCACGCCAGCCTGAAGACGGAAACCACGGTGGCGGATGATTTTTTCTCTTATTCTCAATCCATCACAGACCTGCTTCAATCTGTAAATCAAACCGGACGCATTCTGCTTAATCGCGGGACTGAGGACATCATTCCTTCAGAGTATATTCTGCTGATGCGCCAATGCAATAGCTTGTATTTCAATGTTCGACAACGCAATTTCGCAGGCGCTGTGGGCAATGTCATTTATTGCCTCAATCTGGTAAATGAGGATCTGCTCGCAAAGTCGGAGGCTAATATAATGAGTGGCGGGACCATGGAAGAACAACAAAAAGCAATAGCCCAAAAAGCAAAAGCAGAAAAAGCTAGAAGCGGGATCGCAACCCTTTTGAAATATGCCAATTTTATAGCGGCCGTCGCAGAGGCGAGTTCTCCTGAAGAAATGGAACGTGCTATAGAACTATTTGCGCTACCTCCAGGGAGCAGCCGTATGAAAAAAGTGCCCGGGCGTTTTTCGGTCGCGCTTAACGCCTATACCGGACTTTTTGCTGCGGCAGAATATCTGGAGGGGGATACCGAGCCTAAAACAGTGAGTGGGGTAGCCGCCCCGCTCGGCATCAGCTGTGCGTGGGGCCTGGGCAAGGCAGGAAGTCTTGGCTTTTTTGTTCCGCTCATTGATGTGGGCGCAGTTACCGCTTATCGTTTTGATGGCGATAATTCTGAAAATTTACCCGAGTTAAGCTGGGCCAATATCATTTCACCAGGGCTTTATGCCGTGTATGATTTTGGGAAACAACTTCCTTTTTCCTTTGGTTTGGGCTGGCAATCAGGCCCTAACCTCAGAAAAATTACCCGCGATGGAGTAAGCGATAAAAAAAGCGGAAATCGTTTGGGTGCATTTGTAACCGTCGATATTCCCATCACTTATTTATATCTGGGAAAAGGCAATAATTAGGCTTAAACCAAATGCACATGTCTGATTCATTTCTCCCCAAAAAAGCGCTCTTCACGGCAAGTATCGCAATCCTGTTGTCCGGCTGTGCCAGTTCCCAAAAAAAGGGTTCGCTGGTAAATGATTTCCCCAAAACCTTTGAAAACATGCTTATCGCCAGAGCGGAAAAAGGAGACAGCCATGGTCCCTGTGAGCCAAGCATTGCTGTCAGCCCAAAGAATCCTCAAAACGTAGCCGCGGGTGCTATCCTCGACCGCTATTATTGGAGTGAAGACGGCGGTCGTACCTGGGAAAATGGCAAGTTGTCTTCCAAATCCTCCGGCGTTTATGGCGACCCTGTGTTGCTGGCCGATTGGAAAGGCGATTTTTATTACGCCCACCTCAGCAACCCGGATGGGAAAGGCTGGGGAAGCCCAAAATTGCTGGATCGCATTGTCATCCAAAAAAGCACGGATGGCGGAAAAACCTACGATGATGGCGCCTGGTGCGGTCTTCGCCACCCAAAAGACCAGGACAAACCCTGGCTTTGCGCTGACCCTGCGACCGGAAATATTGCCTGCACCTGGACCGAGTTTGACAAATACGCCTCCAAAGATTTGGAAAAAGACCACAGTCGCATCCTTTTTTCCCAAAGTACGGACGGTGGAAAATCCTGGTCAGAGGCCCTCGCCATCAATCAATTTGACGGCAACTGTATCGATGACGATGATACCCCCGAAGGTGCTGTGCCCGCCTTCGGGCCCAAAGGTGAAATCTATGTAGCATGGGCTTACGATGAGAAAATATGGTTCGACCGTTCCACGGACGGGGGCAAAACCTGGTTGGAAAAAGACATTGTTGCCGCCGAACAGCCCGGCGGATGGTCCATTGATATCGCAGGCATTGGTCGGTCGAATGTGATGCCCATTCTGGTGTGCGACCGCTCCAACGGGCCGCAGCAGGGCACACTTTACCTCTGTTGGGGCGACCAGCGCAACGGGATCGGGGACACGGATATTTTCCTTGCAAAAAGTCTGGACGGTGGCCTGAGCTGGAGCAAGCCTGTCCGGGTAAACGATGACAAAAAAGGGCGGCAACAGTTTTTTCCCTGGCTCGCGATCGACCAGATAACAGGGCATTTGTATGTTGTCTTTTATGATCGCCGCCACCACAACGACGAACACACGGACGTGTACGTAGCGGTCAGCTGTGATGCCGGGAAGTCATTCACAAACCTGAAGATCAGTACAGAACCCTTCAAACCAAGCGCCGGAGTGTTTTTTGGCGATTACAACCATATTGCCGCCCACGATGGAGTGGTTCGGCCCATTTGGACACGGTTGGACAAAGGGGTTTTGTCGGTATGGACGGCTATAATGGACTTTAAGAAGCCTGAACGCAATTAGTTTATAACCACGAAAAAAATCCCAAAAATATCCCGTCTTATTTAAACCTTTACGCAGCCAAAATGCTAAGTGTCTGCGCCCACGCCATTTTTCCACCTTATTGTTTTTAAATAAGTCGCCAAACGCCTATAGATTTCGACTTTAACATGAAAAGAAGAAACTTCCTCCGCCTCCTCCCTGCAGCCGGGGTCACTTCCTTTGCCGTAAACGGTTTTTCCATGCGCCCTTTTGCCAACAGCAGAATGGCTGAAATTCTAGGTTCCTGCGACGGCATTCAGGACCGAACCCTTGTGCTCATTCAACTCAAAGGGGGTAACGACGGACTCAATATGATCATCCCGGCAGCCAATTACGACCGCTACGCCGAACTCCGGCCTACCACCAAATTAAACGATTCCGGCGCCGGGGCATTCATCCCGATCGATAATACGCTCCCCACTGCCGACCAGGCGGGCCTCCACCCTGCTATGACGGGGATGAAAGATCTTTACGACCGGGGCTGGCTGACGGTGGTGCAATCTGCCGGTTACCAAAGCATGAACCAAAGCCACTTCAAAGGCACTGACCTTTGGCTCTCCGGCGGGGGCGGTTCCAGTGATCTGAACAATCTCACCTCAGGTTGGATGGGGCGTGCTTTGCAGGCGCTATATCCACACATTGAGGGTGCACCGGTGGCAGATATGGTTGACCCATTGGGCATCCAGGTTGGCGACCCCACCACCTCCCTCGGCTTCCATACAGACACGGAGCATCAGAACGTTATCAACCTCAGTGGACAGGATCCTGCTGGTTTCTATTCGCTGGTGCAAACGATTGGCGGAGCACCCATTTTGAACATACCGGACAGCGACCATGGCCTGGAATTGGAATATATCATGGGCGTAGAGCGGAGCATAAATTTGTATGCAGAACGCATCACGGAGGTATTCAACGCGGGTTCAAATTCAATTACTACTTATCCTGCCGGCGCACTGGCCGCGCAGCTGAAGACAGTAGCCCGGATGATAAAGGGCGGCTGCAAAACCAAGATCTTTCTGTGCCAGATCGGAGGTTTTGATACGCACTCTGCTCAAGTTGATTCAGGCGATACCAGCCTGGGCGCGCATGCGAATTTGCTGGGTCAGATGGCGAACGCGGTTAAAACCTTCCTGGATGACCTCAATGGAATGGGCCTGGCAGACAATGTAATGGGCTGTACTTTTTCTGAGTTTGGTCGTTGCGCCGCAGAAAATGGTTCGTTTGGAACGGACCACGGCACGATGTCGCCGATGATCGTTTTTGGCAAAAATGTAAAACCAGGAGTACTGGGCACCAATCCTGATCTGAACAATCTGACGAACGACAATCAGATTAAAGTCATGCAGTTCGATTACCGGCAGGTGTTCAGCACCCTGCTACAGGATTGGCTCGGCGCTAACCCTTTTGTTATGGAGCAAACGATGTTCGATGGCTACGACAAAATGAAACTGGTGGGCCGTGAATTCCGCGTAGACCCGGACTGTCAATGGGGAGGAGCAGAAATCGTCATAGATCAGTTCCGGCCAATGAGCCTTTATCCCAACCCGGCCAACAGCGCTACTGAAGTGGCCTACGAAAACCGTGGCGAGGTCTTCAGTGCTTACCTCACCCTACATAGCCTGGGCGGGGCGCTTGTCGCTTCCCGAACGGAGACCGTCCATCCGGGCTTCAATGCTTTCTACTTCGATGTGAGTGCACTTTCTGAAGGCATTTATTTTGTGCGTTTGCAGGATAAACGCAACGGGAAAGCGGAAGTATTGAAGTTGAGTGTGGCGCGTGGAGGCGGTGCGAGAGCACGAAATTGATGGATTTATGATTTTTGAAATACAAACGCCCCGCAGGTTTTTAAACCTGCGGGGCGTTTCAGTACCCCCGAACGCTGTTCCGGCGCGCGTTTATTTATTCCCGGAACAGCGTTCCGGGATACATCACATTGAAGATGCCGATTTAAAGATCCGGTCCCAATTGATCCCATCCCGCATATTGCCGTTTTTGGTGGAGAACCAGATGAAGAGCGGTTTGCCTACAATATGGTCTTCGGGCACATAGCCCCAGAAACGGGAATCTTCGGAATTGTGGCGGTTGTCGCCCTGCATCCAGAAGTAGTCCTGCTTGAAAGTATAGGAACTTGCCTCCTGGTCATTGATGAAAATTTTGCCGTCGCGAACCTCCAGTTTGTTTTGCTCATAGACCTGAATAACGCGCCGGTAAAATGGCAGGTTGGCCAATGTTAGTGGAGTAGTAACCCCCTTTTTGGGGATCCATAACGGACCAAAATCATCCACGGTCCATCTGGTGTATTGCTTGGGATCGTTGGGGAACAGGTCGCCTGGCACACGGTTGTCATTTTTGAGTCTAACCACTTCAAAACCCCAGGATTTGATTTTTGCCACCTGAGTGTCGTCCAGATTAAAGTAGCCATTTTTTGCAGCGGTGCCGCGGGGGGATCTGGATTGGTCAAGATCAAAAATGTTTACCCCGAGTTCAGCTACCTTTTGAACATTCAAGGGGGTTGAACCCAGTTTGACCTGATAGGTAAACTGCTTGTGGGTAGGATTTTGGGCTGCTTGTCCGTTTACAAAAACCTGACCATCACGTATTTCCAGGCTGTCGCCGGCAATGGCCAGGCAACGTTTGATGTAGTGGTCCTTTTTGTCCACCGGGCGGGTCACGAAAGGCACGTTCATGCCCTTATATTCTGCAGCCAGGTTTTTGCGCTTCCATTGACCAACGTCCCAGCTCCGGCCCGGAACAATATACACACTGTCGCCCGCAGGCCAGTTGAATACCACCGGTTCATTTCGGTCTACTGTTTCGATGGCTGGAAAGCGGTAGTATGGTAAAGAGGGTTTTTCCAGATAAGATTCGCTTCCAGTGATCGGCATAACATTGTGCATCAAAGGAAACTGGATCACCGTCATGGGGGTACGAATGCCATAGTGCGCTTTGCTGACAAAGAGATAGTCGCCAACCCTCAGCGAGCCTTCCATCGAAGAGCTGGGAATCACATAGGCTTCGATGAGAAACATCCGAATGAACGCTGCCGCAAACACCGCGAAGACAATGGCTTCTGTCCACTCCCGCGTGGCCGATTTCTTGAATTGAGGGTACTGCCCTTCCAGTTTCTTCAGTCCCAAAACATCCTTCTTTTCTATTGCTTCATGGTGCAGGCGATGGAATTCTCGCTCCTTTTCCAGGATAGGCCCTTCGTACTTCGCATTTGAATCGCGCCCAACCAGAAAAAATGAAATGGGAGCATACACTACAGCCAAAACGGAGTCCCAAAAGCCATGTCGCCCAAAGGAGCGAACCATGTCGATGACCAAACCGGCGTAAATGAAAAAATTGACCACGGGAAACAAAAACCACAACGCGTATTGCGGTTTTCGACCCACCATTTTGCACCATTCGATGGCTGCTACACCCGGAACGAGCGCTTTCCAGCCCGGAATACCTGCTTTTTCAAACAATTTCATCATGCTCAACCCGAGCAGGATGTAGAGAACGATGACGAAAAGGAGAACTGACATTTTTTGAAAATGTGGTCAAATAGTGAATGTGGTTATTGGGTCATTGGGGTCATTGGGCTAAAAACAAAGGCGAAGGTATTTTAAGCAAAAACACCTTCGCCCCTCATTAGATTTTCAGTCCAAAAACGTCGATGAACGAGCGTTCAAAATTCAACATAAATCTGCCTGGTTATCAGACATTTCCGCCTGAAATGGCAGATTTTTACGCTTCTTCATCTGCCTTTTTATTTTTACGCTTTCGACGGGTCTTGAACAATTCTACTACTTCTTTATCGGTCAGGAAGTTGAAGTCAACAAACTGGGTGGACACAAAACGTTTCACGTCCTGATAATCCTTTGCCCGTTTGTCCGTGAACACATTAAGGAGCTTCCCTATGTATTCAAGCGAGAGTTTTTCTACGTCCTGGTTGAATTGTTGGTTGCCAAAGATCTTCATGTACAAGCCAAAAATTTTGGTCAACTCAAAATAATCCATGTACTCGCGGTCTGTAAGACCTTTGATCAGGCGAGTGAAATAGGTAATGACCAATTGGCGCAAGCATTCCGTCTCGACCGCAAGTCCTTCGTGACCATTGTAAAAGTCCTGAACGGCTTCAATTGAATCGGGGTGAACATAGCCAAGGCTGTGGATCTTGTCGGCAATGCGGTAGTAGTCCGAAATCCTGTCTTTGTAGTTCTTGTCCACGGCCTGACTCATACGCTCGTCGTTGGTGGCATCGATGCCCGGCGATTTGTAAAGTGAAACGAGGAAGCGCAGGTAACGGAGGTCAAATTCTTTAAATGAGCGACGCTCCCGCTCAAAATGCGTCGCAAAAGACTTGCGCTCTGCCGGATCGAGGTCCACGAAGTTGCCACAGATGGCAAGCATTTCAAGAAACTCCTCGGTGCCGTGGAATTCCTTGTTGTTCAGGAAATCAATGATCTTGTCTTTCAGACTGTCATTGCCAGCGCCGGTCTCGAAACGTTTGAGCAGGAATTGGCGCAATGCAGAGAAATTCGGCTTCATTTCGCCCAAAGTCTTGGGAAAATCAGCCGAGTGGTATTGTTCGTTGCGGAACTGGTTGGCGTAGCGGCGATAGATATCCTCGCGGTCTTTCAAGTCGCGGAAGCGGTCTTGTTTCAGTTGCTGAAGAAAATAGCGGATCCGCTTGTTTTCCACCAGGCTCATCAGGTTGGTGATCCAGATGTCGCTGCTCAATGCGAAGCCCACCGTTATGCTTTGTCCGATGCGCTTTTTGAGCTGTTCAAAATGAACGCTCTTACAAATTGCGATCAGGATTTCTTTGAAGTGGTCGTTGGGGCGAACGTACTTAAACTGATCCGAGATTTCGCCACGCAGCACTGCATAACCTAAAATACGGGGCAGATAAAGCCCTTCGAAAGGTGGCTCCAGCAAGTATTTTTCAAAAGTCACCAACTGCAAGGGGGCTTCGGAGGCCACCTGGTGGTGCAGGACGGAGAGCATCGGCTCGAACTCCGTGCGCAATTCGTTATAAGACTCGTCTTCCTCTTCTTCGAGGTATTGCGCGAGATTTTCGGAATCCTGAATGGCTGCCGCGATCTCGTTCAAGCGGTCGTAATATTTATCGTCTAATGCCTGCATAATATGAGTGGTGTGTAAGGTGTGAGCGGCGTGAAAGGTATGAGAAGCGTGAATAAGCGAAAGATTGGCAAGGAAGGTTTGAATCAATTCTATTTTGAAAAAGACCCGATGAAGCCACCAAGGGCTTCATCAGGTCTTTTCATCAAAACACGCTTCGAGGGCAAATGTAAACACCTGCACTGAAGTAGGCTTATTTATTCTGCAGTTTTTTCTTCTGGTGTAGTTTCTACTGCTTCAGCAACCTCCGTCGAGACTTCGGCGGATAAAGGAGCAGCTTCTTCTGCAGGAGCCTCCAGTACCTCTGCAACCTCCACCTCCGTCGAGACTTCGGCGGATAAAGGAGCAGCTTCCTCTACAGGAGCCTCTGCCACTGCTTCAGCAACCTCCACCTCCGTCGAGACTTCGGCGGATAAAGGAGCAGCTTCAACAGCCACTTCTGCTGCAGCGGCTTCTACGGTCTCTTCAACGGCGGGTGCTTCTTCTTCTACCGGTCCCTCCTCCGCTATGGCTTCGGCGGGCGCGGGTACAGGCTTCACTTTAACTTTAGCGGTACCGTCTACTTTTGCTACAAATTTCTTCTTGGCGTCTTTCGTCTCTTCGCGTTGTTTTTCGATGCGGCCTTCTTTTTCTTCAATCCATTTAACCAACAACTCGTCGGCTTTTTCCTGGTCGAATGCTCCTTTTGCTACGCCTTTCTGAAGGTGTTTTGCATACAAAACGCCTTTGAAACGAAGGATTGCATTAACGGTGTCGGTAGGTTGAGCACCGACGCTGATCCAGTGAGAAGCGCGTTCGCGGTTCAGTTCGATCGCGGCTGGAACGGTGAGGGGATTGTAAGTGCCGATCTTCTCGATGAACTTACCGTCGCGAGGCGAACGGCTATCAGCGACTACGATGTGGTAAAATGGGGCGGCTTTGCGGCCTTTGCGTTGCAGGCGAAGTTTGACTGCCATGGTGTAAAATTGAAAATTTAAATGAGAGATTCTCGCCCGGCTACTTATTTGAAATAGCACCGGGCTTTTCGAGGGGCGCAAAGGTAGAAAAACAGTGTCAAGAAAACCAAATAATATTTGTTTTTCTT
>JAUSMG010000207.1 GCA_030645295.1 Saprospiraceae bacterium | reverse complement strand
GCAGTAGCAGTAGCAGTAGCAGTAGCAGGGGCAGGGGCACCAGCCGCTTCCACCGAAAACATCCGCATGGCCATTGCGTCCGCGATGAGCAAATCGAACCGCGAGATCCCGCATTATTATCTGGAAACCAGCATTGACATGAGCAAAGCAGTCGCCTGGCTGGCCGAAGCCAACCGGCAGCGGCCTGTGCAAAAACGCTTGCTACCGGTGGTGCTGCTCATTAAAGCCTTAGCCAAATCGCTGCTTGAGTTTCCCGATTTGAACGCCATTTGGGACAACGGCCTGCAAAGGAAAAAAGACGTCAACATCGGCTTTGTAGTCTCCTTGCGCACAGGTGGATTGATCGTGCCCACCATTCTTCGGGCCAATAAAAAAAGCCTCGATGAGATCATGGAGACACTGAACGACCTGATTCCCAGGGCAAGAGCCTTGAAATTGCGCAGTTCTGAATTGAGCGAATCCACCATTACACTGACCAATCTCGGTGACGGTGGCGCCGATGTAGTGTTTGGGGTAATTTACCCGCCGCAAGTAGCCATCGTCGGATTCGGAGGAATCGTCGAACAGCCTGTTGCAGAAAACGGCATGCTTGACGTTCGTGCGGTACTTCGGGCAACACTCGCAGGCGATCACCGGGCCACCGACGGGCTTACGGGAAGTCGCTTCTTAACCGATTTAAAAAACAAATTACAACAACCGGATACATTATGAACGAATCTGAGATAAAAACGATCATTTTCCAATTGCTGAAACGGATCGCTCCCGATACCGAACCTTCCACCTTGCAACCGGGTGATAATATCCGGGAGGTACTCGGCATCGATTCCTTCGATGCCCTGCAATTCCTGGTCGCGCTGGATGAAAAACTGGGAATAGATATTCCCGAGGCGGATTATGGGAAGACGGGGACGCTGGAAAGTTTGGTGGAGTATGTTCGATCTAAAATGCCTTGAAATAGCTACGCCGCTTTCCCCACCCCAACATACTCCTCCCGGTGTTTTTTCAAGTAATACAACACCTCCTCATCGCTTACCTGCTCAAAATTCTCATAAAACGCCCCGACGCCGTAAAATTCCTCCGGAATCAGCAGGCACACCACCTCATCGGCAGCTTGCGATATTTTATCCAGGGTTCCCCTCGGGGCGACCGGCACGGCAATCACGATTTTTTTAGGTTTTTGGCTGCGCAGCATCTGGATTGAACCCATAAGCGTCAGACCGGTAGCGATACCATCGTCAATCACGATGACAGTTTTCCCTTCAAGACTTTCGGGCTGGTGGTCGCCAATGAACTTTTCTTTCATCGCCTGCAACCGTGCCCGAACCCTGGCGGTTTCTGCTTCAATGTATTCCGGAGAAACATGCACACGCGAAGACAAGTACCGGTCGGTCAGGCTTGCCGCGCCAATGGCGTATTCTTCGTTTTCCGGATGACCGATTTTTTTGCTGAGTAAAAGTTCCAGAGGAAGATTGAGGTCACGGGCCACGATGTAACCCAGCGGAACTCCACCACGCGGAACTGCCAGCACCACCCCGTGTTGGTCTTTGTATTGATTCAATTTTTGGGCAAGCAAACTGCCTGCCTCGAGACGATCCGTAAACATGGTTGAAATTTTAAATCACTCCTGATGTTCCTGTCCATATTTTGGCAATTTTCGGGCTGCCGGACGGCCAAAATAATCACGAACCCAAGCCTTCATTTGATGCTCCGTCATTTGATCGGCGGTCTCAACACCCATAACATTTGGAGTATTGTGTTGACCCAGCAGCATCTTTTCCAAGCCAATTTTGGCTTCGGATGGACCGAATATGACCAATTCTTCTGTACTTGGGTGGATATGTGTTAGAATTTTGGAGAAAAAATGTTTCTCCTCATGGTGGCGTCGCTCCTCCACGGTATGCTGATTATTGCCACCGTGTGGGCCCCAGGTTGTGCTCATTTTGGTATTCTCGATCCTTGCATTTTCCTCAATGCCTGATGCAATGTGTTCTACCACGATTTCACCGTCATGTACGACTGGAAGATTGATAACCCATGCATTGCGAAGGTCAAGCCAGATGCCTGTTTGTTTTTTCATGATTTTGATGTTTGTAATTGATATTCAAAAGTCTATCTCTTTTTTAACAACGCACCTGATGAAAGTCAAGTACAGGGGTGATTTACCTCATGTCACAGGTTTAACAAGTTAAAGACTTTCGGCCAACCGTTACCTTTACGACTGATTTTCACTCTATGAAAAAAGATATGCCCAGCCAAGCCATCCTACAAGCCGAAGCACTCGCTGCTGCTACTCAATATTTTGAAGGTGACACCCTTGCGGCCACCGTTTGGATGAACAAATATGCCTTAAAAGATTCTGCCGGAAACCTGTTCGAACGGACGCCCGAAGATATGCACCATCGCATTGCTTCCGAGCTTGCCCGCATGGAAAAAAATTATCCCAATCCTTTGTCTGAGGCTGATATTTTGCTGGCACTCAGGAATTTCCGTTTCCTTGTGCCACAGGGCAGCCCCATGGCTGGCATTGGCAACGACTTGCAGATCGTCTCGCTTTCCAATTGTTTTGTCATTGGCGTTGAAGGAGATTCTTATGGCGCGCTGATGCGCCTGGACGAAGAGCAGGTTCAATTGATGAAACGCCGGGGCGGGGTCGGACATGATCTTTCGCAACTGCGTCCGGGCGGTTCCCCTGTGTTGAATACGGCAGTAACCAGTTCGGGCATCGTCCCCTTCATGGAGCGTTTTTCCAATTCAACCAGGGAAGTGGCGCAGGATGGGCGGCGCGGCGCACTCATGCTCACGCTCTCAGTTCGGCACCCGGATATCGCCCATTTTGTAGACGCCAAACTGGATACCACCAAGATCACCGGCGCGAACGTCAGCATTCGCCTGGATGATGCGTTTATGAAGTCGCTTGAAACGGGCAAACCCTATCAATTGCGCTTTCCCGTAGATGCTGATAATCCGCGGGTTACCAAAGATATTGACGCAAGCTGGCTCTGGAAGAAAATCGTCCACAACGCCTGGCGGAGTGCCGAACCGGGGGTGATTTTTTGGGACACTGTGCTGCGAGAATCGGTGCCGGATTGTTATGCGGATCTTGGATTTAAGACGATCTCCACTAATCCGTGCGGCGAAATACCCCTTTGCGCATACGATTCGTGCCGCCTCCTTGCCATCAACCTTTTCTCTTTTGTGGAAAAGCCGTTTACCCCGGAAGCCAGGTTCAATTTTGACCTTTTCAGCCATTACGCCCGCATCGCCCAACGCCTCATGGACGATATCATTGACCTGGAACTGGAGAAAATTGAGGCCATTTTAACAAAGATCAAACGCGACCCGGAAAGCGAGGACATCAAACAAACGGAGCAAAACCTATGGCTAAAAATTCGGGAAAAATGCCAGCAAGGTCGGCGCACCGGGATTGGGATCACCGGCGAAGGTGATATGCTGGCTGCGCTTGGCTTGCGTTACGGCTCCCCGGAGTCCATTGATTTTTGCGAAAACCTGCATCGGAAACTTGCGATCGAAACCTATCGCGGTTCGGTAGAACTCGCCCGGGAACGCGGGGCTTTCCCGATCTACGACACCAAACGTGAGGAGAAGAATCCCTTCATCCAACGCCTTCGCGAAGCAGACCCTGCACTGTACGAGGACATGAAAAAACACGGTCGGCGCAACATCGCCCTGCTGACCATCGCTCCAACTGGCACCACCAGCCTGATGACCCGAACAAGCAGCGGGCTGGAACCGGTGTTCCGGATCGCCTACAAACGCCGCCGGAAGGTCAACCCAACGGATAAAAATCCGAACGTGACCTTTGTGGACGAGACGGGTGATAAGTGGGAGGACTACCACGTTTTTCACCATGCATTCAAACTTTGGATGCAACAAAACGGCTACGATCCGGCACAGGTAGAACACCTGCAATCGGAAGATCTTCAACAACTTATCCAAAAATCTCCCTGGTATCGCGCTACAGCAGAGGACGTGGATTGGCTGGCCAAAGTCCAACTTCAAGGCCGTGTCCAAAAATGGGTGGATCACAGCATTAGCGTCACGGTGAACCTTCCGGAAAGCGCTACCGAAGAATTGATCGACAAGATTTATCGCACTGGATGGCAATACGGATGCAAGGGCATGACGGTGTACCGCGAAGGTTCGCGGAGTGGCGTTTTGATCAGTGAAAACGCACAAAAACAGAACAGTTTTCTGGAAACTGTGCCGCCTAAACGCCCGGATATTCTGGAGGCGCTGGTGTTCAATTTTATGAACAGCGACGAAAAATGGGTGGCAGTTGTCGGCATTTACGAGCACAAACCCTATGAGATATTCACCGGACGCGCTGTAGATTCGTTCTCCATTTTGAGTAAGATCAAAGAAGGCCGGGTACTGAAAACCAAGGACCAGTCCGGCCGCAACCGATATGATTTTCAGTATCTGGATGCCGACGGCTACAAGGTCACCATCGAAGGACTTTCCCGAACCTTCGACAAGGAATACTGGAACTACGCCAAACTCATTTCCGGCATTCTGCGCCACGGTATGCCGCTACAATATGTGGTGGATGTAGTGGAAAACCTGCACCTCGATTCCGACTCGCTCAACACCTGGAAAAATGGTGTGCTTCGGGCTTTGCGGAAGTTTATCGCCGACGGCACAGTGCCCACGCACGATACCTGCCCGGCCTGCAAAATGGCCGCGCTGGTGTACGAGGAAGGATGCCTGCATTGTAAGAATTGTGGGCATTCGGAGTGCTCGTAATGGGGAAAAATAATCTGCCTTATTTTATCAATTGCAAATCTGCGGGCTCAAGTTTTACGCCCAGTTGCTGCGCCTTTTGGTAATCGAACCGGGCTTCGCCGTACTCACCCATTCCCGCTTTTGTGCGCGCGCGCTCGAGGTAGGCGAGTCCGAATTTCGGATTGAGTTTGAGGGCTTTGTCCAACGATTTTATCGCATGTAGGTATCGCTTGAGTGTCCGCTGCATCATGCCGCATTCGTACCATATCTGAGGGTTGTTGGGGTCGATCTTTACATATTCAAGATAGTCATTGAGGGCCTTTTCATACTGATTCGTATTGATGTACGCAACAGCCCGATTGGTGTAGGCCGTTTTGTTGGCCGGATCCATTTCCAGACTCTCTGTGAGATCGCTGATGCTTTGATCGAACATGCCCGCAAATCCGTAAGCGGCGCCCCGGCTGGAGAGCGCATCGCTTTTTGATCTGGGCGAAATATTAGGTTTTGACATAGCCACCGTGTAATCCTGGATCGCCTTGTCGAGTAGCGCCCTTTGTTGGTTTTTGTATTGCAATGAATTCGCCATATTGAAGTAGATCTTCCCGCGGTCTTTACTAAGTTCAGGATTGCTGGGATCCATTTGTATGGCTTGTGTATAATCGCTCAGCGCAGCATCAAAATCGCCCTTCGTGAGGCGGTATTTTCCCCGATTCCAGTACGGAAGTACGCTGCGTTCCTTGTCTTTCTTCTGGAGTTCCATCACGTAAGTCCAAAGGGTTTCCCCATCTTTCCAAATGGCGGATTGCCAGAGCGTCCAGGCGCCGAAAACCAGGGTGAGCACCCCGAGGGCTGCGTAGACCTTTTTTTCTGCGTTTTCCTTTTTTGAAAAAATATCCAGGTAATACGCTGCGATCGCGAACAGGCCAAAATAAGCCACATACGTAAAGCGGTCGGCCATAAAGCCTTGTCCGGCAGCAAAGATCTGGAGCACAAACATCACGTTGAACGTGAAAAACAAGATGCCAAAAACCCATACGCGGCGCCCTTTCAACCAGGCCCAGATTGTACCGGCCGCCACCAGAGAAATCCCCAACGGCGCTGCGTACACCATCCAGGGCAATTGCGTGGGATAGGGATAAAGCGGCGACATCGGGTAGGGAATAACCAGTTTATAGAGATAAACACCGTAGGAATAGGCCCCGATACACAGTCGGTCGAGGAAGTTGAAATTCGTGACCGTGTCGTTCGTAGAACCCTGTAAATCAAGCGTGTACAGGTTGATCATGCCAAACGCTAACGAAAGCAGCCAGAAGGGAGTTTTTTCCCAGATCAATTTAAAACTCATGGGCCGGCGAAACCAATAATCCAGCGCCAGCATCGAAAGCGGGAGCGCCACGGCCTGCACTTTGGAAAAGCAGGAAAGCAGCGCCAATACCAGCATGATCCAGTACGTGCGCTTTCTGTTTCCGCCGCTATCCGCTTGTTTCAGCCATTTCACATAGTAAAGAAGCGCCCAGAAAAAGAACATGGCAAACAGCACGTCCTTGCGTTCTGAAGCCCAGGCCACCGATTCCACGCGCATGGGATGTATGCCAAACAACAATCCACCGGCCAGTACGCCCCAACGCCCAATGTTCATGCCCGACAATAGTTTCATCACGAAAAAGACCGTCAGCAGGTGCAGCAAAAGATTGTTGAAGTGCGTGAACGTGGGACTGAACTCGCCATCGTTCAGCGATTTCTCCAGGGCGAAAGTGAGGATGGGCAAGGGGTTGTAGTTGCCGATCACATGGCCTCGTTCGAGGTCGAAAATATTCGGAATGGTAATGCTCCAGGGAATGCCCTTGCCCACCAGTTGGAGGTTGGGGTTCTCGGTGATGTTTTTGGAATCATCCCAGTTTACAAAGTCGTGGCCCAGCGTGGGGAGGTAACAGGCTGCGGTGATCGCGAGCACGACAAGACCGAGCTTGAGCCAATTGCTTTCGCTGCTGCCCTTTGGGGCGGATGAAGTGGATGATTTGGTCTGGGTCTTTTTAGACGGCGCAGTTTCGGGCTTTTTAGCCATTGTGTTTTGAGCAGAGTGGTGAAATCCTGCGCAAAAATAGGAAATCCAAATACTTTGCCCCGCGATTGTGCACTATCTCAAAACCTTAAACAAAAAATCTTCCAAAAACTGGCTTGTGAATTCCTGCTTGTTTGTTGGAGTGGCATCCGTTAACCTGGGCAAATAGGCACTAAAATATTGCTGATGATGTGATGTTTCAATTAAAGTGGTACTTAACGACCTTGGATATTTATACTCGGGGTTATACTCTGAAATAACATCCGCAATTCGTGCACACAAATCTTTGTAGGGCTTAAAAACTTCCCCCTTGTTTATTTCCGACACCTCTTTAACTAAATACACTTTACTGCTTTCGGCGATTACTATTTGATTTAGATATTTTTTGTTGTAATCAAATTTGCCTGAACTTTCAGGCAATTCATGGGTCAACAACTCAACTATCAGTTTTAATTTTTCTTTTTTATCGACTACGTTTTGCAATTTAAGCATCACCAAAAATTCCATGTAGCACCAGTACCAATTAAGGATGTAGAGCAAAAGGCGGTGTTTATTTTCAAAGTACCTATAAATGGTAGCCTCGGTACTGTTTGTTTCAACAGCCAATTTTTTGAAAGTAAATTGTTCGAGGCCCAATTGGTAAATCAGGTCTATCGCATTTTTTACGATTTGCTTTCCGACCTCGCTACTTTCCGGGTCGCGCAAATATATATTTTCGTTTATCTTAAATGTTACTTGAAAATCCATGTCAAAAGGAATTTCTGCAAAGATAGTGATTTGACTACTTGTAATAGCAACAATGCTTTTAAAAATATTTTTACAATTTTATGACATAGCATTACTATTATTAAAAGACATTTTACTATCTTTGCCGGAACAAGAATAAAATTTGCAGGGATGAAAAACTATTTTACTGAAATAAAGCACGACTTGCCGGCAAGTATCGTCGTGTTTTTCGTCGCCGTTCCTTTATGCCTGGGCATCGCATTGGCATCGGGCGCACCTTTGTTTGCGGGCATCATTGCGGGCATTGTTGGTGGCATTGTGGTGGGCGTTGCCAGCGGTTCGCCGTTGGGCGTAAGTGGTCCGGCAGCAGGTCTTGCCGTAATCGTATTGACTTCCATTGCTACGCTTGGAGGTTCATGGGAGGCGTTTTTGCTTGCGGTCGTTTTGGCCGGGATCATCCAACTCGTCTTGGGATATGCCAAGGCGGGCTTTGTTGCCTATTTTTTCCCTTCATCGGTCATTAAAGGTATGCTAACAGGTATAGGGCTTTTAATCATCTTAAAACAGATTCCGCACGCCCTGGGTTGGGACAAGGACGCAGTAGGCGATGTTGAATTTTTACAAAGAGACGGTGAAAACACCTTTTCTGAAATTTTTAAGGCCCTGGAATTTATGACACCGGGCGCTTTGCTAATTGCAGCCATCTCATTGGGCGTACTCATACTTTGGGATAAAGTATTGACCCAAAAACACAAAATTTTTGGTATGCTAAACGGTCCGCTCATAGTGGTGGTCTTGGGCATTGTGATGAATTATTTTTACCAAAATGGCACATTGGATTTTAGTTTGGCTGCCGATCAGGTGGTGAACATCCCTGTTCCCGAAAATTTGGCTGGTTTCTTCGCTCAATTTACTTTGCCTGATTTTTCGGCCATCACAAATTGGCAGGTTTGGAAAATCGCGTTTGTTTTGGCCATTGTAGCAAGTCTGGAAACCTTGCTTTGTGTGGAAGCCACCGACAAACTCGACCCCTACAAGCGGGTCACACCTACCAACAGAGAATTAAAAGCCCAGGGTTTGGGCAATGTGCTTTCGGGTTTGATTGGCGGCCTGCCGCTCACGCAGGTAATTGTTCGCAGTTCGGCAAATATTTCTTTTGGTGGCAGAACAAAAATGTCAGCCATCCTGCACGGCGTTTTTTTATTGATAAGTGCTTTGACAATAGCAAGCGTTTTGAACATGATCCCATTGGCAAGTTTGGCAGCCATACTTTTAATGGTAGGTTACAAATTGGCAAAGCCCGCCCTTTTCAAGCAAATGTACAAACTGGGTTGGGAGCAGTTTGTTCCTTTTGCGGTCACGGTCATTGTTATCTTATTGACCGACCTATTGACTGGAATCATTGTGGGCATGATAATGGGCGGTTTTTATGCCTTGCGCCACAGTTATCGCAATTCACACTACATGAAAGAGGTTCTGACTACCGAAAATGGGCTTGATACCTACCACCTTGTTTTGGCAGAGGAAGTGTCGTTTTTTAACAAAGCAAGCGTGATAAGGGAATTGGAAGAGATTCCCGAAAATGCAAAAGTGATTATTGACTGCACTAATTCAAAGTCCATTGACTATGACGTGGTTGAGTTTATAAATAACTATGAGAGCAATGCGAAAACGAGAAACATCACCGTTGAGAAAATCAACTTTATTGAACCAATAGCATGAATACGGAAGTACCACTTTGGAGTGGTGAACTACGATAAAACAGGTGTTTCATCGTTCAAAAGCGGTACTTCTTAAACACAAATTTTTATTCACAATCATAAAAAGTAAATTGATGAAGACTTTAACCAAGGAAATGCAAGAAGCCATTACACCTTCCATGGCGTTGGGATTGTTAAAGGAAGGGAACAAGCGGTTTGTCAACAACCTGAAAGTGAACCGAAACCTTTTGCAACAGGCAAATGAAACCTCGGACGGGCAACATCCTATGGCGGTCATCCTAAGTTGTATTGACAGCAGGACTTCCGCCGAACTGATTTTTGACCAGGGATTGGGCGATATTTTTAGTATCCGTATTGCCGGAAATATCATCAACGAAGATATTTTGGGCAGCATGGAATTTGCCTGTAAAGTTGCCGGCTCAAAAATCATCGTTGTATTGGGACACACCAAGTGCGGTGCGGTAAGAGGTGCTTGCGACCATGTGGAAATGGGCAACCTGACGGCTTTGCTTACAAAAATAAGACCTGCTGTTGATGATGAACTAACCACCACCGAAAACCGCAATTCAGCCAACGGAGTATTTGTAGAAAAAGTATCGGCCATCAATGTAAAGCGAACCGTTAAAAGCATTGTGGAGCGCAGCCCGATTCTAAAAGAGATGATAGAAAAAGGAGAAATAGCACTTGTTGGCGGCACACACGACATCACCACAGGCGAGGTTATATTTTATCACAATACGATTACAGTTAACGCTGCCTCAGTGAATGGATTGTAAACTAAAAATACTACTATCTGTCACCATATATGTTGTTGTTTCATGCGGTAACTTTGCTTTTTCCCAGTCTCCATTAGGGGCAACAGGCAGTTGGTTCATGTTTTTTAACCAAACTCGTTTGCACGAAAAATGGAGCCTGCACACAGAAGCCCAGTATCGCAGTTTTAAATACTTGAACAGGATACGATACATGCTAAGAACAACTATTCCACTAAACAAAAAGGTAATCGAAAAAAATACCTTATTTTTGTCTTTTTACGATGAAGTATTTATCCATTTTTCATCTTTGCCATTCGATAGAAACCGATTATATGCAGCAATCGGCTATCAGGCTATACCAAAATCAAACGTCCAACTTGGCTATCTTGCTCAAACGGTAAACACCACAACTAAACATTATTTGCAAATATCATTTTTTTACAATCTTGATTTAAGAAAAAAAGTAGCTGGTTAGCCTGATTTTCATTTCTCAGGTGATTAAAAAAGTTTATTTTGTGTTCTAAATGGAGTTGCCTAACGACGTAATAAACAGGTCAAAAATTTGCATATGCGACGTGCTATATGGATCGTGTTCCTCAATGGATTCTAGAACAACAAATTTTTTCAAATCAATCAATTATGAACCGTTTACAAAACAAAGTCGCCATCGTCACCGGAGCAGCCGGGGGCATGGGAGAAGCCATTGCCCGTTTGTTCGCTCAGGAAGGCGCGCAGGTTTTGGCTAGTGATATCCAGTTTGACAAGTTGCATGCCTGGGTACAGGAATTCCAGAAAGGTAGTACCGCCATCGAATGCATTCAGCACGATGTTGCCTCCGAATCCGACTGGCAAAAAGTAGTGGAAAGAACCCTCCAAAAATTTGGTAAAATTGACATCCTCGTCAACAACGCGGGGATCTACCAGCCTATGGAAACCACGGAAGCAACTTCCCTCGAACGCTGGAACAAAATCCTGAATATCAACCTCACCAGTGCCTTTTTAGGTGCAAAAGCCGCATTGCCCGCCCTTAAAAAATCGGGCAAAGCAGCTATTTTGAACATCTCTTCCATCGCTGGGATCGTGGGCGGGAACGGAGCGCCATACTCGGCTTCCAAGGCCGGCATGTTGCTCTTGACAAAAGACCAAGCCATTGAATTTGCCCCTTTCAATATCCGGGTTAATTCCATTCACCCCGGAGGCGTAATGACCCCTATGGTTGAGCCAATCCTGCCCACCGACCCGACTATGTTGGACGGGATGATGAAAGCCATGTGTCCACTTGGTCGAATCGGCGAAGCCATCGAGATTGCACAGGGGGCTTTGTTTCTTGCTTCAGATGAAGCATCCTATATAACCGGGGCAGAGTTGGTAATTGACGGAGGCTTGACGGCGCGGTAGCTCTAGGTGTAAGATCAGCCACTTTGGTGAGAAAGTCATTACAATTAAAAAAATCTGCACTTGACCTGATGGTCTAAAATACCTTATCATGGAAAAAATACTCGTCACCACCGATTTTTCAAACCATTCAAAAGCGGGTTTGCGCTTTGCTATCCAACTGGCCACCCAGAAAGAGCTTGAGTTGGTATTCTTTCATTGTTTTCAGGCATTGATTCCGACGACATTCCATCAGAAACGTATAGAAACCGCTATGCGGGAGCAAACTACGGCACATTTGCAACAACTTGAAAAATTCGTTGAAGCCCTCTACAAATCCATGAAAGTCACTCCTGGCACATATCGGTGCGCTGTGTTGGAGGATTTTAGTCCGGAAAGCGCCATCTTGGATTACGCCCATCGAAACAAGTTCGATTTGATTTGTATGAGCACGCGGGGCGCAGGCTCCATCCAAAAAATAATCGGCACGAACACCAGTAGTGTGATCCTCAAATCATCCGTCCCGATACTGGCGGTTCCTCATACTTATCGGGTACAGAGAATCAAAACAATCCTTTACGCCTCCGATTTGGAAAATATAAACGAAGAACTGTCCAAAGTTGTGGGGTTTGTCCAATCCATGGAAGTTA
Source organism: Saprospiraceae bacterium (assembly GCA_030645295.1). Classification (GTDB taxonomy): domain Bacteria; phylum Bacteroidota; class Bacteroidia; order Chitinophagales; family Saprospiraceae; genus M3007. Next base: position 13,139 of record JAUSMG010000207.1, on the reverse strand, counting down.
AAGTGAACTTGGCGCATTTCTATTATCCCGGCCAAATATCACTGGACCAGGAGTCGCTGAAGGCTATGTGGCGGCAAAAACATGAATGCCTCGACCAGATTTATCTCGAAAAGTTCCAATTGGATGAAGGCTTTGCCGTTCAGTTGGACCAGTTGATAAAAAAGATAAAGCCTTCAATGATGGCCTTTTTTACCCATACCAACAAAACCTGGTTCGACAAACTGTTCTCTTCGAGCAGGTCAGAGGCTTATTCATTCGTTACCAAAACGCCCATGCTGGTTTTTCGCAAAACCGCCAAATAACCTTTTTAAACACTGCCAATTATGAACTGGCATTTAATCAAGAAAGAAGAGGCCCTCCAACTGACAGGCAGTCTCCCCACTGGCCTCTCCGCCTCCCAATCCGAAGAGCGGCTCAAAGAGCATGGCAGAAACGAACTTTTGGAAAAAAAGAAAAAACCTGCGTGGCTCCTTTTTTTGCTACAGTTCAAGGACACAATGATCCTGATTTTGATGGCCGCCGCCGTCCTCTCCGGCATGATTGGCGACGTGAAAGACACGGTCGTTATTTTGATAATCGTGGTGCTCAATGCAATCGTCGGTTTTGTGCAGGAATACCGGGCGGAGAAGGCCATGGAGGCCTTGAAAAAAATGTCCGCGCCCTCCGCCACCGTCCTGCGAAACGGGCTGCCCGTTCATCTAAGTGCCACCGAACTCGTGCCGGGCGACGTGGTCTTGCTCGAAGCGGGCAATATGGTGCCCGCCGACATCCGCTTGCTCGAATCGCATTCCATAAAAATAGAAGAGGCCTCGCTCACGGGCGAATCCCACGCGGTCGAAAAACAGACCGACGAACTACACGGCGAGCAACTGCCCTGCTGGCGCAAGGCCTCTGCCTTGCGCCAGCGGAGAGGTATTATTGGAGGGATGCACGATGTGGAGCGTGGGAGTGGATGATTTTAGGCGAAGAAGGTCGCCTACCACATTCTACTTAAATAATTTGGACATTGGAGGGTGGTGCTTACATTTACGACCCTAAACGCCCCTTGGATGAATCAAAAATCTCCTGTGCTGGAGACCAGAAACCACTTTAAAAACAGGGCGTAATCTGAAAAGCCACAAGAGTAAAAACAAAATTAAAAAAATGGAAAATTATATAACAATAGTAAAAATAACGATAGCAATATCTGTTGCTTATGTTTGGATCTTTAGGTTCGATAATGTTACTAAAGAATTCAAACAATTCGGATTAAATGATTTAACCCGAAACTTTGTGGGAGCAACCAAAATCTCGTTAGCTACACTGCTTGTAGTGAGCATCTGGTATCCATCATTAATTCTTGTTCCATCTGTCATGATGGGTCTATTCATGATGGCTGCCCAATATTTTCATTTCAAAACAAGCAATCCGTTTATTAAACATTTACCCTCTCTTATCCTTCTAATTTTATGTGGTTTCTTAGTAGCAACATCAACACCGTAATTAAAATATGAATATAAACAAAATTTGCATTTTAGTGTCAAGTTTGTCATTCTTTGCCTACGTGGCTACTTATTTTACATCATCTCACATGAAAGATGAATTCAAACGGTTTGGCTTAGAAAACCTTGCTCTGTTAACAATAATCTTAGAATTCATGGGAGCAACAGGTTTAATGGTAGGTCTAATATTCAAACCCGTTTTAACAGCTTCGTCTTTAGGTCTTGCCCTTCTTATGTTAGTGGCTTTAATAATAAGATTGAAACTAAAAGACAGTATTTGGATTTCTTCACCATCTATATTTTATATGTGTTTAAATATTTATATTTTTTGGGAGTCTATAAAATAAATGAAAATCAACTTTTTGACCTCCCTCTGAAAAACGGGTCAAGGGGCTTTGAGAAATTGTTCGCCACGCCACGCCGAAATATTCCCGGCTCAAATTCCGGTTCTGGTGCCCGCGGGGGACAAAGTGCGCGGTTTCCTTAAAATGGAACACCATGCGTTGTAGAGAACGAGACGAATGACAACACATTGCAGGTTCAAACCAACGCTCAAGAAATGAAAGTCACCGTAGACACTTTGAAGCAAATCCTTGAGGCATTCAACCGACATGACCTTGATGCGACAATGGAATTCTTCTCCGATGATTGCACATTTGATTTTCCAAGGGGACCTGAATCCTGGGGACAACGCTTCATCGGCAAAGCGTAGCCGCCCGCAGCGGGTTATTATATTTTCCCCTTAACTTTTTTTTAATACGCCCAACCTGTCACTTGCTCAAGTTTAGCAGCGTCTATTGCCCAACAATCAAGTAACTTAATTTTTCTTTCACACTTAACAATTATCTTATGAGAAACCTCTCAATGTTGGCAATTGCCGCACTTGCATTCCTGTGTTCCTTTACCCAAACCGCCAATGCTCAGGTAGATGTCACCATCAACCCGGTCGGCCTGTTGTTTGGCGACCTGAGCGTAGGCGCCGATTTTACCCTGACGGAGAACTTTAGTTTGGAAGCCGCCGTAGGTTTCGGGACCAACAAAATTGATGAAATCAAAGGCACGAACATCCCGGTTAACGTGGTGGGCAAATATTATTTCAGCCCAAAAAACGGCGCCGACCGTTTCTACGTGGATGCTTTCCTTCGTTACGTTAACCGCCAGTGGAAATACGACGATAATTCGAACTATGCCGATTTTACTTCCAACCGCTTCGGTGTTGGTTTCGGCCTGGGTTACAAAGTTGTTTCAAAAGGCGGGTTTGTGTTTGACATCGGCTTTGGCGCCGGACGTGCTTTGATAGATAACAACACCTACGAAGAAAACGACGGTATTCAGCAGGATGTGGATTGGCCCGAACTCATGCTCCAAGGCAAATTGGGTATCGGTTACCGGTTTGGCGGAAGCAAAAAGTAAAACGATTGACGATTTTGGATTTACGATTGGGATTGTGGGGAATGATTGGTGAGCGGTTTTTAATGGATCACCTTAATCGTAAATCCAAAATCGTCAGTTGATAGTGTCCTGAAAAGTGTGTCTGAAAAATGCCCGCCTGGCTGAAAATATAATCTTGACCCTTTTAAAGAGGATTACAGCCAAGAAAATTCTACTTTATTAGAATTATTGTCCCTTTTTCCCTTGTAAAGCGCCCCTAATCATCACATATTCGGCGATGTTTTCCATATCCAATGCACCCACGATCTGATCATTGGACGAAACCAATGCAAACTCCTGATTTTGGGTTTGCATTTGCCTCAAGGCCGCTTCGATGGGCATTTCAGGGCTCAGATACAGGAGATCCTTGCGCATAGCCTCGCGGACCGATGCCGTTTCCCCCAAATCCCGGAGCGCCCGGATGATCTCATCGCGCCCAATAGAGCCTTCCGGTTTACCGTCGTGGACGACCAGAAAGTATTTGTTCTGACCTTCCAGCAGTCGGTCGGCGGCCATCCGAATCGTCGCGGCCGATTCAATTTCGGGAGAACTTTCCCAGAGTGCATCGCGCACGGTATGCCCATGTAACAAAGCGTGGGTTTGCGTCTGATTGGCTTCGGCCTGAGCGCCCAGAAAGACAAACACGCCGATGAACACCAAAAACGGATTGTAAAACAGCCCCAGAAAGACAAATCCCATGGCCAAGACCTGACCCAATCCGGCTGCGATCCGGGTAGCGCGCGCGCGATCCATTCGAAAAGCCAATAATGCCCGAAAAACACGCCCGCCATCCATGGGGAAGGCTGGAATGAGGTTGAATATAGCAAGCCACAGGTTGACAAACATCACGGCAAACAGAAAATTATCGGGGCCGATGGTTTTGAGTTGCAGAAATGATTCTTCTGTAATGGTATGTCCTATAGCCAAATACAAAATACCGAAGATGACCACATTGACGGCTGGCCCGGCCAAAGCGACCAGAAGTTCTTCTTTGGGGTTTTCGGGAATAGATTCCATATTCGCCACACCGCCGATTGGCAACAGGGTAATATCCCGGGTTTTAATATGGTATCTTTTTGCGGTCAAAGCATGCCCCAACTCGTGCAGGGTAACACAGGCAAAAATGGTCAGGACAAAAAGGACAGACCAAAGTACTTCCTGCGTATTTGCTCCCGTTCTGAGATTGCTGAATACGATCCAACCGATCAGAATGAGAAAGGTCCAGTGAATATAAATCCGGATTCCTGCTACCGAGCCGAGAAAAAGAGCGTTCTTCATGGTAAATTGTTTACTGCAAAAAGCCGGCGTTTAAAAAGTCCCTTCAACGTCGCACTTCAAACTTTTGTCCCCCGACGACTTTTCCGTCCCGGCTTTTCAGGATGGCCATATAATTTCCTTTGGATTTTTCCCCACCAGCCATAACTAATATTGGTGTCGGGGACAGACTGCGCATCCAATACGATCCAGCCTACATGGCTGCCGTCGCCGATGGATATTGTGTATAAAACGGCGCTTCTGCTGGCGGCCGCACCCTAAGTTTCAGGGTTAAATGGTCTTCCAAATCAGAAAAGTCCCAACTATTTAACCCTGTACCGCCAGGTTGAATTTGGGCGCCGGGCATCGTATCATTTCCTTGCTCAATTTCCTGGCCAATAAAAGGCATATCGCTGGCATTGATGACCATCTGAGCATTCGAAATGGTCACAAACATCAGCAGGCAAAAAAGAAATGGTAGATTTTTCATGACGCTAATTTTTGGATACAAAGTTGTTTTGATAACCTTTCAAAAGCAATGATTTGAATCATGGTCCGCTCTGATATTTTGCAGGCCATAAGTCCATCATCATCGCGCAAAATATGCAGCCCCCATCATGGCTGTTTGGGGATTCATCACGAGGTAAACCGGCATAGAACCCACCAAAGGTTTCAGACGCCCTACCTGAAAAAAGTGCTCTAGAAAAACAGTTCGGAGGTTTTCGTTCCAGATTTTTGGAAGAATACCACCACCCAGGAAAACACCTCCGGTGGCTTTAATCTTCAAGGCAAAATTCGAAGCTTCAATGGCCAGATAGCGCACAAACTGACGAATAGATTCCGCGCAAATCGCACACCCCTCCTTTGCGGCGAGCCCAATGACTGCTGCCGGATCATGGTCTTTCATTTTTTCATGAATTCCGGGGGGGGCATCCCATTTGGATCTTATAAAAGGCCAGGTCAGTTTTAGTGCCGCCCACATCTGCTGATAACAGTACGGCGCCATTGGGAAGCGGCTCCCTTATCGGAAATGCTATGGAGATAACAGACGTTTGCATGAAACTCGATTTTTAGTCCATTTTGGGAAAAGCAGTAGCAATCGGCCCAAAATCCGCTTGGAATTTCAGGTCGTTGATATTAATACTACGAGCACGGGAGATAACTTCTATGTGGAAGCAACCACTACGGAGTTCTCCACTCCAAATGGAGTCGGCACGTATTTGTCTGCCGCAGAGTCATTTTCCCAGATTTTATTGTCGATCAGGTAGCGAAACTGATACTCTTTATCACGCTCCAGATCCACCGAAGCCCGGTACTCTCCGTTTTTAGATCTCATGGATATTGCTTTCGACACGTCCCAGTCGTTGAAATCGCCCAGGACTTTAATATCCATTGCACCATTGGCAATTTCCTTTGGCAAACAGAACGTTACCGTACATGTTTTGCCTGATTTGTTGTTTTTTTTGTGTAGGCTCATGATAATAATATATTAGTGAAAAAATCGGTTTTCAGATTCACGGCCTCTGACCACCCGTTTCCCTTTCAAAGCGCCACTGGTTTCGGTCACGACCGTTGACTGGCCTTCAAATCCATTTTTCTCAAAAAAGATCACCACCCAATCGTCTATCTTATCCAGTTCATGCGCCCTTGCTGTATTGGAGAACATCGCGGTAAAAGACCAGTCCCCTTTCTCGGTATGCAGCACAGGCAACCAGGCTACTTTGCCGGGGTTGAAGCGCTTGGGGGCAATTTTTTTCAACTTATCAGCCGCTGCCTTCTTGCGGTATTCGGCATCCACTTCGAGTAATTGAGCCACAGTAGGCAGCGGCAAAGGCTTGTCCTCAGATGCTCTGGCAATATGCCGCTGCCTTCTCTGCGCAAAACCACTTAGCATACCGGCCAGACTTGTCCGGACAGCCTCTAAGCGGCGTTTACCAAATCCATCGATCCTGGCCAGACGTCCATCGTGGGCAGCGAGTTCCAAATCCTCTAGGGTCTTGATATTGAGCTCCCTGGCAATTCTTTCTGCGAATCCTTTCCCGATTCCCGGTACTTGCTCAAACACTTCTTCTTGAGAAACAGCCCCTTTCAATCGGTTGAGCAACTGAGATTTGCCCGTTTTCACATACTCCTCAATAACGGCCGAAAGACTTTCGCCAATGCCCGGCAAATCCTGCAAAGCCTGTCCATCGCCGGAAAACACAATCTGTTGCACTGGTTCTTCAAATTTTCGCACCACATTTGCCCCAGATCGATAGGCCCGGATCCTAAACGGATTAGCGTGCTGGATTTCCAACAGATTTGCAATATCCGTCAGTACCCTGGCAATTGCCTGGTTAGATGTTCTTTTATAAGCCGTGTCGCTTTCTTTATGCATTGTTATAAACGATAAAAGGCACATTTTAGGGTGACCAAAGCATCTTTTTCACTTTTCAGGAAGCCAGTTTCTCCCCCGAAATTACCATTATCCCGGCTATTGTCCAATTTTTTTGGACCATCAAAGTTGCATCTGCTATTATTAAAAGATGGCGATAAAGATCATCGGGGGAGATGATTTTATCTAGGTTTGCACCATGCAACATCCCCTCTCCATCGGCGCCGACATCGGCGGCACCCACATCACCTGTGCAGCCGTAAAAATCCGGGAAGGCGAACTTCTCCTGGACACCCTTTCAAGGGTCGCCTTTAGTCACGAAGCTTCGGCGGAAACCATCCTCCAAAGCTGGGCGAAGGCCCTGAACGATACGCTTTCCAAAATAGAGGAATCTCAATTGGCAGGCATCGGGTTTGCCATTCCGGGACCTTTCGATTATCAAAACGGCGTCTCGAAGATGGAGCATAAGTTCAAAAACTTATATGGCCTTCACATACCCAGCGCCTTGAATCCATTGTTGACCACGCAAAATGAACTGCCCATGCGCTTTTTGAACGATGCCAGCTCCTTCGCGGTCGGGGAGGCCTGGACCGGTGAAGGGCAGGGATTTCACAAAGTGGTGGTCATCACTTTGGGGACGGGTTTTGGCTCGGCTTTCACCGAGGATGGGGTGCCCGTGGTGTCCGGAGATGAAGTGCCCAAAGAAGGCTGTCTCTGGCATTTGCCGTTCAAAGACGGCATTGCGGACGACTATTTTTCCACGCGCTGGTTTGTAGGAGAATATGAAAAACTGACCGGCCAGAAAATCCCGGGCGTGAAGGATTTGATGGATAAAACCGACACCGATGCCATCGCCAAAGGCCTGTTTTTGCAGTTTGGCCAAAATCTGGCGGACTGCCTGGCCATCCCATTGCAAAAGTTTGGAGCAGAAGTTCTGATCATCGGGGGCAACATTGCCCATGCGCTACCGCTGTTCGGGAGCGAGTTCCGGAAAGGATTGGAAAAAGCAGGTGTATCCGTAAAAGTCGTGGTTTCCAAGCATAGTGAACACGCCGCCCTGATTGGCAGCGCGCGGCTGCTGGATGATACGTTTTGGGGGAGGGTGTCGGAAAATCTTCCGAATATTTAGCGCTCTGTTTTTCTATTCGACAAATTCTCGCTATTTTGTCGAACTAATTCGATAAATTTGCGCCATATTTTAGAATAGGCATTATGGCAGCATTTATTTCAAGAACATTAGAGCAAGCAATCACTGCACGGCTGATGGGCGAACCCCGCAAAATTGTTCTCCTGTATGGACAAAGACAGGTAGGCAAGACAACCTTAGCAAAGCATATTCTTGAAAAAATGGCGGGAAAAAATGTCTTGCAGGTCAACGCTGATTTTGACCCACATGCCGAGGTTTTCTCTTCCAGAGACCCTGAAAAACTGCGACTTTTTGTTGCTGGGTTTGATTTTCTCTTCATTGACGAGGCGCAACGCATCCCCGACATTGGTATCAACCTAAAAATTCTCCACGACAATTTCCCAAACCTGCGCATCCTTGTCACCGGCTCTTCTACGCTTGATCTCGCCAACCGAATCCACGAACCTTTGACCGGGCGTACATGGACATTTAGGCTTCATCCGTTTTCTGCAACGGAATTGATTGCGCGCTCAAGTGTTTTAGATTACCACAGCCGACTTGAAGAATGGCTAATTTTTGGCGCCTATCCGGGAGTTCTGGAACTGGAAAACCGCGCTGACAAGGCCTCTTTTCTACACGAGTTGACCCATGCTTACCTTTACAAAGACATTCTCGAACTCAGCGGCATACGCCAAAGCGGAAAGTTGCGCGACCTATTGCGGTTACTGGCATTTCAAATTGGCTCAGAGGTTTCTTTCAACGAATTAGGCAGACAACTAGGACTGGACATAGCCACCGTTCAGCGTTATGTGGATTTATTGGAACAGGCCTTTGTATTGAAAACAGTGGGCGGATACAGCAGGAATCTGCGCAAGGAAATTTCCAAAAAACAGAAAATCTACTTTCAAGATTTAGGGGTTCGCAATGCTTTAATCGAAAAATTTGCGCCGCTCCATCTCCGAGACGACACGGGCAGTCTTTGGGAGAACTTCCTTTTCATGGAACGCTCCAAGCTACTCGACAACACCCAAAGGCGGGCAAATCAGTTTTTCTGGCGACTGCAAACCGGGGCTGAACTCGATTACGTGGAAGAGTACGAAGGAAACCTTGCGGGGTTTGAATTCAAATTTGGCAAAAAGGAAGCAAAGCCACCCGCCACTTGGCAAGAAACTTACCCTCAGGCAACATTTCAAACCATCAACCGTGATAACTGGTTGCCCTTTGTTTTAGAGCAGGTACAGATTTGACAACTTTTAAAAAGTTGTCAAATCTCTCAGACCACTACCGCCCCACCCCCTTTCCCGGTTTTACCATCTCTAATTCCATGTGGCACTTCGGGCAGCGCTCACCCTTTTTACCCTTTTGGTCTGGGTGCATCGGGCAGATAAAGGGTTGCACAGGCTGCTCCATCGGGGTGCCGCACTTTGGGCATTTTCCGCTTATTTTACTGCTGCATTCTTTGTGAATGGGACAACAGAAAACGGCTGGCGCATGGGATTCTACCAGCGCCATCTGGCATTTAGAACAGCGATCTCCTTTTTTGCCTGTTATTTCAGGGTGCATCGGACAGGCATAACTGCTGTCGCTTGCAATGGAGTTTTTGGAGGATTTACAGGATTGAAAGAGGAAAAATCCTCCCAGCAGGAGTAGGATAGGGAAAAGCAGTTTCGATTTCATAGTTAGAAATTTTGCGACAAAATTCAATTGAAACAGATTGGGCTGCAATGATGGCGCTCAGCCACAGGACTGATATTCAGGCAGGAGGAGCAGATTTAAAAGTTATGAGGCTTTCATAAGTCAACCAACACTTAAATTTGCCTGCATATCTACAGCATTCATTACCTGACATGAATCCTATCATTGACTTCATTTCCCAATTCCATCCCGCTACGCAGGCATTTTTCGCCACCTTATTCACCTGGAGTGTCACTGCATTGGGCGCGGCCCTGGTATTCTTTTTCAAAATCATAAATCAAAAGGTATTGGACGCAATGATGGGATTTGCCGCCGGGGTCATGATCGCCGCCAGTTTCTGGTCGCTTCTGGCGCCCGCCATCGAAATGAGCGAATCGGTGAGCAGTTTGCCAAACTGGGCGCCTGCCTTAATCGGTTTTTTGTCCGGAGGGCTTTTTTTAGCCATGATTGACAAGATTTTACCCCACGTCCACCCGGGTTTGGCCATGGAGAAGGCGGAGGGTATTTCTACCCAATGGCGCCGAAGTGTGCTGCTGGTACTCGCTATCACTTTGCACAACATCCCGGAAGGACTTGCAGTAGGCGTCGCGTTTGGCGCGGTAGTGCACCAAATGCCCAGCGCTACCCTTGGGGCGGCCGTGGCATTGGCCATTGGTATTGGATTGCAGAATTTTCCGGAGGGGACGGCCGTTTCTGTGCCTTTGCGGCGGGAAGGGATGTCGCGGCGAAAAGCATTCTGGTATGGTCAACTTTCGGGCGCAGTCGAACCGGTCTTTGGCGTGATCGGTGCCGTTGCAGTCCTGAGTATGAAACCGATGCTGCCTTATGCCTTGTCTTTCGCTGCCGGGGCGATGATCTTTGTAGTCGTAGAAGAACTGATCCCTGAATCCCAACGGTCGGGCAATACAGACCTTGCTACCCTTGCTACAATGCTGGGATTCAGTGTGATGATGGTGTTGGATGTGGCGTTGGGGTAAAGATTCAGCATCTATTCTTGCCCACTGAGCGGGGTATAAAATACTCTGACATCGGGGACCAAACAGAGCAAAACGATCGCTGCACCCCAACTCAACATAAGCGGTTGCAGAAAAAAATAGGGTACCATCGTCATCTGAACAAAAATCCAGGTCATCAATCCAAGGCCACTCATTAAGGCTAAGGTCCAGGCCCAATGCCTCCGGGGAAATGGGTTGATTCGATTCAAAAAAGCACTGTCTGGTTTTTTCCAAAGTGCAAACCAGGCCGCCAGTGGAAGCAGGCCTATAAAGATGGTCAACAAAAATCCAGGGATCAAATAATCAGAGAAAGGCGAACCTTCGAGCGCTCCTACCGGGAACTGTACCAGCCTCCCGGTAGGATCAAGGATCAACTCAATGCCCGGTACGAGCGCGGAAACGCCCAGTACAAGCAGCAGGGCCTTCAACAGCCAAAGCGCGATTGGATGGGTAGATTTGGACTGATCTTCAATTCTGTGATCCATTTATTATCATTTTTAGAGCATATAGGGCGACAAAGATGGAATACCAACCTCATCTAAATTACTGACATCCATCAGGTACTTTGATGATTTCTAACCCTGGACATCCTTTATGCTGACAAATATCTGAATCCATACTGACGTTTGTCACCCTACTAAGCAATATTATCCTGCACTTTTGCTCTTAAGATGAAAATTGCAAACCTATCAATGATATGAATATGAGGACAATTATCGTTTGTACCGATTTCTCACCAAGTGCCACCAATGCAGTGGTGTATGCCGCTGCGCTCGCCAATGCGACTGAATCCAGGCTGGTGCTTTTCCATCATTTCAATTACCCGGTTCCAGCCACGGATCTTCCTGCGGTTTTCCCCAATATTTTTGTGGACGAGATGGCAGCGGGTTTTGAGCGCCGGCTCAAAGAACTCAAAGATGATTTGGCTCAAAGTTATCCGATTAAAATTGATAGCGTAGTGCGATCCTGGGATTTGCAAAGCGATCTGGAGGAGGTACTTGAAGAAGAAAAGGCTGGTCTGGTGGTGATGGGTATGCATGGACAAAGTGCTTTGGCCAATGCTTTGTATGGCAGCGTGACCTCCACTGCCATTCGGCGGGGCAAATTGCCCTTACTCGTGGTGTCGCGGGGTGTGGCTTTTCATCCTGTGAAGAAAATTCTATTTCCTTTTGACGACCACGCTATTCCAAACAAAGAAACTGTACAAGCCCTTCGGGATTTGGCCATTGCCTTTGATGCGTACATAGAGGTATTCACCTTGTTTGATCTGAAAAAAACGCCTGAACTGGTGCCACAGGGCGGTCTGTCCCCCGCGAAGCACCATCTCCAGGCGCTGCTCACCGGAATTCGCCATGGCTATTCTTACGAGAATGAAAATGCGGTGGATAAAGGTATTCTTTACGAGGCCGCCCGGAGCGGTGCTGACATGGTGACGATGATCCCACACCATCATTCCTTCTTGTCAAATCTGTTTAACCAGAGTGAAACACAGCGGGTTGCAGCGACCATTACCCTGCCACTACTGGTGCTGGGTGAAAATGCAAAACAGACCGCTAAAAAGGAAAAGTGAGTTTGCCAGAGATCAAAAGTCTTGATATTCATTCCCTTTGATGAAATTCCTTATGATAAATATGCAATAGTAATATAAACAGGGAGATCAAAATAGGCCCGAATATAAATCCTATAAACCCAAATAGCTGCAATCCAAGCACCACCCCGAAAAGGGTAATCAGCGGATGGGTTTGAATTATTTTTTTCATCAGCCACATCCGGGCAATATTGTCCACTGAACCCATAACGATGAACCCATACAGCAAGATCAGCAGTGCCTTGCCTTCTTCGCCCTGCCCCAATAGAATGAGTGAAAGCGGTACATAAGCCAATGCTACGCCCAATAAGGGCAACATACCCGCCACAAAAGTTATGGTAAACCACATCCAGATATCAGGCACACCCACCAGCCAGTAAATCAGTAGCCCCGCAAAGGCTTGCACAAGTCCCATGAGCGGGATGCCAAGCGCATTGCCCCAAACCATGTCGTTGAGCTGTTTTCGTACATATGTCACGTTTTCATGTCGGAGCGGCAAGCCTTCGAAAAACATTTGCTCCATTTTTTTACCCTCGGTCAACATAAACCACAGGATAAAAAAGGCCGCCAAAAGTATTCCAAGCCCATTCAGAGTCGCTCCTACCAAGCCTTGTGCTGCACCAACGGCCCAATTGCTGAGACTGACCATATTCTCCGGGGTGAGCAGGGAGATTTCGTATTTTACTTCCAGGGTTCTGATGAGTGCTTCGGCATTTTGTCTGACCTGGTCCGCGTTCCTAAACAAACCAACCACACGCCTTTGAAGCATCATAAATAACCAGTTGAAAGGCAGAAGCAGGGCAATAAAGGATAACAGCAAAAGCAGTGCTGCAGCAGCCTTTTTATGCCATTTCCAGCGTTCTGTCAGCACAAACAAAGGCCCTCTTAGCAATACATACAACGTGTATGCCCCCAGCAAAGCAGGGACGAAAAAATGAAGGTTCCAAAAAAGCACACCGAAAATTCCCCCAATGAGCAATATCAGGAAAATCTGTCGGATGTGCGTAGCGGAAATTTGATTCATGCTTTGAGGGCGGATAATAACAAGGCGGGTCGTCCGTAACGAACGACCCGCGAAAGGTAAAAAATGTTCCTGAACTACTATTTCACTGAAATCTGTTTGACCGCCTTTTCATCGGCTTTTTTCTTGGGCAGCTTGACTTTCAAAACGCCATCAGCATATTGAGCAGAAATC
>JAUSMG010000193.1 GCA_030645295.1 Saprospiraceae bacterium | reverse complement strand
CTTCCAATTCTGCTTGCCATTTACGGTCCGCCGATGATGTACCCGGGTATGAACTCCTATTCGGATCAGAACCTGGCATCGAACGTGATGTTTGTTACCTATGGGATGATGGTGACCTATTGGCTGCTGCTCATCTTTTTCGTTTTTTTGAGACCGCAATACGCCAAGAGCAGTTTGAACTGGTTGGCCAAGATCAGATGGTTAAAGAGATTTGCGCCAAAACTCACCCTGCATGGTCAGGAGTTTGAACTTGCAGCCACCGAACTGCGCCAGCAAAATTGGAAGTATCACCTTCGGGTTATCCTTTGTGCTGTGGGCGCCTGGACGAGTAAGTTCTTGATGATCAATTGTCTGATCATCGCCATTGTGCCCAGTACGCCAATTGATGGCGGTACGCAGGCTTTCATTTACGCTCGCCTGGTGGCCATGTTCATCATCATGGCCTTCAGCCCAACCCCCGGCGGAGCAGGATTGGCGGAGATTGCGCTTGCGGGATTTATTTCCGATTATGTGCCATCTGGCATCGGTCTGGTGATCGCCCTGCTTTGGCGGGGAATGGCTTACTACGGTTACCTGCTTGCGGGTGCACTGGTGGTACCAGGCTGGATAGCGGCACGGGTTGGGGAACGAAAAAAAGCGATGATTTGATTTTTTGAACCCAATTCGGCACACTTTTGTCTGATTAGCAAAATGCTGAGGGGCAAATTTCCGTTTGCCAAATTGCATGCCCGTACTTTTGTCCTGGTTTTTCCCAAACTTGATAAGCACATGAAAGTTTTCACGTTGCGCAATGCCGCATTTGCTCTTTTGATATTTGGTTTGAATTTGAGTGTTTTGCAAGCGCAAAACGCTGATCCAAATTTGGCTAACCAATATTTTTCAGACGGTGAGTTTGAAAAAGCAGCCGCGCTTTATGGCCAGTTGGTGGAAAAAGAACGCCGTAGCGACTATTATTTTACGCGCTACATTGATTGCCTCACCAAATTGGAAAAATGGGACGAGGCCGAAAAATCCGTTAAAAAGCAAATAAAAGATCAACCGGAGAACAATGCGCTCTACGTCACCTACGGTACCCTCTTAGAAGAACAAGGCAAAAAAGCAGAGGCTGAAGTACAATACGGGCGGGCCATTGACAAAATGGCGAGTGACTATGCCGCCGTGATCCGGCTGGCCAATATGTTCCTGAATGATTCCAAATACGATTTTGCAATCAAAACATACCAGCACGGCGCGGTGCTCGCGAAAGACCCCAATCGATTTGCCTACAATCTTGGCGACCTCTACCGCCGCAAGGGTGAACCGGTAAAAATGACCGAGCAATACCTCAATTCACTTGCCGCTGACCCGGGCAAATTGCCCTCGCTTCAGACCATTTTTGCGCGCTCGCTGGGTCCTGAGGATATTGCCGAACTTCAATCCCAGCTCTATGCACGCATTCAGGAAAGCGAAAACCCTGATTACGTGGAGCTTCTTGCCTGGTCGTTTGTCCAGCGCAAAGATTTTAAAAGCGCACTGCGCCAATACAAGGCCCTCGATAGGCGGCTCGGTGAAAGCGGCCAACGCATTATGCGGGTTGCTGATGAAGCTTCTGAGGCCAGGGACTATGATGCGGCCATCGCTGCTTACGAATATGTGATCGCCGAAAAAGGCCAGACCAGCCCATTTTTTTACGAGGCGAAGCGGGAGGCCATGCAGTGCCGGCGCCGCAAGATCACGGAGGGTTTTAATTACACCCAGCAAGATCTGACGACGCTCGAAACCGAGTACGAATCGTTTTTGTCGCAATATGGAAAGAGCCACTTGAGCGCTTCTATTATCATGCAATTGGCTGATTTAGAGGCCGTTTACTTACGCAACCTGCCTAAATCCATTGCGCTTTTGGAGGAACTCAAACAAATGCCCGGACTTCGCCCGGAAGCGCAGGCCCGTTTAAAAATCAACCTGGGAGACTATTATCTGATGAATGGCGACGTCTGGGAAAGTACACTCCTTTATAGTCAGGTGGACAAGGCATTTAAGGAAGATACCATAGGGCAGGAGGCGCGATTCAAAAATGCACGGCTTTCGTATTTCAACGGAGATTTCCAGTGGGCACAGGCGCAATTCGATATTTTGAAAGCCTCTACTTCAAAACTCATCTCCAACGATGCGCTCGATCTCTCAGTGTTCATCATGGACAACCTCAACCTCGACACTACTTCAGATGCCATTTCGCTCTATGCAGGCGCTGAACTTTTGGTGCTTCAAAATCGATTTGACGAGGCCTTTCTCAAACTCGATACCCTTGCGACGGGCTTCCCGGAGCACTCCCTGCAAGACGATATTCTTTACCTGAAAGCGCGGATCTGGGACAAACAACGCGACTACGATAAGTCCATTCCGCTTTACCAGGAAGTGGCCGAAAAATTCAAAGATGACATCCGTGCCGACAACGCACTCTATGCTATGGCACAGATATATGAATTGAAATTGAACGACTTAGAGAAGGCCAAAGAGATTTACGAGAAAATTTTCCTTGATTATTCCGGCAGTGTATTTGCCGTTGATGCCCGGAAAAGGTTCAGGATTTTGAGGGGAGATAAGGTGCAGTAGCTTTGAGGAATTTTTGCAAACTTTGCCCTTCGAAAGAACGCCACGCCATTTAGCGCGGCGTTTTTTATTTCAATGTAGAATACTGGTCACCCGCCTTCGCTCCCTCCCTCGCTCTTGCTATGGCAGGTAAAAAAGCTACGGCGGGTAAAATAGTCAACAGTCCACCCTCATCCATGGCAGATATTTTTGAAAAAGCCGAGCAAGTCCTCGCTGAAATAGCCACTCAATCGCCCGCCAACGCTGCGGAATTGGAAACCTTTCGTATTCACTACCTCGGCACGAAAGGCCTGATAAAAGGCTTGATGGAGGAAATGCGCAACGTGCCCAATGAGCGCAAACGCGACTATGGCCAGCTCATGAATCGGCTCAAACAAGAGGCCGAGACTAAACACGATACCTTCAAAGAAAGCTTTGAAAATCAATTACAAGGGGCTGCTGCTCAAGTGATTGACCTGACTGCCCCCGGCGAACCACTTCCGCTCGGCTCGCGCCACCCTGTGGCGGTGACCATGAATCGCATTGTGGATATCTTCACCCGCATGGGTTTCAGCGTGGTGGATGGACCTGAGATCGAAGACGATTGGCACAACTTTACGGCCATGAACACGCCGGAAGACCACCCTGCCCGGGATATGCAAGACACGTTTTACGTCGTGGACGCTCCAGGTATGCTCCTGCGTACCCATACTTCGCCGGTACAGGCCAGGGTAATGAAATACCGGCAGCCGCCCATTCGTATCATCGCGCCGGGTCGGGTGTATCGCAACGAGACGATTTCTACGCGTTCACACGCCCAGTTCCACCAGGTTGAAGGGCTGTACATTGATGAGGGCGTCTCGTTTGCAGATTTGAAACAGACCTTGTTGTACTTCGCTCAGGAGATGTTTGGGGCGACTAAGATCCGGCTCCGACCCTCGTTTTTTCCTTTCACCGAGCCATCCGCGGAGATGGATATCTGGTTGGGTACAGACACAGAGAAAAATGCCCGCCTCACCAAAGGAACGGGTTGGCTGGAGATACTCGGCTGCGGTATGGTAGACCCGCAGGTGCTGGAAAATTGTGGCATTGATTCCAAGAAATACAGCGGCTTCGCGTTCGGCATGGGCATCGAACGTCAGGCATTGCGCTTGTACGAGATCGGCGATATCCGATTGCTGTTTGAGAATGATGTGCGTTTTCTGCGGCAGTTTGCGTCAGCGATGTAGGGCGGAATTCATTTCGCCTATATTTCAACGATTTAGCGGGGATTCACAACTTTTAAACAGTTGTCAAATCTTAATCATCGCGGCCGATACCCACTTACCGCGTAGTACAAAATGTACAAGTAGCAAGGCAACATCAATACCAGAAATGCAGCCTGATACCCCATGCTTTTTTCCAGCAATCCATAAGCCTGTGGAATGAGCGCTCCGCCCGCAATACCCATGATCAGCCAGGCAGAACCGATCTGCGTAAACCGTCCCAATCCATTGATCGCCAAGGGGAAAATGGCCGGCCACATGACGGCATTGGCCAGTCCCAAAAGGGCAATACACGAAACCGCTGTCGAACCTGTGGTGAAGTAAGTCATCACCGTAAGCAGGATGCCCAGAATGGCGGAGTACTTCAAAAAATCTTGTTGCGCAACGTACTTGGGGATCAATAAGATGCTCAAAACATAACCCACCAACATGCCGCCAAGGGTGAATGCGGTAAAATACTTCGTCTGGTCGAGGTCGAAGCCCAATGACTTGCCGTAGATACCAATAACATCCCCCGCCATCACTTCTGCACCGACGTACACAAAAATCGCCACGGCACCCAGCACCAGATGCGGGAACTGCCACACACTGCTGCGTCCGGCAGAAAGGCTCGTCTGTCCACCGTCGTTGGATTCTTCGGCGGTATCTATTTCCGGAAGCGAAGAACGGCGGATCATCAGTGCCAGCGCTGCGAGTACGATGGCCATCACGACATAGGGCGCAACGACCCGGCCCGCCAGTTGATCGAGCAGGCCATTTTTGATCACTGCATCGGTGGCAGCGTTGATTTCTGTTTCTATCGCGGTGGCGTTTTTCAACACGATACTGCTCAGAATCAAGGGACTAAGAATACCGGCCACCTTATTGCATATGCCCATGATGCTGATGCGCTGCGCTGCGCTTTCAATCGGCCCGATGATGCTGATGTAGGGATTGGAGGCCGTTTGCAACAATGCGAGTCCCATTCCCTGTACAAAAAGTCCGGTCAGAAACAGCGGGAAGGCCCGGGCCTGAGCAGCAGGAATAAAGATCAGACACCCTACGGCCATGACCAACAATCCCCAGGCCATGCCATTTTTGAAACCCGTTCGTTGCAGGATTTTGGAGGAAGGAATGGCCAGGAAAAAGTAACTGATGTAGAATGCAAAGGTTACAAACAGGGCCTGCAAAGTGTCCAATTCGCAGGCGAGTTTCAAAAAGGGGATCAGGGTTCCGTTCAGCCAGGTAACAAAGCCGAATATGAAAAACAGCAAGCCAATGATGCTGATCTGGTACAGGTAGCCGTTGTTGCGGGCGGTTGAAATTTGCATAGGGTGAGTCGTTTTGCGTTGGAAGGAAAATAGGTGTGGGTGGTTTACCTGCCAAAGCCTTTAAGGCCAAGGGTGGGAACGTAGCATAATTCGTATAAAACCCGCCTTCGCCCTGAAGGGCTATGGCGGGTAAAGGCGGCAAGTTAGTGGGCTGGGATTGACTTTATTTGAATTTTTTCGGAATGACGGATGTTTGGATGATACCTTAAAACGGGCAAATTTAAAAATCTAAATTTCAATAATCAGATCATTATTTTTCAACCAAAAAGCCTACATTTGTAATCTCAAAACTGTAATATTATGCTCACCATCAGCGATCAATGGCTTCAATCGGTCCAACTTACCGAACAAGAAGCCCGCATCGAACTTGCACTAACCCTGCTCCGAGCAGGCCGCATTAGTTTTGAGCAAGCTCAAGAATTGCTTGGTATGGAAACTTTGGATTTTCTTGTCCTTCTTGACCGTCATGGCATCCAACTGGATTATGAAGTGGCAGATTTGGAGCACGATATTGCCACCCTGCAACGCTTGCGGCAATTATGATCGTTGTAAGCGATACCTCGGCTTTGAGTGCGCTTTTTCTTGTTGGGCATCTGGATTTGCTTCCCTCCTTGTACGGTCAAGTTGTTGTACCGCCCGCCGTAATGCGCGAAATACTTCAATTGGAAAGTCAATTTGGCCATGACCTTTCTAGCCTGAAAAATTCTTCTTGGATATCTGTTATCCCCGTTTCCGATGTCAAAAAAGTTCGTGTGTATCGACGTGTATTGGACGAAGGCGAATCGGAAGCCATCGTTTTAGCCAGTGAGATTTCTGCAGACTTGCTACTCATAGATGAGATGCGTGGACGAAAAGTGGCACAGTCAGCTGGTATCCCATATACAGGTCTATTGGGTGTTTTATTGAGTGCCAAATCGAAAGGTTTGCTGAACGCTATTCGCCCGATTTTGGATAATTTGCGTAGTGAAACCAGTTTCAGGATTAGCCAAAAATTATATGATTATGTCTTGCTACAAGCAGGGGAATGACCCTTGAAACAAGTGCTTGAGGTCTATCTTGAATTTCAATCCGCTCCCTATCTTGCCACCTGTACCCGCCATAGCCCTTTAGGGCGAAGGAGGGCCTAATTCTACCTTTCCCCATGATTGAATCGTCCATTGAAATTGGCGCAGAAATCTTTTTTGGCCTGGTCAAGGATGAAAACTTGATCGTGCTGGGGAAACCCGGTGCAGGCAAAACCACCTACCTGAAATACCTGACGCTGCGGATGACCTCTAAGGATAAGGACAGCATAATCAAACATCGCAGGTTGCCGATTTTTGTCATCCTACACGAGTTTGCCAGAAGTGGGAAACCGTTGCTTGATTTTATGGCAGAACAGTTTAGCCTCTGCGGGTTTGATGATGCGAAAACCTTTATTGAGCGAATTCTAAGCAATGGGGACTGCATAGTGTTACTTGATGGACTGGACGAGGTGAGTCGAGATACACGTTTGGATGACGTTATTCAGGAAGTGACCGATTTTACTCAGAAATATCGTGAAAGTCGATTTTTGGTGAGTTGCCGCGTGGCGGCATACAATCATTGGTTTTCAAAGTTTAAAGAGGTAGAAATCGCTGATTTCAACGAAGCGCAAATCGAAGACTTTGTTGGAAAATACTTCCAAAAAGAACCTGAAACGGGTAAGTATTGCTGGAAAAGACTTCAAGAAAGCAAGCCCCTCCTCGAAATGGCGTCTTCTCCCTTGCTGCACCGTATCTGTCAAGGTACGGGAGCAGGTGCTGGCGGGTCTTTTCAGGCCTGAGGAGGAATAGAATTGTGGTGAACTTTCCGAAAGTTTTAAACTTTCGGGAAGATGCGAACACAAACAAAAACCTTAATTTTGTAGCCTAATCGAACTTGTCATGCAGCAAACTTCCCGATACATCATCTCAGATCCTGATATTCTTGGTGGCACTCCTGTCTTCAAGGGTACGCGCGTACCTGTTTCCATCTTAATCGAGTACCTTCAGCAAAGTACCGTGGAGGAGTTTTTGAAAGGTTACCCACCCATGCCTCGCGCCTTTTTCGCCCGCCTAGCCGTCCTTGCCTTGATATTCATCGGCCTCTGTGCCCTGAAAACGCATAGGTTTGAAACACTCACTCACTCACTCACTCAATCAATCACTCACTCTCCCGACTGGGGCTTCTTCGCCCACAAACGCATCAACCGCCTCGCAGTCTTTACCCTGCCGCCGGAGATGATGGTGTTTTTCAAGCCCAATATCGACTACCTCACGGATCATGCCGTAGACCCTGACATGCGTCGCTATGCCAGCAAACACGAGGCGCCGCGGCATTATATTGATCTGGACAACTACGGAGAGCCGCCTTTTGACGCCCTGCCGCGGCAATGGGTGGATGCGCTCATGGCACACACGGATATTTGGATCGTGAAGGCTTCGGGAGATACGATCCTGCTTTGGGGAGATAAAAAACCTTTGCAGGAAGTGTGGCAGCGTGATTACGAAAACTGGTTTTACAGTCAATTGATGCCGCGTTTTTATCAGGACGACGAAACGCTGGACGCGGATTCATTGCGCACTTTTTTGGATTTTATGGGAAGGAAAGAACGTCCACAAGCCGCTTTTTACAAAGAGCACCTTTCGCAGCACGGGACTTTGCCCTGGAATCTCCAGCGGATGCAGCGACAATTGACGGAGGCCTTTCGAATGCGCGATAGTCGCCGGATTCTTAAAATAGCAAGTGATATGGGTCATTACATTGGCGACGCGCATGTACCGCTCCACACGACAAGCAATTACAACGGACAAAAAACGGAACAACACGGCATCCACGGTTTTTGGGAAAGCCGGATCCCTGAACTTTTTGCCGATGATTCCTATGATTATTTTGTCGGAAAACCTGAGTACGTGGAGCACTCAGAAGACTGGTTTTGGCAAATGGTTTTTGACTCTAACAAGTTGGTAGACAGTGTTTTAACCTTTGAAAAAAAATTACGCCGGACCTTCCCGCTCGACCGACAGATGTGCCCGGATATGCGCTCCGGCGTGATGTCGGTAATGCCTTGCCGCGACTTTGCCGCAGCTTATCAGGATGCCATGAATGGCATGGTAGAACGACGGATGCGGGCGGCGATCCGTGCCGTCAGCAGTGCCTGGTACACGGCCTGGATTGATGCGGGTGAGCCGGATCTGTCAAAAATGGGAGCCCCGATCATCAGTGAGGAGGAACGAAAAGAAGAGGAGCGATTGCGGAAAAATTTTGAGCAGGGTAAGATTTTGGGAAGAGCAGAAGAACATTAGAAAGGGTCCAATCTGCCTGACGGCAATTAGGCTCAGACTTTCAGCGTTTAAAATAACACATAGGTGCTGTGTGTTTAATATCACCGCATATCCTTGGCATAGATCTTCAAAGTTCGACGTCCCTGCCACTCATCTTCTCGGAGGTTGAATAAGAGGCCGAATGGTCTGCCTTGCGCTTTTTCAAATGCCTTTCCAAGGCCAAACCCGATGCCGGTCATTACAACCTTACTCCCTGCCTGACGCAAGGAAAGTTTGACGTGGTTGTTGTCGAGCAGCTTACTTTGGCCGGTATCAGAAACATCTTCTGCCCAGAAGACCGGATTCCGGTTATACGGGCCAAATGGCTCAAATCGGTTCAGCATTTTCCAAAACTCCGGCGTGATCTCGTCGAAGAATATTTTGGTGCAAACGTCAATTTGCGGGTCTTCCATTTCTGGTGCAATGGTTTGGCTTACAACGGTTTCAAAACGTTCGATGAATGCATCCACATTCTCCAAAGGCATTTGCATCCCGGCCGCGTGCGCGTGTCCGCCGTAAGTAATGAACAGATCTTCACACTGTTGCAAGGCCCCGTATAAGTCAAATCCTGCCACCGAACGTGCCGAACCAACCGCCTTCCCATTACTTTCAGTGAGGATCACCGTGGGCTTGTGAAAAGTCTCCACGATCCGGCTTGCCACGATCCCAATGATGCCTTTGTGCCAATTTGGCTCGAAAAGCACGGTGCTTTTTCTTCCACTCCAATTGGCCATTTCCTTGAATTTTCGGTGGGCTTCCTCGGCTGTGGCGTAATCCATTTCGCGGCGTGCTTTGTTGCGCGTCACGAGCTGACTAGCGTTGTCGAGGGCGCTGTTTTTGTCGACGGAAAGCAGCAGACGCACAGCCTCCCGCGCATCGGCGAGCCGGCCGGCGGCATTGATGAGCGGACCGATTCCAAACACTACATCGGTAATATCCAGGGGCTGCGGGCGGTTGATGCGCTGGCAAATGGCCCACAAGCCGAGGCGCGGCGAGCGATTGAGTCTTTGCAACCCAAAGTGCGCGAAAATCCGGTTTTCGCCTGTCATCGGCACGATATCGCAAGCAGTGCTGACGGCTACGAGATCGAGCAGTGAAGTAATTTCTTCAGATGGAGTATTGTGGTGCAGCGCAAATGCCTGAGCCAGTTTGTAAGAAATACCGCATCCGCTGAGTTCTTTGTAGGGATAAGGGCAATCTTCCCGCTTCGGGTCGAGACAAGCTACCGCATCCGGCAGATCGCCCTCCGGCAAGTGGTGATCACACACAATAAAATCAATACCGTAAGACTTGGCCAGCGCAATAGGTTTATGGCCTTTGATGCCGCAGTCCATCGCGATGATAAGCGTGCAACCTGACTCCCGGGCATACTCCACGCCCAATAGGCTCACGCCGTAACCTTCCTTGTCGCGATCGGGCAAATAGTAATCCAGATTGGAATGAAAGCGCGAGAGAAAAGCGTACATCAGTGCGACGCTGGTGGTGCCGTCCACGTCATAGTCGCCATAAAGCAGAATTCGTTCCTTGTTTTGAATCGCTGTGTCAAGGCGTTGTACAGCCAGATCCATGTCCTTCATGAGGAATGGATTGTGGGTGTTGTTCAGATCATGACGGAAAAAAGTTCTGGCGTCTTCGAGGTTCAGAATGCCCCGCTGGATGAGTAGCCGGCAAAAAATAAGGGGGATATTGAGTTCCGATTGAAGCCGTACGGCGGCGGCTTCGTCCGTGGGAACTAAATTCCAGATTGTAAGTTTCATTGGTTGGGAGCGTGGGTTTGGTGAACTACGAAGTTAAATGATTTAAAGTAAAAACAGAAAAGCGCTCCCAAAAAAAAATTGCGCTGCCCCGCAACAGCATTGGGCAGCGCAAATTTTATGAAAATCAATCCAATCGTTCAAATTTTAATGAACGAGCCTTCGTGAACCGCAGCGCCCAGTCTGAATTGTACGCGGTAATTGCCAACGGGCAGTTGACCAAGATCGAGTAAAAACGTGAATTCCGGGCTTGATTTCGTGACCGACAAACTTTGGATCCGTTGACCGGCCTGATTCCAGACCATGATTTCTGCTTCGCCCAGCTGTTCGTTCTGAACGCTCAACAGGGTATGCCCGACGGCAGGATTGGGCGAGCACTGCATTGTTAGCACTTGAAATCCAATGTTTATTACATTATTAATGCCCAATTCATAACAACCCCGGTCTGGCAGTCCAATACGTGGGTTCCCAAGAAGATCGGTAGTTGGAGCACCTTCAGCCACGCCGCCGTCCACTGCCGGACTCATCGTAAGCCGGTAATCGTCGTTCGTGGGATCAACAAAAGTGACCGTCAGGTTGTGGGCGTCCTTACTTGCGGTCAGGTACGCTTCGAGCGAAGCATCGCTGCTTTGGTTTCCGTTGAGCGTTATAACTTCCGGCGCACCTTCCTCAATCGAATAGTTTTCTCCGGCGGGGTTTTGGAAAAGGCAGTTAAGGAGCGAAAGTTGCGCATCTCCAACCGGAGCTTCCCACTGTGCAATGCCTGCGCCAATGGCCGCTTCGTTGTCTGCAAACGTACAGTTGACCGCTTTCACCCGACTGCTAAGGCTATCGGAAGCATTGATGGACATTGCGCCGCCAGCGCCAGCACCCAGGTTGATATTTCTGGCAAAAAGGCAATTGGTCAGGACGGCATTGATTTCATTGAAATTAATGGCTGCCCCTTGAGTGTTGCCAAAATTGTCGCGGAAAATGGTATTCCCGATGGTCAGCAAGCTATCGCCATTGGCGTGAAGTGCCCCGCCAAAATTAGCGGTATTGAAAGTAAACTCCGTGTTTTGTATGCTTGCCGCAATATCCCGGTTGATAAAAATGGCCCCTCCGTTTCCAGTTGCAGTATTTTCTGTAAACAGGCAAGCCTCCACCTGAAGTCGGGTAGTGTCATTTTGAGTAAAAATAGCTCCTCCAAAACTTGCTTCATTGCCCAGGAAAGTGCTGTTTTTAAACAAAACATCCGCCTTAAAGCCATTGCTCACGGCGCCGCCACCTTGATTGGCTTTGTTACCACGGAAAGTACAGCCCTCAAAAGTGCCCTTACAGCCTTTGCCATAGTTTGCCACAGCGGCAGCATAATTGCCGGTGTTTCCTTCAAAGAGGCAATTGGTTATGTAAAAAATAGTAGTGTCGCCATGGTAAAGCGCGGCTCCGGAACTCGGCGCTACATTGTCGCGAAAAACAGAGTTGCTGAGGGTATAATTGGTGCGGTTATGATAGATGGAAGTACCCCCGTAACCGGTGGTGACATTTCGTTCGAACAAACAACTGTCCACGCTAAATTGGCTGTCGAACTCACTGCCATTGAAGTACATCGCAGCGGCATTTGGGGCGTAGTTTTCCCGGAAAATGCAGTTTTTTACCACCGCCGTGGCTTGCCAGCCATAAATACCTGCTCCACCAAAGCCCATGGCCGTATCCCGCTCAAAAAGGCAGTTGTCCACCGTCACCAGGTCGCCGCCTTCGCGGTTGTCGATGTAAATCCCGGCGTTATTGGATTTGTTTTTTCTGAAAATACTGTTGGTCAGCGTCCAACTGGCTTGCCAGGAAAACATGGCTGAGCCAAAATTTGCGCCTGCATTATTGCCTTCAAAAAGACAGCTGTCAATGGTGACCGACACCGTTTCCTGTGGGTAGAGCGCTCCTCTGTTGGTCCGGTTATTGCGGAATATGCAATTTTTAACCACCCCGGTTGGTGTTTGACGAAGCAGAAGAATGCCTTGTTCGGTAGCGTTGTTTGCCTCAAATAAACAATGATCCACCACTATACCGTTACTGTTGGCGCCAATGGCTGCCAATCCTGCACCCGACTCTCCAAAATTGTCCGTAAACGTGCAGTTGCGCACCGTAACCTGGGCCCCGGCTAAGATACCGCCGCCCCGACGTGTCAGATCAAGGTTTGGGGTGCCGACCAGGGTATGACCGCCGCGCAATATGAACCCATCAACGACCGCATTTGCCGTAGAAGCATTGGCAAAAACAGTAACGACGTGTACCGCGTTATCGCTACGGTTTAGGGTGAAATTGCCGGCTATATCATTGCCCAGTAAATCGCCGCTGAGGATGGTGAGGTTAAGGGCAGGATTGCGTTGGTTTAGCGCCGTTTCTGTGCCGACAAAACCGCCGTAAAGCGACACACCGGTC